>NZ_JBAKFQ010000018.1:0-101986 GCF_053484255.1 Martelella sp. FLE1502
TTCTTGACTGGGGGTCAAGGGGTCGTGGGTTCGAATCCCGCCACCCCGACCATTTCTCCGAAATTTTCTTCTCGATTTTGATCGTTTCCTGCATCCCCCGGCTGGAGGGCTGCGACATCACGCCATTGGCAATTTCTGGCCGGAATTGATACAGGGAGCGTGGTAAAACGACGACAGCAGGACTGGGAGCGGATCGATGAGCGTTGAGGGCAAGGGGAGCTGCTGTGCGGTATCGCGCAACAGCGAAAGGCCGGCAGATGATGCGGCTCCGGTCATCACCACCGCCGGCGGTGAACGTTCCAACGCGATTGCCCTTCCCGGCGGGCGCAGCCATGTGGGCATTGATAATCCCGCAATCCCGCAGGATGGCGAGGGCCCGGCGCGCTTCGTCAAGCTCAATCCCTTCGCCCTTGAGGCTCAGACCGTGACCAACCGCCGCTTCGCCGAATTCGTCGAGGCGACCGGCTATGTCAGCGAGGCCGAGCGCTTCGGCTGGTCGGCGGTGTTTGCTGGCTTGGTGTCGAAAGAGACCGAGGTCACGGGCAATGCCCCGGATACGCCCTGGTGGTGGAAGATCGACGGCGCGGACTGGGCTCATCCCGAAGGGCCGGGCAGCAGCGTCGAGGACAGGCTGGATCACCCCGTCACCCAGGTTTCCCACGCCGATGCCGTGGCATTCGCCACCTGGGTCGGCGGCAGGCTGCCAAGCGAGGCCGAGTGGGAGCGGGCGGCCCATGGCGGCGTCGTCGGCCGCAAATTCGTCTGGGGCGATGAGGAGCCGACCGATACCAAGATCTTCTGCAATATCTGGCAGGGGCGGTTTCCCGATCACAACACCATGGCCGATGGCTACATGGGCACCGCGCCGGCGCAATCCTTCGAGCCGAATGAGGGCGGGTTCTACAACATGGCCGGCAATGTCTGGGAGTGGACCGCCGATCCCTATCGCATCCGCTCGCTTTCGCGCCACGCCAAGCAGCGCAACGCCGCCGCCGTGGCCGCCGACGAGCGCCTGCTCAAGGGCGGCTCGTTCCTCTGCCATTACAGCTATTGCTATCGCTACCGGATTGCAGCGCGCATGGCGTTGACGCCGGATAGCGCCGCCAGCAATGTCGGCTTCCGCGTCGCCTACGACGCTTGAGACGCTGGCATCAGCCGAGTTCGCTTTCGGGCCGGTGCGGCATGCGTTCCGGGTGAACGCCCGCCTGTTTCAAAGTCCGTTCCAGCAATTGCTCGTAGATCGGCTGTCCGCCAAGCCAGCGGGCCGCGATATTGGCGGTGACGCAGGTTGCGATCAGCGGCAGCGTCATGGTGTAGGCGCCCGTCAGTTCCAGCGTCAGCGCAACGCCGACCACCGGCGCGCGCACCGAAGCCGAGAACAGTCCGCCCATGGCGGCGATGCCGAAGGCGAGGGGGATGGCGGCGCCTTGCGGCAGCAGGCCTTCCAGGATCGTGCCGAAGGCGAGGCCGACCGCGATCGCCAGCGCCAGCATGGGCGCGAAGATGCCGCCCGGCGTGCCGGCGGAATAGCTCACCACCATGGTGGCGAACCGCAACACCGCAAGCATCAGAAGCGCGCTCAGCACGACATGATCGCGGGCAAGCGCGACGATGACATTTTCGCCGCCGGTGACCGCGCGCGGAAACAGGATGAACAGCGCCCCGATCGCAAGCCCGATCAGCGCCGGCATCAGGTAGGGAATGCGCTTGTGCATCGCCATGGCGAAGCCGGAAACGCTCATCAGGCTGGCATTGAGCGCCACCCCGACGAAGCCGAGCAGCGCGCCGAGAACGATGAAGGCGGGCAGCAGGGCCAGCGCCGGTGTCGCGACCGACATGGAGAAATCCGGCGCGGTGCCGCCGATCACCTCCGTCATCACGGTCGAGAAGAAGGCGGCGACGATGACGCCCATATAGCTGCGGAAGTTATAGGGAAACTGGTTGTGGGTTTCCTCGATGATGAACAGCACGGCGGCGAGCGGGGCGTTGAAGGCGCAGGCAAGGCCGGCGGCAGCGCCCGCGCCCAGCAGGCCGCGCCTTTCGGTATCAGAGACCTTGAAGAAATCCGTGGTGGCCGCCGCGATCGACGCGCCGATATGGATCGTTGGCCCCTCGCGCCCGAGCACAAGGCCGGATGACAGCGCGCCGATGCCGGTGAGGAACTTCACCGGCAGAACCCGGCGCCAGCGCACATTGCGCAGATTGCTCATCGCGCCTTCGATTTCCTGCACGCCGCTGCCGGCGGCCTCCGGCGCATAGCGGCGTACCACGGCGACCATGGCGACGGTGACGATCATGGTGATCAGCGCCGCCGCCAGGACGAGCCAGGGCCCCTGCAGCAGACGTCCCAGCGCCTGCGGCCATGTCGATAGCCGGTCGATCGCAAGGTGGAAAAACGAGCCGATTGTGCCCGTGACAATGCCGGTCACGGCGGCCATGACGATAAAGCGGTTCTCCGCGCGCCGGTCGCGCTGCTCAAGCGCTGCGTCTTCCTGTTCGCTCATCAGGCTCGCACCGCTATGAGGCGCGCCGAAGTTGGTCTGTGCATGGATGGCCCCTCTTTCTGATTGCACTATGCAGACTGAAAATGTCTTGTCCAGAGCGCCGCCAGCAGCACGCGTCCTGATCCAGCGACATAGTTTGCTGTTGATTGCATTCGGCTTTCGGGCAAGACTCCGGCCCGATCGCAAACGGCCTGCAAAGAGGGGACATGAATGGACCGCGAACACGATCCCAGCCAGCTTGAAATGGTGGTGCTGATGACGCCGGACATGGCGAATTTCTCCGGCAAGGTGCATGGCGGCGCGCTGTTGAACCTGCTCGATCGCGTGGCCTATTCCTGCGCGGCGCGCTATTCACAGGATTATGCGGTGACGCTGTCGGTGGATCAGGTGACGTTTCGCGAGCCGATCAATGTCGGCGAACTCGTCACCTTTCGGGCCTCGGTGAATTATACCGGTCGCACCTCGATGGAGATTGGCATCAGGGTCGAGGCGGAGGAGGTGCGCAGCGGCCACCGCCGTCACACCAATTCCTGTTATTTCACGATGGTTGCCGTGGACGAACATGGCAAGCCGACGCCGATCCCCAAGCTCGATCTCAGCACCCCGGACAAGGAGCGCCGCTTCAAGGAGGCGCAGATGCGTCACCAGCTCCGTCGCGAATATGAAAGCCGGTTCAAGGAATTGAAGGCGGAATAGAGCCCTTCCGGCTCTGGCGCAACAATGCTCCGCGACGGCATGGAGCCGGCGCGGGGCATCTCCTCTCCCTCAGTAATACGGCGAAACGCACTGCTGCCGCGGCCCGTGATAGGGCTGGTAGGTATTGTCCGAGACGCGGTAGGACTTGTAGTGATCCTCGCACCACTGATAGTGCTTCGGATTGATCGTCGGCGTGGTCGCCGTGTTGACCGTGCCGTTGTTGGTTGCCGCCACGACGCCGCCGCCGATCAGCGCGCCTGCCGCAAAGGGAACCCAGGCGGTACCGTTCCAGCCCCAGCCCGGTCCATAGGGACCGTAGGGCGGGCCGTACCAATAGGGGCCAAGCGCTGCCGGTCCGTAATAGGGGCCCCAATTGGGCGGTGGCGGACCATGCCAGTGCGGCGGCGGCGGGCCGTGCCAGTGTGGCGGCGGGCCGCCATGCCAGGGCTGACCATGGGGCGCGCGAACCGGGCCGGGCCCGCGCGGGCCGCCGCCATGCGGGCCATTGTGCCAGTAGGGCGGAGGGCCCTGCCAGTGCGGATTGCCGCCGCCGTGAAAGGCCGGGCCATGCGGGGCAAACCCGCCACCATGAAAACCGCCATGAAAACCACCGCCGTGGAAGCCGCCTGCCGGGTGGGCAAGCGCCGCCATCGGCGAAAGGGCAAGCGCTGCCGCCGCCGCGACGGCCACCAGTTTACTGCGTGCAAGTCCGAACATCGCATTCCTCCTGCATCTCGAACAAAAACCGCCACGCGATAATTCTAAACCGCAGGTAGCATCGGTTTGCTGAACGCAAGCTGAATAATCCGGCATTTTTCGGGCGGGCTTCTCAGCCGTCCTCCATGCCGAGCAGCACATTCGCGACATTGTGGCCGATCTCGGTGACGCCGTAGCCGCCTTCCATGACGGTGACGATCGGCAGGCCCGATGCCGCCAGCACTGCGCCCATGCGCCGGAAATCGGGCGTGGTCAGCCGGAAGAAGGAGATCGGATCCTTTTCGAACGTGTCGACACCGAGCGAAACCACCAGCGCCTCCGCCCCGAAATCTGCGATCCGTTTCATCGCACTTTCCAGCGCCGCGCTATAGGCGCTCCACGGCGTGTTGCGGGGCAGCGGGAAGTTGGCGTTGAAGCCTTCGCCCCTGCCTTTGCCGGTTTCCTCCGCATGGCCCCAGAAATAGGGGAAGGCATCGTCCGGATCGCCGTGGATCGAGGCGAAGAAGATATCGTCGCGCTCATAGGTGATGTCCTGCGTGCCGTTGCCGTGGTGGAAATCGACGTCGAGGATCGCAACCTTTGCTGCGCCGTGATCGATCAGCCGCTGGGCGGCGATCGCGGCATTGTTCAGGAAGCAGTAGCCGCCGAACAGATCGATGCCGGCATGGTGGCCCGGTGGGCGGCAGAGCGCGAAGGCATGGCGATGACTGGCCGTGACATGGTCGGTCGCCGAAATCGCGCAGTCATTGGCGGCGACGGCCGCCCGGTAGGTGCCGTCGGTGATCGAGGTCTCCACCGAGTTGGCATAATAGCCGAGCAACCCGTCGATATTCTTCGGCGGGCGGGCGTGGTAGGAGCGGCGCACCGGCAGCGAAATCGGGATTGCCTCGCTGGTGAAGCCGGCCGCCACCCACCGCTCCCATATGGTTTCCAGAAACTCGAGATAGCCGGCATCGTGAAGCTTGCCCGCGACCGAAAGACCGTGCGCCTCGGGCGCGACAATGTCCGAAAACCCGTTCTCTTTCAGCGCCGCCAATATCCATACCGCCCGGAACGGCCCCTCGAACGGCTTCACCAGTTCGCCGCCATGCAGCTCCGTTTTGGCATCGCGAAACTTGTGGTCCTCGGAATAGAGTATGCGCATCGTCAAAGCCTTTCCTGTTCGTTCTTCCTTACCGTATCGGGAGGCAAACGGGAATTGCTTTCAATGCATCATGCGGGGATCGAGGTGCCTGAGCTTGTCGGGATTGCGCATCACGTAAATCGCGGCGATCTTGCCGTCGCGGGGCAGTAGGGCGGTAACCTGAAGCGCGCCGTCCGCTTCCCGCGTGATGAAACCCGGCAGGCCGTTGACATAGCATAGCCGCACCAGCGCGCAGCCCTGTTTCCAGGCGATCTCGGCAAGTCTTTTGTGAATGGTGATGATATCCTCGACGCCGGTGACAACCCGGAATGCGGCGGAACGCTTGCCGCCGCCATCGGAGTGGAAGGCGGCATCGGCGGCCAGCATGTCGCGCAAGGCTTCGATATCGCCGCTGCGCGAGGCGGCGTGAAAGGCGCGGGCGACATCGAGCCCCAACTGGGGTTCAACCGGGAAGCGCGGCGCTTCCTCGCGAACGTGGTCGCGGGCGCGGGCGGCAAGCTTTCGGGCCGCCTCGGGGCTGCGCTCCAGCGCATCGCCGACGGCTGCAAAATCCATACCGAACACGTCATGCAGCAGGAAGGCCGCCCGTTCCAGCGGCGACAGCCTTTCGAGCGCCAGCATTAGCGGCAGGGTGAAATCGACCTCCGGTTCTTCCTCGATCGCGGGCTCGGGCAGCCAGGGACCGATATAGGTCTCGCGTCGCGTGCGCGCCGATTTCAGCTGGTCGAGGCAGAGCCGGGCAATCATGCGACGCAGGAATGCCTCGTCCGAGCGCACGATGTCGTGATCAACGCTCATCCAGCGGATGAAGGCCTCCTGAACCATGTCCTCTGCGTCGGCGTGGGAGCCGAGCATGCGGTAGGCGATGCGACGCATGAGGGGACGGAACGGTTCGAACCGCTCCGCCGCACTGGCGTCACCGCGCGTCATGCCGCGACCTTTGGCTCGAACCACATCTGAAAACCGACTGCGATGCGGTTCCAGCCATTGATCACATTGATTGCCATGGTCAGGCTCACCTGTTCCTCCGCGCTGAAATGGCGGGCGAGTTCATCATAGACGTCCGCGGGGATCGGCGCCTGTGAAATCCGTGTCAGGGCATCGGTCCAGGCGAGCGCCGCGCGCTCGCGTTCTGTGTAGCACGGCGCCTCCTGCCATGCAGAAAGAAGGTAGATGCGCTGCTCGCTCTCGCCGGCCTGGCGGGCGTCGATCGTGTGCATGTTGATGCAGTTGGCGCAGCCATTGATCTGCGAGGCGCGGATTTTGACAAGCTCCAGCAGGCTATGCTCAAGCCGGCCGCTGACGTCGTTGGACAAGGCGTGCCACTGGCGCGCCAGTTCGGGGCCGGCGGCGTAGAAGTCGATGCGTGCAGTCATGGAAAACCTCTTTTGATGTGTTGCATCTCCATGACGAGCGGGATTCGCCAAATGTGACATCCCGCCAAAAGAAAAACCGGCTCACATGCGGTTGTCGACCAATCGCTTGTAGAAAAACGTCGTGCCGCAATAATCCCCATCGGGGTAGAGCGCGTATTCCGGCACCACACCGACGCGCTGCCAGCCGAGACGGGGATAGATCGCTTCGGCGGCGCTTCCGGTCGCGGTGTCGAGCACCATCAGCCAGCGGTCGCGCTTCAGGCATTCTGCCTCCAGCCGCTCCATCAACTGGCGGGCGATGCCCCGGCCGCGCATGTCGCGGCGCACGATCAGCTTCATCACATCGCCGCGATGCGGCTGGTTGGTCTTGCGCGCAAAGCCGGCCTGCACCGTGCCGACGATATCGTCTCCGTCCGCCGCCACGGCGAGCACTGTAAAGCCATCCGCCACACCTTCGGCGACGCCCTGCCAGAAGGCGCGGGCCTCTGCCGGATCGTAGGGCGCCATGAAGCCCATCGAGGCATTGTCCTCGATACTGTCGCGCAGGAGCTCGCTGAGCGCCGGGATTGCGGCGACGGCTTCCTCGGCGGATAGAAATCTGATGGTCGTCATGACGCTCCTTATCGCGTTCGCTCGATGATGACGGCGTAGAGCACGTCGGTATCGCCGGCATTGGAAAAGCTGTGTGGATCGGCGACCGGCATATAGAGGCAGTCTCCCTTGAAAAGGAGATGGGTCTCCTCGCCGATATCGACCTTCAAGGCGCCGCTCATGATCCAGATATGCTGGCTCAGCCCGTCAGCGCCGTGTTTGGGCGGATAGGAGATGCCGCCGCCGACCGGAAAGCGGATCAGCACGATATCGACCCCGGAGCCGGTGCCGGATGGCGAGATCGAACGGCGCGAATAGCCAGTTTCCGGATCGCGCCACACCGGCTGGTCGACCCGGCGCGACAGCGGATCGACGGGCCGGTCGGCATCGGCGAAGAACGCCGACAACGTGGTGCCGAGCGCGGCGCAGAGCTTTGCCAGAATGAGCGCCGACGGCGAGGCCTCCGCCCGCTCGATCCGTGAGATCATCGCACGGCTGACGCCCGAGGCTTCCGCAAGCCCATCCAGCGTAAAGCCGCCGGCGTTGCGCAGGCGTTTGAGGTTGACGGCAATGGCGTGGTCGAAGGTGAGATCGAGGTTTTCCATGATGCGATCATGGAATTCTATTATTGTGGAGTCAAGGGCAAATATATGAGAACTCGTTTCGCGATCTGGTATTGCCGGCACGGCGGGACAATCGTTAGACGGCAAACGAAATTTACCCTCAAAGCTGCCGGGATGAAAAGTGGCAGATCAGTATTGCCTATCGCCTCACAGACCCGAACATTGAACGCGAGCACTATATCCGGGACCAGCAGGCGTTTGGCTGCTGATCTCTTGGTCCCGCCCGCAATTTCGCTTTGAAGATGCCGCGTGCGCTGCTATATGCGCGCGCATGAGCACAAATGAAGATCGCGTTCCACTCGACCATATCCGCAACTTTTCCATCGTGGCCCATATCGACCACGGCAAGTCGACGCTTGCCGACCGGCTGATCCAGACCTGCGGGGGGCTGGCCGAGCGCGAGATGTCGGCGCAGGTGCTCGATAATATGGATATCGAGCGCGAGCGCGGCATCACCATCAAGGCCCAGACCGTGCGCCTGCACTACAAGGCGAATAACGGCGAGACCTATGTGCTGAACCTGATCGACACGCCCGGCCATGTCGACTTCGCCTATGAGGTCTCGCGCTCGCTTTCGGCCTGCGAGGGCTCGCTTCTGGTGGTCGACGCCTCCCAGGGCGTCGAAGCGCAGACGCTCGCAAACGTCTATCAGGCGATCGACAACGATCATGAGCTGGTCACCGTGCTGAACAAGGCCGACCTGCCCGCAGCCGACCCGGAACGGGTGAAGGAGCAGATCGAGGACGTGATCGGCATCGATGCGTCCGATGCCCTTCTGATCTCCGCGAAGACCGGCATGGGCGTGCCGGATGTTCTGGAAGCCATCGTTCACAAGCTGCCACCGCCGAAGACGGAAAAGGGCGAGAATGCGCCTCTTAAAGCGCTGCTGGTGGATAGCTGGTACGACACCTATCTCGGCGTCATGGTTCTGGTGCGTGTTATCGACGGCGTGCTGAAGAAGGGTCAGACCATTCGGATGATGGGCACGGATGCCAAATATCCGGTCGACCGCGTCGGCGTGCTGACCCCGAAAATGCTGGTGGTCGACGAACTCGGCCCCGGCGAGATCGGCGTCATCACCGCCTCGATCAAGGAAGTGGCCGATACCCGCGTCGGCGACACGATCACCGAGGACAAACGCCCGACCGAGAAGATGCTGCCGGGCTTCAAGCCGGCGCAGCCAGTGGTGTTCTGCGGCCTGTTTCCGGTCGACGCCAATGATTTCGAGGACCTGCGCGCCGCCGTCGGCAAGCTCAGGCTCAACGATGCGTCGTTCTCGTTCGAAATGGAAAGTTCGGCGGCGCTTGGCTTCGGCTTCCGCTGCGGCTTTCTCGGCCTGCTGCATCTGGAAATCATCCAGGAGCGGCTGGAGCGCGAATTCGATCTCGACCTGATCGCGACAGCGCCGTCGGTGGTCTACGAACTGACGATGACCGACGGCAAGGAAATCGAACTCCACAATCCCGCCGACATGCCGGATGTGGTCAAGATCGCCGAAATCCGAGAGCCGTGGATCAAGGCGTCGATCCTGACGCCGGATGAATATCTCGGCGGTATTCTGAAGCTCTGCCAGGACCGGCGCGGCATCCAGACCGACCTGACCTATGTGGGCAACCGCGCGATGCTGGCCTATGAACTGCCGCTCAACGAGGTGGTGTTCGATTTCTACGACCGGCTGAAGTCGATTTCCAAGGGCTATGCCTCGTTCGACTATCATCTCGCCGATTACCGTGCCGGCAATCTCGTCAAGATGTCGATACTCGTCAACGGCGAGCCGGTCGATGCGCTGTCGATGCTGGTGCACCGCACGGCCGCCGAAAAGCGCGGCCGCGACATGTGCGAGAAGCTGAAGGAGCTGATCCCGAAGCACATGTTCAAGATCCCGATCCAGGCCGCGATCGGCGGCAATGTGATCGCGCGCGAGACCATCTCTGCGCTGCGCAAGGACGTGACCGCCAAATGCTACGGCGGCGATGCCTCGCGCAAGCGCAAGCTGCTCGACAAGCAGAAGGCCGGCAAGAAGCGCATGCGCCAGTTCGGCAAGGTCGAAATCCCCCAGGAAGCCTTCATCGCCGCGCTGAAGATGAGCGACGAGTAGGCGATATCAGGCGAGCGTTTGCGCATGAGCCGCGATAATATCGCGGGTTCGAGCGCCTTCATTGGTCCTCAAGGTCGGTAATGGCTTTCGGCTTTTCAGCAAGCCCGATGCAGTGCGCCAAGTCTTCTTTCCTCTCCGGGGCGAGAAGACTTGTCTCGGCGGTGAGGTTTCTGCCTGCTCTTACGGCGGGGAGATTGGCGATGTTTTCCCGCACACCGTTTTCCAAGCCCGCACCCCTCGCGGTTAACGCCCCGTCACCAGGCCGTTCACGCTCTCTCAACCCTTCGAAATCGGATTTTGATAACCATTGATGTGCGTTGGAATTTCTTAACCGTGCTTGTTAAGGCGGCTGGTAACAACCTCGCCTATGATCGCCCTCAGACGAACGGAAAAGTTCGCGAATGTGCGCCGGATACCGGGGACAGAAATCAAGGGTGACGAGATGACGAATACGCAAGTTTTGAGGGGACGGGACGACACGGTTCTGAGAATCGATCCCGCATATTTTCCGCAGAAGTTTTCCTACACGGCCAAGGGCACCGATGCCCGCATCGCCGTCAAGCTCGATACCCGCGGCGCTGTTGTCCGCCGTAACTTGCCGTCGAGCAATCTGCCGTTCTCGATCGCGCTTCCGGGCCGGGCCTTCAAGGGCGTTGCCGCCCGCGCGGTGGCTCATGTCGACGGCGCGATCACGGTGACGCTGGAACTGCATCACGCCGATCCGGAACTGTGCATCCCGCTGCTCGTCGCCCATGATCTCGAGGCGATCGTCGCCGACTGGCAGGAATGGGCGCTGCTCTACGATATTCCGATGCTGATGGTCGAGGCCGATGGCGCCGCCCGCGCTGTCGATTTTCAGCCGCATCGGGTGAGTGCCGCCAATGACGAGGCAGGCCCGCGCCGCCGCAAGGCCACCCGGCCGGTCCCGCGTCTGACGGTGCGGATGGAAGACGGCAAGCTCGGCGTTGCCCTGAAACTCGCAGGCCGCGCGGTCGCGGCCTGAAGATCAACTGATGAAGATCGAGACCACCAGCCCGGCGAAGATCGCGATGCCGACATGGTGGTTGGATTTGAACAGCCGCAGGCACTGATCGCCGTTATCGATATTCAGCACCGCGATCTGGCGGAGCAGCATCCCGCCGGCGATGATCAGCCCGGCGAATGAAGGCCACCCAAGGCCCGCCAGGCGGAAGGCAAGCGCCATCAGCACCAGCATTGCGCCGTAAAAGCCGATCAGCCACGGCTTGGTGTTGTCGCCGAACAGACGCGCGGTGGAGCGCACCCCGATGAGGGCGTCATCCTCCTTGTCCTGATGCGCGTAGATCGTGTCGTAGCCGATGGTCCAGAGCACCGCGGCGATATAGACCAGCACTGCAGGCCCCGACAGCGCCCCGAACACCGCCGCCCATCCCACCAGCGCCCCCCAGGAAAAGGCGAGCCCCAGCACGAATTGCGGCCAGTCGGTGAAACGTTTGGCAAAGGGATAGATCGCGACGATCACCAGCGACGAGATCGCCAGCACGATCGTGAAGAGGTTGAAGCAGAGCAGGACGGCCAGTCCCGTCAGCGCCTGCAGCAGGATGAAGATCTTCGCCTGGCGACGGGTGACCCGGCCGGAGGGCAGGGGTCGCGAGCGGGTTCTCGCCACCTGGTTGTCGATGTCGTGATCGACAAGGTCATTATAGGTGCAGCCCGCCCCGCGCATGGCCACAGCGCCGAGCCAGAACAGCAGACAATGGGTAATGAACTGGCCGGGCCGGAAGGCATTGGCATCCGCCGTCACGCCGGCCGCCATCGCCGCCGACCACAGGCAGGGCCACAGCAATAGCTGCCAGCCGATCGGCCGGTCCCAGCGGGCAAGCTGTGCATAGGGCCACAGCGAAGGCGGCAGCAGCCGGTAGACGAAATTATCCGACGGCGCGTCAACCACGCGACCGTTATCCTCGAAAATATTGCTCATCTGTCTGCCCTGAACAAAGCCGGATCAGGGAAACTCGACAGGCTCCAGCGGCGCCCGGTTCGCTTCCGCGGCTTTCAGTTTGTCTTCCGCCTCGAACATATAGCGGCGGTTATTGGGCGTGGCAAACTGGCTCTTTGAAAGCTGCATCTGGAAGATGAACATCTTGTCCCACTCGAACGCCATTTCCGAGCCGGCGAGATAGAATTCCCACATCCGGAAGAACTGCTCGTCATAGAGCTTGATTGCCTCTTCCTTGCGCGCCACGAAGCGCTCGCGCCACGCTCTCAGCGTATAGGCATAGTGCATCTGCAGGATTTCGATGTCGCGCACCAGCAGGCCGGATTTCTCGACCGCCGGCAGAACCTCCGACAGCGAGGGAATATAGCCGCCGGGGAAGATGTATTTCTCGATGAACGGGTTGGTATGGCCATGGCCCGGGACATCGCGACCGATCGAATGCAGCAGCATCACGCCGTCATCGTCCAGAAGCTCGAAGCATTTGTCGAAGAAATTCCGGTAGCGGCCAATGCCGACATGTTCGAACATGCCGACGGAGACGATCCGGTCGAAGGGCTTGGCCTTCATGGTCCGGTAGTCCTGCAGCTCGAAGCGCACCCTGTCCGAAAGTCCGCGTTTTGCCGCGCGGTCGGAGGAAATCGCATGCTGCTCGTGCGACAGCGTAATGCCGGTGCAGTCGACCCCGGCCATTTCGGCCAGATACATGCTGAGCCCGCCCCAGCCCGAGCCGATTTCCAGAACGCGCTGGCCCTCGTTCAGCCGCAGCTTGGCGGCGATGTGGCGCTTCTTGGCAAGCTGCGCCTCGTCGAGCGAGATGTCCGGCGGGTCGAAATAGGCACAGGAATACTGCCAGTCCTCATCCAGAAACAGGCTGAACAGCGGCGGCGTCAGATCGTAATGATGGGAGACATTCTTGCGGTTGTGGTTGATCGGCAACCGCGTCTGTAACTGGGCAAGTCCGATACGCCAGAACACCCTTGCCGCCATCATCGGCGAGAATACGATTTCCAGGGTGTTGCGGCGCACCAGCGACAGGAAGTCGTAGATATTGCCTTCTTCCATCTGGAAGCGGCCCTGCATGTACATTTCGCCGAGGGTAAGCGCCGGGTCTGTCGCCACCAGCTTTTCGGCTTCCTTGTCGGTGAACCGGATCGCGACCGGATCACCGGTGCCATCCCCGAAAGTCGTTACCGTCCCTGTTGCGTCCTTTATCCTCAAAGTGCCTGTTTTAATGATCTTTTCGACCAGGTTGAACAGCTGAGAAGCCATCGCAATCCCCCGAATGCCTGCTTATGTCACATATTATTTCACGCACATTATTCATTCTGGCGCAAGAAACAAGGCGGGCGTCCGATCCCCGATCGACACGTTTCCGGGCACAATGTGCCGCTTTGGCAGTTCTGGGTTGTGGGATGCCTGTCGTTCAATGCAACCAGCGCGGTTTGCGCAGGCAGCACAGACAGGCATGGCCGGTCGCCGAACGTGAGAGGAGACCAGTTCCGGGTCGTCTGATTCTCTATTGTAGGGACGAGAGCAGAGCTCCCGCTTCACTTCTTCCGCATCGCATCCGCAAGTGCTGCGCCGAACGCGCCCTGCGACTGCGGCTTGTCGCGCCGGTCATTGCCGCGCTCGCGCGGCCGATCGTTGCGGGGGCCGCGGGCGGGGGGCGCGCCGTCGTCTCTCTTCATCGACAGGCCGATGCGCTTGCGTTTTACGTCGACATCGACCACGCGAACCTTCACCACATCGCCGGCCTTGACCACCTCATGCGGGTCCTTGACGAAGCGGTCGGCGAGCTGTGAGACGTGGACGAGCCCGTCCTGATGCACGCCGATATCGATGAAAGCACCGAAGGCGGCGACATTGGTCACGGTGCCTTCCAGCACCATGCCGGGCTTGAGGTCGGAAATCTCGTCAATGCCATCGGCAAAGCTCGCGGTCTTGAACTCCGGGCGCGGGTCGCGGCCGGGCTTTTCGAGCTCCGCCAGAATGTCGCGCACGGTCGGCAGGCCGAAGCGGTCATCGACGAAGGCGCGTGGATCGATGGCCTTCAGTGCGGCGCTGTCGCCCATCAACGCGCGGAGATCCCGCCCGCAGGCGGCGACGATCTTCTTCGCCACGTCATAGGCTTCCGGATGGACGGCGGATGAATCCAGCGGCTCGATGCCATCGCGGATGCGCAGGAAGCCGGCGCTCTGCTCGAAGGCGCGGGGCCCTAGGCGGGCGACCTTCAGCAATTCCTTGCGGCTCTTGAACGCGCCATTGGCATCGCGGTGCAGCACGATCTGCTCGGCAATCGAGGGACCGAGGCCGGACACGCGCGCAAGCAGCGGCGCGGAAGCGGTGTTGAGGTCGACGCCGACGCCGTTGACCGCATCCTCGACCACGGCGTCGAGCGAGCGCGACAGCTTCATCTGGTCGACATCGTGCTGGTACTGGCCAACGCCGATCGATTTCGGCTCGATCTTGACGAGTTCGGCCAGCGGATCCTGCAGGCGGCGGGCGATGGAAACCGCGCCGCGCAGCGAGACGTCGAGGTCCGGAAATTCCTTCGCCGCCGTCTCGGAAGCCGAATAGACCGAGGCGCCAGCCTCAGACACGATCACCTTCATCGGCTTCGGGTCGGGCACCGCCTTCAGCACGTCGGCGACAAGTTTTTCGGTCTCGCGGCTGGCCGTGCCGTTGCCGATCGCGATTAGCGAGACGTTGTGGCGCGCGATCAGCGCCTTCAGTGCGGCCATGGCGCCCTGAACATCATTGCGCGGCTGGAACGGGTAGATGGTGGCGGTGTCGAGCAGCTTGCCGGTGCCATCGACGGCGGCGACCTTGACGCCGGTGCGGATGCCCGGATCGAGGCCGAGCGTGACGCGGGAGCCGGCGGGGGCGGCCAGCAGCAGGTCCTTCAGATTGCGGGCGAACACGTTGATCGCCTCGTCCTCGGCGCGCTCGCGCATTTCCCGCATCAGGTCGAGCGAGAGCGAGGTGGAGAGCTTCACCCGCCAGCACCAGCCGGCGACCTGCATCAGGAAGGCGTTGGCCTTGCCTTCTCCGTCAATGTCGAAGAAGCGCGCAATCATTTGCTGGGCGGGCTTGACCGGGGAGGGGTTGTCGCGGTCGGCCTCGATCGCGACCGACAGCACTTCCTCGTTGAAGCCGCGCAGCATGGCGAGAACCCGATGGCCGGGCGCGGTCGCGAATTTCTCGGCGTGTTCGAAATAGTCGGAGAATTTCTGGCCGGCCTCTTCCTTGCCGGGCACCACGGTGGCGTAAAGCATCGCGTTGTCGCGCATATATTGCCTGAGCCTGCCGACGAGTTCGGCATTCTCCGCAAACTCCTCCGACAGGATATCGCGCACGCCGTCGAGGGCTGCGCGGATGTCGGCGACCTTGTCGTTGACATAGGCCTCGGCGAGTTTTTCCGGGTCCGAGCTGCGGTCGCCGAAGATCGCGTCGGCCAGCGGCTGGAGCCCGTTCTCGCGGGCGATCATCGCGCGGGTACGGCGCTTCGGCTTGTAGGGGAGGTAGAGGTCTTCCAGTTCGGATTTGGTGGTCACAGCAGCGATCTTGCCGGAAAGCTCATCCGTCATCTTGCCCTGGCTGGTGATCGATTCGACGATGGTGGCGCGCCGGGCCTCCAGTTCGCGCAGATAGGTGATGCGCTCGGCGAGCGTGCGCAACTGGCCGTCATCCAGCCCGCCGGTCGCCTCCTTGCGGTAACGCGCGACGAAGGGCACGGTCGCGCCCTCATCCAGAAGCTTCAGAGCGGCATCCACCTGTTCCGGGCGGGCCTTGATTTCCTCTGCGACGATGCGGGCGATTTTTTCTGCGGCCATCAATCTCGTTCCATCTTTCACGGAGACGCGAATTTAGGCGTTCATCGCGCCGAAACAATGGCTTTGGCGCGGGCGCTTGCGGCCTTCCACAATATTGCCCCGGATGTTAACGCGCCCCGGCCTTGACCTTTGCCGCCGGCCTGCTTACCCAAACGCAGCAGGTGACAAACGGAGCGGACCCATGAATGTCCTTCTGATCGGTTCGGGCGGGCGCGAGCATGCGCTGGCCTGGAAACTCGCGCAATCCCCCGAAATCGGCGAATTCTATGCCGCTCCCGGCAACCCGGGCATTGCCGCCCATGCGGTCTGTGTGGCGCTCGATGTCACCGACCATGCGGCCGTGGTCGCGTTCTGCCGCGAGAAGGCGATCGACCTCGTGGTCGTCGGTCCCGAGGCCCCGCTGGTCGCCGGGCTCGCGGATGATCTGCAGGCCGCAGGGCTGAAGGTGTTCGGCCCCACCAAAGCGGCGGCGCAGCTTGAGGGCTCCAAGGGCTTCACCAAGGATCTGTGCGCCCGCTACAATATCCCGACCGGCGCCTATCAGCGGTTCGACAATGCCGAGGCCGCGAAGGCCTATGTGCTGGAGATCGGCGCGCCGATCGTGATCAAGGCAGATGGCCTTGCCGCCGGCAAGGGCGTTACCGTCGCCCGCACCAATGACGAGGCGCTTGCCGCGATCGACGACTGCTTCTCCGGCACGTTCGGGGCGGCCGGCGCGGAAGTGGTGGTCGAGGAATTTCTGGTGGGCGAGGAAGCGAGCTTCTTCTGCCTGTCCGATGGAAAACACGCCCTGCCGCTCGCCACCGCCCAGGATCACAAGGCCGTGGGCGATGGCGACACCGGGCCGAATACCGGCGGCATGGGCGCCTATTCGCCGGCGCCCGTGATGGATGCCGCGATGATCGAGCGCACGATGAAGGAGATCATCGAGCCGACGATCCGGGGCATGGCGGAGATGGGCCACCCGTTCCAGGGCGTGCTTTACGCCGGCCTGATGATCACCGAAAAGGGGCCCGAGCTGATCGAATACAATGCCCGTTTCGGCGATCCGGAATGCCAGGTGATGATGATGCGGCTGAAAAGCGATCTGCTGCCGATCCTCGTTGCCTGCGCCGAGGGCAGGCTCGATTCGGTTGGCGCCGACTGGAGCGAGCAGACGGCGCTGACAGTGGTGATGGCGGCCAGGGGCTATCCCGGGGCCTACAAGAAGGGCAGCGAGATCAAGGCGCTGCCCGCCGATGGCGCAACCGCGCGGACCTTCCATGCCGGCACGGCGATCAAGGATGGCAAGCTCGTCGCCAATGGCGGCCGGGTGCTGAACGTCACCGCGCTCGGACCCAACGTCACCGAGGCCCAGACCCGCGCCTATGAGCTGATCGAGAGCATCGACTGGCCCGAAGGCTTCTGCCGCCGCGATATCGGCTGGCGCGCTGTTGCCCGCGAAGAGGGCTGAGCGGAAAACCGCAGGCAAATACCCGAAAACGATCGGTGGAAAAGGCCCGGCTGCGACACGACCCGGCGATGGTTAAAGAGGCTTTAACCCATCGCTGTTAGCCTCGGCTGCGAATCTGCCGGGAGACGCCTTGTTTCCGGGCGGAGCGTTCGGTTGAAGGTATGAGGGTATTTGTCATGGCTGCACGGGCAGAGCGGTTTGAAGACAGAAGCGGCGGCGAGTTCTCGCTTATCGGATTTGTCCGCCGCTATGTGGCAGCGCTTTTCGGCTTCGCGCTGTTCGTGGCGCTCTGCCTTGCGATCGCGGCGATGGCGACGTGGAATGTCGATGATCCGAGCAAACTCCACGCCACCGGCCGCCTGCCGACCAATATTCTCGGCTATCCCGGCGCCGATTTCGCCGACATCGTGATGCAGGCCTTCGGGCTCGCCAGCGTGTTCGCGCTCTTGCCGGTGCTTTCCTGGTCGCTCGCGATGATGGCGGGAAAGCGGATCTATCGCAAACCCTCGCGCTTCTTCGCCTGGATCGGCGCTGCGATTGTCACCGCCGCGGTGCTCGGCTGCGTGCCGCCGCCGCCGACATGGCCGCTGCCAAACGGTCTCGGCGGGGTTTCCGGAGATCTGATCCTGCGTTTCCCGGCGCTGTTTATCGGGCAATATCCTTCGGGGCTGGCCGCGATGATCGTGGGCGGCATTTTCGCGCTGCCGGCGCTGTTCCTGCAGCTCTACGCCGCCGGGCTGATCATTCGCCAGCCGAAGGTCGTTCCCGAAAAGCCGGCCGCAAAACGCCATTCGAGCGATCCCGGTGCGCCGACCGTTTCCGATCTGTCGGAGGAGCGCGAAGGCTGGTTCTCGCTTGCGCCGCTGATCGGCTATGCCGCCCATACCTGGTACATTTCGCGCGCCCGCTTCAACAAGATCTTCGGCCGCCGGCGTGACGAGGACGAGGATTTCGACGCGCCCTATGATTTCAACGAGGACAGTTTCGACCGGTTGGACGATGACGAGCCGGCCTATCCGTCATCATGGCGGCGCAGCGGTGAGCCAAGTCTTGTCGATCCCGACCGTCCGCGCGAGACGGGCTACCGCCCTGCCGACCCGCCGCCCTTCGACTATGACGGGCAGATGGGCGACGATTTCGACGATGATGACGATCTGCCCGAGGGCGTGCTGAGCGCCGATTTCGGCTCGTCCGAGCCGCGCGTTACGCGCCAGACGCCGCGCGCGCCGGTGGTGGCAGCGCCCGCGCCGCCGCCCAAGCCGGTGAGCGCGGAAACCGTGCGCCGGCCTTCCCACGGGTCGATTTCCCCGCGCGGTTTCGAACTGCCGTCCGCAGCCCTCTTGGCCGAGCCCAAGGGCCTTGCCCGCGACAAGGCGCTGTCGAAAGAGGTGCTGGAGGACAATGCCCGCACGCTGGAAAAGGTGCTCGACGATTTCGGGGTGAAAGGCGAGATCATCCATGTCCGCCCCGGCCCGGTGGTCACGCTTTACGAACTGGAGCCGGCGCCCGGCATCAAGTCCTCGCGCGTCATCGGCCTTGCAGACGATATCGCCCGCTCGATGGCGGCGATCTCGGCGCGTGTGGCCGTCATTCCCGGCCGCAACGCGATCGGCATCGAACTGCCCAATCCGCACCGCGAGACGGTATTCCTGCGTGAGATCATCGCCAGCCAGGATTTCCAGAACTCCAAGGCCAAGCTCGCCATGGCGCTCGGCAAGACGATCGGGGGCGAATCGGTCACGGTCGACCTTGCCAAGATGCCGCATCTCTTGATCGCCGGCACCACCGGTTCCGGTAAGTCGGTCGCGGTCAACACCATGATCCTGTCGCTGCTCTACCGGCTCTCGCCCGAGCAGTGCCGCCTGATCATGATCGATCCGAAAATGCTCGAACTCTCCGTCTATGACGGCATTCCGCATTTGCTGTCGCCGGTCGTCACCGATCCCAAAAAGGCGGTCGTCGCGCTGAAATGGACCGTGCGCGAGATGGAAGAGCGCTACAAGAACATGGCCAAACTCGGCGTGCGCAATATCGATGGCTTCAACAGCCGCGTGGCGCAGGCGGCCGAAAAGGGCGAGACGCTGTCGCGCACCGTGCAGACCGGCTTCGACCGCGAGACCGGCGAGGCGATCTACGAGACCGAGGAATTCGATCTCGAGCCGATGCCCTATATCGTCGTGATCATCGACGAGATGGCCGACCTGATGATGGTCGCCGGCAAGGATATCGAGGGCGCGGTCCAGCGTCTGGCGCAGATGGCGCGCGCGGCGGGCATCCACGTGATCATGGCCACCCAGCGCCCGTCGGTCGACGTCATCACCGGCACGATCAAGGCGAACTTCCCGACCCGCATCTCGTTCCAGGTGACCTCCAAGATCGACAGCCGCACAATCCTCGGCGAGCAGGGGGCCGAACAGCTTCTCGGCCAGGGCGACATGCTGCACATGGCCGGCGGCGGGCGCATCCAGCGCGTCCACGGCCCGTTCGTCTCGGACCCCGAGGTCGAGGATATCGTCGCCTATCTGAAGACCCAGGGCACGCCGGAATATCTCGACGCGATCACCGCCGACGAGGATGAGGACGGCGATGGCGGCTATGACGGCGACGGCGGCAGCGCCGGCAACATGGCGAAGTCGGATGATCCCTATGATCAGGCCGTGGCGATCGTGCTGCGCGACGGTAAGGCGTCGACCTCCTACGTCCAGCGCCGCCTTGGCATCGGCTATAACCGCGCCGCGAGCCTGATCGAGCGTATGGAGCAGGAAGGCGTGATCGGCCCGGCCAACCATGCCGGCAAACGCGAGATTCTGGTGCCGACGGAGCAGGACATCATTGAAGGCCCGCGCTGACGCCCCATCTTTGCCGGCAGAAACATTCAGGCCGAGCCGCCCCGAAAACGCCTCTTTGGCGGCGCAACCGGGCCGCAATCAGTTTTCAGGATCGGATATATGAGCAAGTCTAAAAACACTTCGTCCCTGGTTCGTCGTCAGTTTCTCGGCGGTGTCGTTGGCGGTGCGGCGCTGCTGATCGGCCTGCCGGCATTCGCGCAGGCCCTGCCGTCGGGAAGCAATGTGCCGACGCCGACCAAGCGCGACGGCTCCGTGCAGGTGGCGCAGGCAACATCCGCTTCGTCCGGCGTAGCGGCCCAGCGGGTCGCCGACCACTTTTCATCCGTCAAGTCGATGACCGGCGAGTTCATGCAGTTCGGCCCGCGCGGCGAGCAGTCCGGCGGCAAGTTCTATCTGGAACGCCCCGGCAAGCTGCGCTTCGACTATGACCCGCCCTCGACGCTGAAGGTGATCGCGGACGGTCGCAACGTCGCCGTCGGCAATGGCGATCTCGACACCTGGGATTTCTATCCGCTGTCGCGCACGCCGCTGTCGCTGCTGCTTGCCGACCAGATCGACCTCCAGCATCGCATGGTGCGCGATGTGCGCGAGCAGAACGGGCTGACGGTGATCGTGCTCGGCGACAAGTCGATCTTCGGCGATCAGGTGATCACGATGATGTTCGACAGCAAGACCTTCGACCTGCGCCAGTGGACCATTACGGATGCCCAGGGCAAGGACACCACGGTGATCCTTTCCAATGTGCGCACCGGGGTGAAGTTCGCACGCTCGGTGTTCCGCATTCCCTACGACCAGATCATGGCAAGCCCCGGCAGCAACAACTGACGGGTCAAGGGGAGGGCGCCCTTCCGGTCGCCCGGCGAATCGCCTAATGCTGATGCCCCGTTCAGCAAGGAAGGCGATTGCCGGTGGAATTGAGACTTACGACCTGGAACATCAATTCGGTGCGCCTGCGCCTGCCGATCGTCGAACGCTTTCTGAAGGACTATCAGCCCGATATTCTCTGCCTTCAGGAAATCAAATGCCTGAACGACCAGTTCCCCTACAAGCCGCTGCGCGAACTCGGCTACGAGCATATCGAGGTGCACGGCCAGAAGGGCTATCACGGGGTCGCGATCGTCTCCCGCATTCCGCTCGGCGAGGGGTTCTCGACGGACTACTGCGCCATGGGCGATACCCGCCATATCTGCGCCGTGTTTGATGCCGGCGGCAGGAAGATCAGGCTGCATAATTTCTATGTGCCGGCCGGCGGCGACGAGCCCGATCCCGAGATCAATCCGAAATTCCGCCACAAGCTCGATTTCCTCGAAGAGATGAAGGTGCTGAAGGCCGATCAGGGCGATGGCATCGGCTCGATCCTGGTCGGCGATCTCAATATCGCGCCGATGGAAAACGATGTCTGGTCGCACAAGCAGCTTCTGAAGGTCGTCAGCCATACGCCGGTCGAGACTGAGGGCATGAAGGACCTGATCGCCAAGGGCGGCTGGGTGGACCTGATGCGCCACGTCACGCCGGAAGACGAGAAGCTCTACACCTGGTGGAGCTATCGCGCCAAGGACTGGCAGGCCGCCAATCGCGGCCGCCGCCTCGACCATATCTGGACCTCACCCGACCTCGTCCCGGCTTTCCAGCGCTTCGATATCCTGACGGAAGCGCGCGGCTGGGAAAAGCCGTCCGACCACGTGCCGGTAACGGCGTATTTCAACCTAGGTATATCCTAGCGAGACTAATTAAGCGTTGACATTTCTAATAAAACTAGTATAAAATCCTATAGAGGGATGTATAATTGCACCGTATCAGGGCTATGCCGGCGAAGCCGGCATAGCCCTGATACGGTGCGCTTTTTACTTGATTTTTTTAGAAAATTACAGAAATTTTTAAGATTTGAATTAAATTCAAATGAATTTATGTCGATTTTTTTGTCTTTTTCTCTATTAATAGTTTTTTGTCTCGTTTCATTTTTTGTTTTCATATTATTTTTATTCATAATGCATAACCTTAATGACTTGATTATTGGGTGCGTTTCTGGATTCATTGTAGCATTTATTATGACTTTATTCAAGTGAATACTGTGCCTACTCAAGGGTTTATTACCTTGTGGAAGGCGGCAGCTCCCTCACTGCGCCCATCAGCAATATGCCGAGCACAGTGGCGTTGAGGATGTGCCAGAGGAAGTGGGTGCCGATCCCCGCCGTCGCCATGCAGGTGGACTGGTCGAGACTGCGGAATGTCAGCGACATGATGAAGATCGCGGTGGCGCCGGCGAAATAGCGCCAGACCGGATGATCGCGCCATGCCGCAATCACTGAAGCGACCGCCATGGCGATGAGGGCAGGGGCGTATTGCAGCGAGCCGTTGAGCGGCGCCTCACCGCCGCGCGAGAGAAGACCGACCAGATAGACGACGAGCGCAAAGCCCATGATGGTCGCGATCATGTAGCCGATGATATCGAAGGTCTTGCCGTCGGCCACCCGGACGAACAGCAGCAGGATGTAGAGAAAGAAGAACAGCCAGATCGGGATCACGTCGAGCGCCGCCGACAATGGCGTGGCGAGCGTGTGGAACAGGAACGACCCGACGCCGATCACCCCGACCAGCGCGATGACTGTCAGTTCCAGCGGGCTCCGCGCGGGTCTGCGCCAGGCGGCGGGCCAGGCAATGAGGGCCGCGATGATGAAGGCCAGGTTGGTGAGCGCGTTCAGCGGCTCGGCCCAGAAGCCGGCGGCAGTACGTTCGCAATAGATGTCGATATAGGGGACGGGGTCCATCGTTTTCACCGGATCGTTGTGCCTGAACGTCCCGGATGGTTTCCCTTATTTGCGCCCTCATGCAAGGGGCAGCGGGCATTTTTTGGCGCAGACCGTTCTCAAGGTCCTTACTGACTTTCCTTCATGCCGGCCTTGAACGGACATGACGGATGAAGCGGAAGAATAGCGGCCTGAGTGCTTGAGCCCAACGATCCGGACAAGAAGAAAGGCCGGAAGCGATGATCCGTCCCGGCCTTTTCCTTCGGCGGAATTCCGTTTACCGCAGAAACGCATCCATCCGCGCCAGAAGATTGTCGCGGCCGCGTTCCGGGCGGTCGAGCAGGACGTAATGGGTTGTGTTTTTTTCGGCCCACACATCGACCGCTTCGGCATGTTCCAGATCGGTGACCAGCGCTTCGAGATCGGCCGGGGTGCAGAGCGTGTCGAATTCCGGCTTCACGATCATGACCTTGCAATAGATCTGGCTGGCGTGGAACAGCTTCTGGGCATTGCAGCCCATCCGGTAGAGGTCTTCCAGCATGCCGTTGGGGCTACGGTAGCTCGGCGGGTCGCGGTCCATCGCGGTCGGGTCGCCGTCGATCAGCGCCTGCCGGAACGCCTCGAACATCGCCGGGTCGCGCCAGGCGTCTTTGTCCTCGATCGGGATCTGCTCGTTCCAGTGCTTGTCCAGAACCTCGAGCGAATTGAAGGTGTAGTTGCCGAAGCGCTTCTGGTTGAAATGACCCGGATTTTCCGGGTCGTCCCAGATCGAGCCGATCTGGAAACTCGGCTGGTCGCCGGCGCCTCCATAGATCACGGTATAGAGCACGATATGGCTGATTTTTTCCGGCCAGAGCGCGGCATACATGCCGCAGCAGGTGCCGCCCACGCCCCAGCCGAACAGACCGACTTCGTCGCGCCCGGTCGCAGTCCTGAGATGGTCGACCGCGGCATCGACATCGCGAGTGATCTCGATGGTGCGGACCAGCGGATCGGCGCCGGGAACCGGCGGCTCGTCCATGGCGGTCGGGCGCTGGGAACGGCCGAAACCGCGGGCATCGAGGATATAGACCACATGGCCCTTGGCCGCGAGATCAGCAGCGAGCGAGCCGTGCTCCACCGCGAGGTCGAACTCGGAAAGGCCCGGTATCCGCGTGCCATGCAGCAGGATCATGGGAACGCGGTCGGTCTTGTCCGAGCGGACCTCGCGGATCGCGACCGAATAGCCGTCGACCGTTTTGACGTGGAAATCCTTTCGCACGACATCTGACATATTGCTTGTTCCTTGTTGCGACGGGTCGCGGCCTATCTCGGGCCGGAAATGGTCTGGGCGGCGTCGATCTTGAGGGTGATGCCGGTGATCGACCGAGCATCTTCGGAGGCGAGAAAGACCGCGCCGTCGGCGATCTCTTCGGCCTGCACCAGCCGGTTGAACGGCGACAACGCCTTGCGGCGCTCAAGCGCGGCCTCGTCGGCGATGCTCGCGACGCCTGGCGTCGGCACCGTTCCGGGCGCCAGCGCGTTGACGCGGATGCCGAGCGGCGCGAGTTCGATCGCCTGCTGCCGGGTGAAGGCGTCGATCGCGCCCTTGATGGAGGTGTAGACGGCGGCGCGGGGGATGGCGATCGAAACCGCGATCGATGACAGCGTGATGATCGATCCGCCGCCGGATTTCGCGATATGCGGCGTTGCGGCCGCCACCGCCCAGAACGTGCCCTTGATGCCGATATCGAGCATCCTGTCGACCACGTCCTCGGGCATGTCCACCAGCGGCGCGTAATTGAAATAGACCGCGTTGGGCACCAGAATATGCAAGCCGCCATCAGCAGCGTAGCCGTCGATTGCCTCGAATACCGCCTTGCGGTCGGAGACATCGACGACGACGGGCGTGGCGTTTGGGATTTCGCGCGCGGCGGCCTCTGCGGTCTCGGGATCGATATCGGCAATCGCGACTTCGGCGCCGGCCGCGGCAAGGCCGCTCGCGATTGCCTTGCCGATGCCGCGGCCGGCCCCCGTTACAAATGCCCGTTTGCCTTCCAGCCGTTTCATCCTCTGCGCCTCCTGCCAAGTGCTGTCTCTTTGCCGGTAAAATCATCATTTCCGGGGTGCTGCGGTCGACCGGTTCCTGGCCGTGTTTCATAGTGTGAAACCCGGCGAATCCCGGGTGTCTCGAGGATTATGTGCGGCTCTAGTTTCTCGCTGAGGAAACGAGAGGGACAGACCGGACCATGGCAGCGGAACAAACCGGCTTTGCGGCGCGGTTGCGGGGAGGCGAGCCGCTTTTCGGCACATTCGTCAAGACGCCGACATTTCACGCCACCGAAATTCTCGGCTCGATTGGCTATGATTTCATTGTCATCGATGAAGAACATGCGCCGATCAATCGCGAGTCGATCGAGGCAATGATTCTCGCCGCACGGGCGCGCGGCGTTGCCGCGCTGGTGCGGGTCGGCGAACCGACGGATTTCAATCTGATGGCGCAACTCGACGCAGGGGCGGCAGGGGTCTTCATACCGCATGTCAATTCGGTGGAGAAGGCAGAGCGGGTTGCCGCGGCCTGCCGCTACAGGGGCGGCCGGCGCGGCTTTTCGCGCACCGGAAGGGCCGGGGACTATGGCGCGGTCGCAACCGGCCGGCACCTCGCCGAGCAGGATGCCATTACGCTCTGCATCCCGATGATCGAGGACCCGGAAGCGATCGACGTGATCGATGCCATCGCCGGCGTGGACGGGATCGCCGCCCTGTTTGTGGGGCGCGGCGATCTTTCGGTTGCCATGGGCGAGGCGAGCCAGACCTCGCCGGCCGTTCAAGCCGCCTCGGAAAAAGTGATCGCGGCGGGCCGCAAGGCGGGGAAGCCGGTTCTGATGCTAGCCACCGGCGAAGACGATCAGGCCGCATTGATGCGGCTCGGCGTCACCGCCTTCCTGACAGGCTCGGACCAGGCGTTTCTCCGCCGCGCCGCTGCCCAGGCGCTTTCCGCCTGTCGCGCCGTTGACCAGACAATCAAAGCATAGAGGATCAGATCATGTATGTTGCCTCCGACCCGAGGTCGAAACTGGCCAAGGCCGAGAGCGCGGAAAAACCGGATGCGGCCCCGGTCGCCGCCGCCGGCTATTTCATGTTCGACGACAGCAAGCCCTCAGACGAAAACGGCGGCGTCCGGACATGGTATGCGCAGGCGCAGAACTTTGTCGCGACCTATGCCGACCAGCCCGCCGGCAGCCGGATCGTCCGCGAGCGTCAGGAGGACGAATATGTCGTCGTCCTGCCTGAGAAGGAAACGCGGGTCGTCGTTTCCTGGAACGGCGTCAAGACGCCGGTGGAGGGTTATTCGGTGGTCGTGGTGCCGGGCGGGCCGAGCACGATTGCGTTCGAGGCCGGCGGGCCGGCGATCTGCTTCTTCACCCGAAAGGCCGCCGATATCGTCGCGCGCTGCGAGGCCCTGCTTCCAGCGCATGAGCCGGATCGCAACGTACCGCCACTCGAGCCCTGGCCCGATCCTGTCGGCGGCTTCAAGGTGCGGGCCTATTCGCTGGACGTGCCTCAGGAGGAGGGCCGCTTCGGGCGCATCTTCCGCTCCACCAATTTCATGATCAATTTCGTCTATCCGCGGCAGGGGCCGCGCGATCGCACCCAGCTCTCGCCGCACAAGCATGGCGATTTCCAGCAATGCTCGCTGTGCCTTGCCGGCACCTATGTCCACCACCTGCGCTGGCCGTGGGAAACGGATGCCAATCTGTGGCGCGACGACGACCATGTGACCATCGGCGCCCCGTCGATCGCCATCATTCCGGCGGGCGCCCTGCACACGTCGGAAGCGGTTGGCGAGGGAACCAACCAGCTTGTGGACGTCTTCTGCCCGCCCCGCCGGGATTTTTCCAGACAGACCGGCTGGGTGCTCAACGCCGATGATTATCCCGCCCCCGCCAATGAGACCTGAGGAGACACTGAATGGCTGAATTCGAAGCGCCGCCGCGACCGGAATACAATGCGCGGGTGGAAAAGCTGCTCGCGGGATCGGTCGATCTGCATTGCCACAGCGGCCCCGCCGCGATGCCGCGCATTCTCGACCATCACGAGCAACTGATGGAGGCCGGCGAGGCCAGGTTCAAGGCCGTGGTCACCAAGGATCACTATTATCTCGGCACCTCGCACGCTATCATTCTGGAAAAGCTGTTTCCGGAAACGGGGGTGCGTTTCTTCTCGGGCATCGCGCTCAACAATGCCTCGGGCGGCATCAATCCGCATGCGGTCGATCATGCCGTGCGGCTCGGCGGCAAGATCGTGTGGATGCCGACGCTCTCGGCGGCCAACCACATCAACAAGGTCTCGACCGAAGCCAAGGGCTTTCCCAAAGTCGCAGGCGCCCCCGATCCGATCCCGCTTACGGTGCTGGATGCCAACGGCAAGCTGACGGATGAGACCAGGCATGTGCTCGATATCATCGCCGCCGGCGACATCATCTTGGCGGGCGGGCACCTTGGCGTCGACGAACAGTTCATCATGTTCGAGGAGGCCAAGGCGCGCGGCGTGCGCAAGATGCTCGTCAATCACCCGACCTATCTGATCGGCTGCAACGAGACCCATATCCGCCAGCTTGCCGGCATGGGGGTGACGATGGAGCATTCCATCACCCAGTTCATTCCCGGCCGCGGCCAGAAGAGCCCGCCACAGGCCGTCATTCCGCTGATCGAGGCGGCGGGCGTGGCGAACACGGTGTTCGGCTCAGACCTCGGCCTCAAGGGCGCCGCGCGCCCGGTGGACGGCTTCCGCATCATGATCGCCGAGCTGCTTGATGCCGGTTACTCCGAGGAGGATATCCAGACCATGTGCGGCCGCAATGCCGCGAAGTTGCTGAATCTCGATTGAGACGGCAGGGCGAAAGCTGGGATGGCTTTGCCAACAAGCCGGGCGGCTGTCCCAATGTCAGCCGCCCATGTTCAAACAGCCAGTTACTCAGCGTCCCGGCGCAAGCCCCACCAGTTTCGCGGCGTTTTTTGCCAGCATCATCTTCATGTCATCCTCGTCAACGCCGTGCTGCAGGCATAACCTGATAAGCGCGCGCAGGCCTTCGACGGGCTTGAGGTTGCGTGTGTGACCGAGGCCCGAACTGAAGATGACGCGTTCGGGGCTTGCCGCCGCGATAACCGATGTCAGGACGCCGTGCGCGTGGCGGCGATCCGGCCCGTTGATGTAGGCGGCGGCGGTCAGTTCGATGAATGCGCCATTCCGTCCCAGTTCCTCGATATCGGCAAGCGTCGCGCCGGCATAGTGCTGCGGCTGATTGACGAGCAGGCGTCTGACACCCGCCGCCCGCGCCGCCTGAAACAGCGGCAGGGTTTCGCTGACATGCAGATGGCCGGAGGCAAGCACCGCATCATATTCGGCGATGATTTCGAGTATTTCGCGTGTCGCTTCGGTGATCGCGCCTTTGGCGTCGAGCACGCTCAGCGCCTCGCGGGGACGCATGGCGGGTACGTCGTCGTTACTGCGATAGGCCATGCGCAGGTGATTGGCGGCCGAGATCGTCGGCATCCAGATGATGCGTCCGCCGAGCATCAGTTCGTGTTCGACCGCATAGGGGTTGAGCCCCCCGACATAGTTGTTGAGTGTCACGCCAGACAGCAGTTTCAGCGGCAGGTCGGCGTAGACCGTCTTTTCGAGAATCGCGGCGACCGGCGTGGTGGGGTAGAAATCGTCGCGAAACGCCACGGCAGTCATGCCGGCGGCGGCGGCTTCCTCGGCGGCGTAGTCATGGGTGAAATGCCGCGGCTCCAGTGAAGGGCCGGTGCGGCAGTCGAGGTCGATTGCGCCGGTCAGGAGATGGTCGATATCGTCAATGGTCTTGGTCATAACGGATCATCCGGCGGGTCGATGCCGATCAGGCGGCAGGCATTGGTCGAGGTCATGGCCCGAATTTCCTGGACCGTGAAACCGAGCTCAAGGCAGAGTTCGATGACCGCGCGAAAGCCCGGAACCGGTTTCGGGTTGAAGGTCTGGCCGAGATCGGAACCGATGATGGTGTGATCGAGGCCGGCGGCATCGACATAGCCGCGCAGCGCCTCGAACGGGAACTTGCGCGATGGCCCCTCGATCAGCATGCAGGCGCAGTGTTCAAGATAGACGCCGAGCGCTGCGAGCTCCTTCAGGTCCTCGACCTTGGCCTCGATCCAGTAGGTCGGGTGGCTGACCAGCATGCGCGTGACGCCGCGCGCGCGGGCCTCGGTGAACAGAGGAAACATCTCGCTGACATGCAGATGCCCACCGCACAGAACAGCGTCGTGCTCGGCGATGATATCGAGAATATCCTTGACCTCCGGTTTCAGCCGGCCCCGTTCGTCCAGCACCGAAAGGCGGGTCGGTTCGCGAAGCCCGAGGCGGCCATGCAGGTCGTAGCGGAAGGCGGTCGTGAGGTGGTTATGCGCACACAGGGTCGGCATCCAGACCAGTCGCGCGCCGAGCATCAGCCCGTGTTCGACCGCAAACGGGTTCAGCCCGCCGAGCTGGTTGTTGAGCGGCACGCCGGAGAGCAGTGTGAGGTTGGCATTGCCCTCCCGGAAACGCTGGAGCACCTGCATCACGGGTGTGTTGGAATAGAAATGATCCTTGAACAGCACGGCGTGAAGCCCCGCTGCCTCCGCATCCCGGATCTCCTCCATATGGTCAAGCTTGCGCTCCATGATCGAGGGTCCGCTGTGGCAGTGCAGGTCGACGGCCCCGCGCAGCAGGCCGTCCACGATTTCAGCGCGCGATCCGGTCGCGTATTTCTGGTCGCCCATTTCAATCCTCCCAGGCTTGCCGACAGGGAAACAGAGGGCATGGGCGACGACACCGCCAATTAAATCGCGTTTCACAATATGAAATCCCGGGAACGAGCAAGACCGCATCGCCGAAGACTTGGCTAGCCTTTCTGAAGATTTCGGGAGGATAACCAGAATGAATACACTCCACCCTCTTGCCAACGACCCCACAGCCATGGCCGAGCGCCACGATGTCCTGGTCGAGCGGTTGTCGGATGCCGACCCATCCGCGCTGGTGATGGTTCTCGTGCAGCTCACCGGTGACATGTCGCTGCTCGATCACTACGGGCCGATGCTCTCCAAGCCGGGCGCATTCGAGCACAGCATTCCCGCTGGCGACATGCAGGCGCTGCTCGACCGGCTTGCCGATGTCCTGCTCGATCCGCTCCATGTGGAGCCTGACATCACGTCGGACCAACTGCACCGGATGATGACCATGTTCTGCCGCGAGGAGGTCTCGGCGCGCTATCTGCCGATGCTGTTCGAGGATCTCGGCTTCAAGCCGACGCCGGCGCATTTCGAGAATGCCAGTCCCAAGGCCAGGGCCCGCGCCGAAAAGTTCAACGTTCTGGTGATCGGGGCGGGTGCGTCAGGCATCAATGCCGGCATCAAGCTGAACGAGGCCGGCATCCCCTACGAGATTATCGAGCGCAATGAGGATGTCGGCGGCGTCTGGCACGAAAACACCTATCCCGATTGCGGGGTCGACAGCGCCAACCACCTCTATTGCTATTCCTTCGCGCTCAATCACAACTGGTCGCGCTATTATGTTCGGCAGGAGGAACTGAAATCCTATCTTCGCGACTGCGCAACGCGCTATGGCGTTCTGGAACATGTCCGCTTCCGACAGGAAGTACTCTCGCTCAGATATGACACGACGGACAAGCTCTGGCATGCTGTGATCCGCATGCCCGATGGCGGCGAGCGCACCGCGAGCACCCATGCCGTCATCAGTTCCGTCGGGCAATTGAACCAGCCGATGATCCCCGAGATCAAGGGGCTCAAGACATTTCAGGGCGAGCAGATGCACACCGCGCGCTGGAATCACGACTATGATTTCACGGGCAAGAACGTCGCCATGGTCGGCACCGGCGCAAGCGGCATGCAGGCCGGCCCCGCAACGGCCAGGATCGCGAAGCATCTGACGATCTATCAGCGCGCGGCCCCCTGGGTCATTCCGCGGCACAATTATCACAACCTCGTCACCGAAAACGTCAAATGGGTGCTCGCCAACGTGCCCCATTATGCCGCCTGGTACCGGTTCCTGCTGTTCTGGGCCTATGGCGACGGCATCCACGATGCGCTGGTGCGCGATCCGGCGTGGAGGGGCCGCAAGGATGCAATCTCTCAGCGCTCCGCGGATATCCGCAAGGAATGGACGAAATATATCGACGAGGTGATGGCCGACCGGCCGGATCTGCGCGCCAAGGTGCTGCCGGATTACGCCCCCTTCGGCAAGCGGTCGCTGCGCGACAATGGCTGGTTCGAGACCTTGAAGCGCGACAATGTCGCGCTCAACAATGACGGCATCGACCATATCAAGGCCGACGCAATCGTCGACAAGGCGGGCAGGCGCACGCCGGTGGACGCGATCATCTGGGCGACCGGGTTCCATGCCAGCCGGATGATCTATCCGATGGAGGTTGTCGGCGCGCACGGAAAATCTCTGCGCGAACTCTGGGGCGATGACGATCCGCGCGCCTATCTCGGCATCTGCGTGCCGGATTTCCCGAATTTCTTCATGACCTACGGGCCCAATACCAATCTCGCCCATGGCGGCAGCATCATCTTTCAGGCCGAGTGCCAGGTGCACTACATCGTCGAGTGCCTGGAAATGCTGCTGGAGCGCGGCGATGCGGCGATGGAATGCACGAAGGCGGCACACGACGCCTATAACGAGAAACTGGACGCGATCCTGAGCCGGATGGTCTGGACCAATGAGGGGGTCACCAACTGGTATCAGAACAAGCGCGGTCGCGTGACCACCAATTCCCCCTGGAAGCTTGTGGAGTACTGGGAACTGACGCGCAAACCCGACCCGGAAGCCTTCAGATTTATTGGCGAGGACGCCTGACATGCAGCAACAACTCGACAAGTCCTATATGCTCATAGGCACCTGGAAACTGGTGAACATCGAAAACCGCGATGCCGACGGCAATCTCCTGCGCTCCTCCTACGGCCCTAAAAAGATGGGGCTTATCAGCTTCAATGACGATCATCGCATGATGGTCGTGATCCAGGACGGCCGCGAGCACCGTCCGTCCAAAAGGCCGCGCGAATATTCGTCCTATGCCGGAACCTACCGTTTCGATGGCGAGACGCTGGTGACGCGCGTCGATTGCTCGACCGTGCCCGACCGGATGGACACCGACCAGGTGCGCCCGGCGCGCTTCGAGGGCATGCGGCTGGTGCTGACCGCGCCGCCCGCCACATTCGACGGCGTTGTTAACTATCGTAATCTCACCTGGGAGAAGATACACTAGCCCGATGGCGGAAAGATCGGAATGCTCCGCCATCGATGCACGCGCATTCTCAGGGCAATGGATCGCCGCACCGCGTTGGAGGACGCGTGGCGATCGGCATCCGGTTCCCGCGAGCGGGTGCGGCTGAGAATGCGAGCGGGGTTCAAGGGAGGAAAACATGAACTCTTATCTGCCGGTCAATTCCGTTCTTCGTTCGCTTGAGGTTCTGAAGATCCTCAATCGCCAGCGGGTTTCGTCCGTCGATCATATCCACCGGGTATCTGGTCTGCCGAAACCGACCGTGGTGCGGCTTCTGGAGACGCTGATCGAGGCGGGCTATGTTTCGAAACGGGAAAGCGACAAGGGCTATCGCGTCACCTCGCAGGTGGCAGCGCTGAGCTGCGGTTTTCACGGCGCGCCGCTGGCGGTGGAGGCGGGGCGCCCCTGGGCCCAGGAGTTGACCCGCGTGCACAAATGGCCGGTCGCGATCGCCGTGCCCAACGGCAATGCCGTCATGGTCTGCGACACAACCTGCGGAGAAAGTCCGATGGCGCCCTATCACGCGCTGATCTACAAACGCATGGGGCTGGTGACGACCGCGCTCGGCCGTGCCTATCTCGCCTTCTGCCCACCGGAGGAGCGCCGGCTGACGATGCAGTTGCTGAAGAATTCCGAGCATCCCGACAGCGAGATCATGGAACTTTCCGACATGGTCGATCATGTGATCCGCGTGACCCAGAAGATGCGGTTTGCCGAACGCATCGGCGTCAAGGCCTCGGAGCCCTCATCCAGCGTTGCCGTGCCGATCTACGGGCATGACGAGGGCAAGATTCTCGCCACGATCGGGATGACCTATTACACAAGGGCGGTGTGTCGCGAGGATGTGCTGAAGCGCTACGTGCCGCAGCTGAAGGCCGCCTCCGCTGCGATCACAGAGAGCATCAAGCGCATGAGCAACGCGCTTGATGCCGAAAGGCCGGAATGGTCGGCGGATGTCCCCCCGCGAAACGGCGACAGGGAAGCCGTCGCGGCGCACGCCTGATCCGTATCGGAGTGCGGCGCGAAGAGCGCTGCAGTTTCATGGCGTGAAATGTCTGGCCCGGCGGCTGGCGCGCCTTTCTCCTTGCTCTACTGTTCTCTTTCAAGCCCGCATCCGGCGCGCCCCGGGAAGCCTTAATGCGCTTCCAGTTCTCAAAAGCGCAACGATGGTCACGAAGCAAAAAGAACGGGCGATTGCATTCGGAGGAACAGGTCCGTTTGTCGCGGGCCGCAGGAGGAGAAAAAATGTTTCAGAAGCTTTCGATCATCGCCGGCCTGGCCTTGCTGCCGGTTTCGGCCGCCGCGGCTGATGAGATCACGCTGCCGAGCACGATTGCCGTCACCGCGGCCGATGTCGGCGGAACGTCCTATAACCAGGCGATCGCCATCGGCAAGGCGCTGCAGGACGCTTACGGCGTTTCGCTGCGCGTTGTCGGCACCGGCAACCCGCAGGCCAAGGTGGCGCCGGTGCGCGAGGGCCGCATGCCGTTCTCGATCGCTGGCAGCGATGTGTTCTTCGCGTTTGAGGGGGTGGATGACTATGCCTCGCCGGATTGGGGGCCGCAGGATCTGCGCGCCGTCAGCCTCGTCGGCGGCGACAACTGCCTGACCTATATCGTGGCGGGCGATGCCGGCATCGAAACCATGGCGGATTTCAAGGGCAAGCGCATCCCCTGGGTCGTCGGCTCCAGCCCGCTTCAGGCCAATGCCAAGGCGATGCTGGCCTTTGGCGGGCTGACGATCGACGATGTCGTTCTTGTCGAAATGCCGAGCTATGGCGCGGCGATCGACGCCATGATCAACGGCCAGGTGGATGGCGTGACCACGGTCAGCACTGGCGGGCTTGTCGAAAAGGCGGTGGCCGGTCCGCGCGGCGTGAAATATGTTGCCTATCCGCATGATGATGCTGAGGGCTGGGAGCGGATGCGCGCGGTCAATCCGCATTTCGCCAAGCGGGTCGCAACCCAGGCCGCAGGCGGCCTGAAGGAGCCGCTGGAATGCATTGGCGTACCCTATCCCGACGTCATCACCTATTCCGAGGATGACGACCTCGTCTACAATTTCACGCGGGCGCTGATCGAGCAGGTCGATGTCTATTCCGAGGCCGATCCGAGCACGGCCGGCTTTGCCGCCGACAAGCAGATGTTTGAGTGGACCGTTCCCTATCACGAGGCTTCTATCAAGGCCTACAGGGAGGCGGGCGCCTGGACCGATGAACTCGACGCTCACAACGACGCGCTTCTGGCACGCGCCGCCGTGCTGGCCGATGCGTGGGCGCAGACCGAGGGCATGCGCGACGATCCCGACTTCCAGCAGAAGTGGATGAAGATCCGCGCGGAAACCCTTCAGGCGGCGGGTATGCCGGCCTATTTCGAGTAGACGAAAGCGTGACATGTCCGACATTTCAGTCAACAAGGATATTTCCGGCGGGGACGCAGTCTCCGCCAGAAACCTCGGCGGCGTCGCGCGCTGGATAGCCCGGCTGGCAACGGTTGCGTTGATCGTGCTGTCGATCAATCAGGCCTTCAACATCAGTTCGCGGATGGGATACACGCTGATCGAGCAGCAATATCTCTACACCGTGCTGTTCCTGACCATACCCGTCGCCTTCCTGCTGTTTCCGATGCGCGCCAGCCAGGCAAGGCGAGGGCCGACGATCATCGACTGGGTTCTCGCCGGCCTCTCTGCCGCCTGCTTCGTGTTCTTCATCTACTACGCCTATTCGATCATCCGCTATGGCTGGGAGATGATGCCCCCGCTGAACACGGTGGTGGTCGGCGCGGTGCTGTGGGTGCTGGTCATCGAGGCGGCGCGGCGGGCCGGCGGCATGGTGCTCGCCGTCATCGTGCTGTTCTTCTCCGCCTATCCGCTGTTCGCCGACAAGCTGCCCGGGCCGATCTCGGCCTTTGCCTCGCCGTTCGAATATGTCGCGGCCTATCACGCCATGTCGCTTGAAAGCATGATGGGGATACCGCTTCGCGCCTTTGCCAATCTTGTCTTCGGCTTCATCCTGTTCGGCGTGGCGCTGGAACATACCGGGGCAGGGCGGTTCTTCATCAATCTCGCCTTCGCCCTGCTTGGCCACGTGCGCGGCGGCCCGGCCAAGGTGGCGATCATGTCGAGCGGGCTGATGGGCTCGCTCTCGGGCAGCGTCGTGACCAATGTGCTGACCACCGGCGTCATGACGATCCCGGCGATGAAGCGCTCGGGCATGAAGGGCGTCACGGCGGCCGCGATCGAAACCTGCGCCTCCACCGGCGGCGTGCTGATGCCGCCGGTCATGGGCGCCGCCGCCTTCGTGATGGCGAGCTTCCTGCAGGTGTCCTATTCGACGATCGCGCTTGCCGCGGCTATACCGGCGCTGCTCTATTTCTTCGGCCTGTTCGTGCAGATCGATGCGCGCGCCGCCCGTGATGGTCTCAAAGGCTTGCCTGAGGCTGATCTGCCCGATCTGAAGCAAACGCTGAAGGAAGGCTGGCACCACAGCTTCGCGATCATTCTGCTGGTCTTCATGCTGCTGGTCATGCGCCAGGAATCGCTCGCGCCCTATTATGCGACAGCGATCCTGCTGATCATCAACCAGATCGTCTCGAAGGACGGGCGCTGGGGGAAAAAAGAGGTGCTGGCCTTCATTGATGGCAGTGCGCATCTGTTCTCTAACCTCGCGGCGATCCTTGCCGGCGTTGGCATGATCGTCGGCGGGCTGTCGATGACAGGACTTGCCGGCACGCTGGTGAACGACCTGCTGTTCATCGCCGGCGGCAACCCTTATGTGCTGCTGATCATGGGCGCGGTCACCAGCCTTGTGCTCGGCGTCGGCATGCCGTCCACGGCCTGCTACATCTTCCTCGCCATCATGCTGGCGCCGGCGCTGATCCAGGCCGGGCTGGAGCCGATCGCGGTGCATCTGTTCATCTTCTACTGGGGCATGCTGAGCTACATCACCCCGCCGCTTGCGCTTGGCGCTTTCGCGGCCGCTTCGGTCGCCAAGACGCCGCCTATGCAGACCGGTTACGAATCGATGAAGATCGGCTCGGTGATCTATTTCATCCCGTTCTTCTTCGTGCTCGATCCGGGTCTGGTTCTGGTCGGCCACTGGCAGAATATCGTGTTCTCGAGCGCGCTTGCCGTATTCGGCGTCTACATCTTCGCCGGCGCGATCCAGGGTTATCTGGCGGGGATCGGACCGCTGTTTACACGCAATCCGGCGGGCCTATTGCTGCGGTTGCCGGTGCTGGTGGGCGCGGTGCTGATCGCCCTGCCGGGCGAGGCGATCCCGGGGATCAGCGATATTGAACTGCTCATTGCCGGTCTCGTCCTGATCGCCCCGATCCTCACCGCTGCCTTCATCGCAAATCGCAGGACGGCTGTCGCCGCGGCCTGATGGCGGGGGAACGAGGCTTGATCGGATAACTCCTGCCGGCCGTAAATCCCGGATTGGACTTTAGCTTCGGCGGCGCTGAACCCTGTCGCCTTCAGAAGGACTGATCCGACAGCGATCTGTCCGGCTGTCCATCCCGAACATTGTGGAAGAGAATGCGACGCGGTAAGAGCTTCGGACGGGAAACATGCGCGCCGCAGCAGGCGTGCCATGGGAGGGGCCGATGCCGAAGACAATAACGAAGCTTGAAGACCTTCTCGAAACCCTTTCAGCCTTGCCCGCCGGCGCCCGCCGGCTGGTGGCGATCGCCGGGGCGCCCGGTAGCGGCAAGTCCACGCTCGCGGACGAAGTTGTCGATCGTCTCAACCGGCGGAAGCCGGGCTCGGCCGCCGTCATTCCGATGGACGGGTTTCATCTCGATGATGGGTTGCTGGAGGCGCGCGGGGCGCTGTCGCGCAAGGGCGCGCCCCATACGTTCGATGTCGGCGGTCTCGCGGTGATGCTGCGTCGCCTCAGCGAAAATACGGAAGACGAAGTCATCGTTCCGTTGTTCGACAGGACGCTTGAAATCTCGCGGGCGGGCGCGCGCGTCGTTCCTGCTTCGATACCGCTGCTGGTGGTCGAGGGCAATTATCTGTTGCTGGATGAGTCCGGCTGGCGCGATCTTCGCGCCATTTTCGATCTGACCATCAGTCTGGATGTGCCGTTCGAGGTTCTGGAGGGCCGGCTGCTGCAGCGCTGGACGGATATGGGGTTTGCGCCGGAAGCGGCGCATGCCAAGGCCTATGAAAACGACCTTCCCAATGCGAAGACCGTCATTGACCGCAGCCGCCCGGCGGACATCATCTTCCGGCCGGTCGGCTGACAGTCAGTCGCGCCTTAGCTTGTGCCGCCGAGCAGCTTGGCGTTGCCGCCGGCCGCAGTGGTGTCGACGCAGACATGGCGTTCCTTCAGCGCGTGGCCGGCATCGGGCGCGCCCGTCACCAGCGGCAGGATCGGGCCCTTGCGGTTGGCGAGCGCCTTGCGCAGCGCCCGTGCGGTCTCCTCGTCGCCCCACCAGAGAACGGCTGAAACGCCTTCCAGATCGGCAAGGTTTTCCGGCGCGATCGAACCGGTTGCAACGGCGGGCCGCCCGCCCTGCGCGCCGACCATGATCGCCTGCTTTCTGGCGGCCTCCTTGCCCGGGCCGAGGCAAAGCAGCGGCGCGCGGGGCAGCGCTGTGAGCACGTTCGATTCGCCCGTCGGTCCCGGCAGCGTGTCACGGAACACGCGACCCGTCTCGGTGGCCGCGCGCGCAATTTCGTCCCTGAGCGCCGAAGCCGACATTTCCTTGTCCCAGGCTTCCCCGGCGCTCTCGGCCGCATGCTTGCGGAAACGGTCGAGATAGCGCGGGCCGCCCGCCTTCGGGCCGGTGCCGGACAGGCCTTCGCCGCCGAAGGGCTGGCTGCCGACAATCGCACCGATCTGGTTGCGGTTGATATAGATATTGCCGGCCTGGATGCGGTCGGAGACGTGCTGCACGCGGTCGTCGATGCGGGTCTGGAGGCCGAAGGTGAGCCCGTAGCCGGAGCCGTTGATGGCATCGATCACCGCGTCGATCTCGTCCGCCTCGAAGGTCGCGACATGCAGGACCGGGCCGAAGATTTCGCGCTCCATATCCGCAATGCCGCCGATTCTGATCAGGGTCGGGGCGATGAAATGGCCGGTATCCGGCGTCGTCGTCGTCTTGAGGATGCGTCCCTCGTCCTCGGCGACGGCGAGATATTCGGCAATACCCGCCTTGGCCTCGGCATCGATGACCGGACCGACATCGGTGGAAATCTGCCACGGCCTTCCGATACGCAGCGTATCCATCGCGCCGGTCAGCATGCGCAGGAAGTGCTCGGCAATGTCCTTCTGGACATAGAGGCAGCGCAGCGCCGAGCAGCGCTGGCCGGCCGACTGGAACGCCGACTGGACGATCGCCGCGACCGCCTGTTCTGGCAGCGCGGTGCTGTCGACGATCATCGCGTTGAGACCGCCGGTCTCCGCGATGAACGGCGCGCCGGGCGCGAGGTTCTCGGCCATGGCGCGGTGGATGATCTGTGCCGTCTCCGTCGATCCGGTAAAGGCGACGCCGCCGATGGCCGGGTTGGAGGTCAGCGCCTTGCCGACATCGCCGGCGCCGGGCAGGAGCTGCAGCGCGGTTTCGGGCACGCCAGCCTCATGGAGAAGCTGGCAGGCGCGCCAAGCGATCAGCGGCGTCTGCTCGGCGGGCTTGGCAAGCACGGCGTTGCCGGCGGCAAGGGCGGCCGCGATCTGGCCGGTGAATATCGCCAGCGGAAAGTTCCACGGGCTGATGCAGGCAAACACGCCGATCGGCGGCGCGCCCTCGGCCTGAGCGGCATAGTAACGCAGGAAATCGACGGCCTCACGCAGTTCGGCAACCGCGTCCGGCAGCGTCTTGCCGGCCTCGCGGGCGACGAGCGCGAAAATCTCGCCGAAATTCTGCTCGTAGAGATCGGCGGCCTTTTCCAGCACCTTGCGGCGGGTCGCGGCATCGGCCTCCCAGGGGCGGGCAGCGGCGCAGGCGGCGTCAACCGTTTCAACTGAGGCCCAGCTCACCGTTCCGACGACGTCGTGCTGGCGCGCCGGATTGCTTATCTCCGCGGTTTCGCCGGCGGGGGCCTCTGCGGCAATAATCGGTCCGGCCTTCCAGCGATGGCTTTCAAACCGGCCGCGGGCCTCATCGATCATCGCCAGCGTCGGGCGGTGGGCAAGGTCGAAGCCGGTGGAGTTCTGACGCTCCGGCGCAAAAAGGGTCGTGCCGGTGCGAAGCTTCGTCGGCTTGACCTTGTCGAACGGATCGGCGGCCACCGTTTCCGGCGGCACGTCCTCATCCACGATCTGGTTGACGAAGGAGGAGTTGGCGCCGTTTTCCAGCAGGCGGCGGACGAGATAGGCCAGAAGGTCGCGATGCGCGCCGACCGGGGCGTAGATCCGGCAATGGGTGTTGTGGCGCTCCTTCAGGATCGAGTGCAGCGCCTCGCCCATGCCGTGGAGGCGCTGGAACTCCCAGGCCTGGCTGTCGCCGGCCATATCCAGGATCGCCGCGCAGCTATGGGCGTTGTGGGTGGCGAACTGCGGATAGATCCGGTCGGTCATGCCCAAGAGCTTGCGGGCATTGGCGATATAGGAAATGTCGGTGGCGGGCTTGGCGGTGAACACCGGGAAGCTGTCGATGCCCTCGACCTGCGCAAGCTTGATCTCGGTGTCCCAATAGGCGCCCTTGACGAGCCGCACCATGATCTTGCGGTCGAGCCGCGTCGCAAGGTCGTAAAGCCAGTCGATGGTTGGCCCGGCGCGCTTGCCATAGGCCTGCACCACCACGCCGAACCCGTCCCAGCCGGCAAGCGACGGTTCAGACAGCACGGCCTCGATCACGTCCAGCGACAGGCTGAGCCGGTTGGCCTCCTCGGCGTCGACATTGAGCCCGATGCCGGCGGAGCGGGCGAGCTGGGCAAGCGTGCGCAGACGCGGCACGACATGGTCCATCACCGTGTCGTGCTGGGCTTCTTCGTAGCGCGGATGAAGCGCTGAAAGCTTGACCGATATGCCGGGGTTGTTGCGGATATCGTCGGCGGTCGCGGCCTCGGAGATCGCGCCGATCGCCCGGGAATAGGCGAGGTGATAGCGTCTGGCGTCACCCTCGGTGCGGGCGGCCTCGCCCAGCATGTCGTAGCTGTAGGTGTAGCCCTTCGCCTCCATGTTGGAGGCGCGCTTGAGGGCGGATGCGATCGTCTCGCCGAGCACGAATTGCGAGCCCATCTCGCGCATCGCGCGACCGACGGCGGTGCGGATCACCGGTTCGCCGAGGCGCTTGACCGCGCCGCGCAGCGTACTCACCACGCCCTTGTTGTCTTCCTTGAGAACCCGGCCGGTCAGCATCAGCGCCCAGGTTGAGGCATTGACGAGCGGCGAGGTGGAATGGCCCATATGCCGGCCCCAGTCCGACGGCGCGATCTTGTCTTCAATCAGCGCGTCGATGGTTTCGGCATCCGGCACCCGAAGCAGCGCCTCGGCGAGACACATCAGCGCGATGCCCTCATCGGTGGAGAGGCCGTATTCGGCGAGAAACACCTCCATCATGCCCGGCTTGGCATGATTGCGGATGGCGCGCACCAGATCGGCCGCGTTTTCCGAAATGCGGGCGCGATCCTCGGCGGAGAGCCGGGCCTCATCGGTGAGCCGCTCGATCAGCTGCGATTCGTCGGCATAGGTGCCCGCGTCGATAGCGTTGCGCAGGTCTGCCTCAGTGTTTTCTGTCATGACAATTCCCTCTGGATTACCCTATTATAATCGGTAGACGGCAGGCGTTTTGCCTGATTGATATGAAAGATATTGTCGTTTTGACTGAATTTGAGGAGTTTTTCAGTGAATGAGAGCAGTGCCGATCTCGATCGATTCGACCGCGCAATCATGAGTACGCTGGCCGAGAACGGCCGCATCTCGATCACCGATCTCGCCAAACGCATCGGCCTGTCGAAATCGCCGACCCAGGCGCGGGTGCGCCATCTGGAGGAGGCGGGCATCATCAGGGGCTATCGCGCGGTTCTCGATCCCATTCAACTGGGTCTCGACTATGTCGCCTTTGTCGAGGTGAAGCTGTCGGATACGCGCGAAAAGGCGCTGTCGGAATTCAACAAGGCGGTGGTCGGGCTCGTGGAGGTCGAGCAGGTGCACATGATCGCGGGACGCTTCGATTACCTACTGAAGATCCGCACCGCCTCAATGCGCTCCTATCGCCGGGTGCTGGCCGAGCGGATTTCGACTCTCCCGCATGTGGCCTCGACCTCGACCTATATGGCGATGCAGTCGATCAAGGAAAACGGCATTTCGGAGGACGGCTGACAGCGCTCTATCCGCCGCGGATCGACGAGCGCCACACGAGTTCGGCATGCAGCGTCACGGTCGGTTCGGCAGGGGGCACGGAAAGCGGGGCGGAGAGCCAGTCGACCGCCTGTTGGGCGATCTGGTCCACCGGCTGGTCGAAGGTCGTGAGATCGTAAGATTCCCAGCCGGCCTGTTCGATGTTGTCGAAGCCCGCGACGCAAAGCTGCTCGGGAACCGACAGCGAAAACTGGTTGCGCGCCGCATCCATGAAGCCGCAGGCGAGCAGGTCCGTGGCGCAGAACACCCCGTCCGGCCGGTCCTTTCGGGTGAGCAGGCGCTGGGCGAGCGTGCGGCCTGAAGCATAGGCCGTCTGGCCGTAGCGCTCGACGATCACCTCGATGCCCTCGGCCTGCCCGGCGGCCAGGAAGCCGCGCTCGCGCGCCAACAGGCTCGGCGTCATCGAGGCCGAATTGGCGAAGGCGAGGCGGCGGCATCCGGCGCGCAGAAAGGCCGTCAGGATCCGCCGCGCCGCCTCGTCATTGTCGAAATTGATTCTCAGCGGGCCTTCCTGGTCATCATCGCGGTTGATGAGAACCAGACGCTGGCCGTTGCGCAGACAGAGCTGCACGATCGACTTGTCCGGCAGGCCCGAGAGAATGATGGAGGCATCCGCCCGGTAGCTGATCGCCTGGCGCAACGCCTTGTCGGCGCTGCCGTCGGAACGGTCGGTGTTGACCAGCATGGCGATCTTGCCGCGATCCTGCAGCTTCTGGGTAATGGCGCTGACGAGCGCCGAGCGGTAGGGGGTGGCGACCTCGGAGGCGATCAGGCAGACGATCCCGCTTTCATTGCGCATCAGGCCGCGGGCGAGATGGTTGACGTGGTAGCCGAGTTCCTCGGCGGCCGCCATCACCTTGCGGCGCGTTTCCGCCGAGACGCTGGCGCCCGGCGTGAAGGTGCGCGAGACGGCGGAGCGGGAAACACCGGCGCGGCGAGCGACTTCCTGCGCGCTGACAAATTCTTTCTCGGCCATCGTTCCCCCTCGACAACCTCATTCTGCTTTGGAATGCACTGTTGTGCAACAAAGCCTTTATGAAGTTTTTGAGACAGAGCGTTGACTTTCGAGAGCGGACAAGGCGCATGTGCACGCCTTTGCAGCGACGTGCGCAGTATTCCCTGCTCGATAGCGGCAGTGCGGAGCGCCCGGCGTTCAGCCGACCGCGATCGTCTTCTGCTCCTTCACGGCCCGCACAGCCGCATCGGCAAGGGCGAGCGCCATCAGTCCGTCCTCGATCGAGGGGGAGGGCGCGGTGCCGTTTTCGATGCTGTCGATGAAAGCGGAGATTTCGGCGGCATAGGCTGCAGTGTAGCGGGTCATGAAGAAATCATGCAGCGGCGGGCGGGTGTAGCCATCCTTGTTGGCGATCTCGATCGAGACCGGGCGCTGGTTTTCGGCCGTGACCGAGCCGAGCGAGCCCAGCACCTCGATGCGCTGGTCATAGCCATAGGCGGCACGGCGCGAATTCGAAATCACGCACTGGCGGCCGCTTGCCGTGGCGAGCACCAGACTTGCGCTGTCGTAATCGCCGAGTTCGCCGATTTCCGGGTTCACCAGCACGGACGCCGTGCCGGAAACGGTCGCGATCTCCTCGCCGAGCAGGAAGCGGGCCATATCGAAATCATGAATGGTCATGTCGCGGAACATGCCGCCGGAGACCTTGATATATTCCGCCGGCGGCGGGCCGGGGTCGCGGCTCACGATCGTCACCATCTCGACATCGCCGATCCGGCCGTCATCGATTGCCTTGCGCACCGCCAGGAAATGCGGATCGAAGCGGCGGTTGAAGCCGAGCATGACGCGCCCGCCGACCTCTTTCACCACATCGGCACAGGCGCGGGCGCGGGCGACATCGAGATCCACCGGCTTTTCGCAGAAGATTGCCTTGCCTGCGCGGGCAAAACGCTCGATCAGGTCGGCATGGGTGTTGGTGGGGGTGCAGATGATCACCGCGTCGATGCTGCCATCGGCCTCGATTTCATTGATGGTCATCACCTTGGAGCCGGTCGCCTCGGCGATCGCGGCGGCGGCCGGCGCCATCGCGTCGGCGACCGCAACCAGCCGGGCGCGCTTGTCCTCGGCGATCGCCTTTGCATGTACCTTGCCGATGCGGCCTGCGCCCAGAAGCGCTATCGTCGTGACCATGTTATCCTCCCGGTGAGCGTCGCCTGGGCGGCGACAATCTTGTTGGAATATATATTCCATTTTGCTAGTTTGTAGCATGGTTCATGTCAATATCATTTAGAGGGGAACGCATGACGGCGCCGGCCACGATCAGGGAATTCGAGGAACGGCTGGCGGATCTCGCCGGCACAATGCCCAAGAGGCTGCGCCAATGCGCGGATTTCGTGGCCGCCAACCAGGACAGGATCGCCGTTTCGACCGTGGCGGAAATGGCCGATGGCGCAGGCGTGCAGCCCTCGGCCTTCATGCGGTTCTGCCAGATCATCGGCTTTTCCGGCTTTTCGGAGATGCAGAAACTGTTTCGCGATTCCTATGTCGGCGGCTGGCCGGATTATCGCACCCGGCTCCAGCATCTGCGCGAGACTGCGGCGGGTAGCCCGGTGGCGCTGCTTGCCGAATTCACCGATGCGGGGCGGACTTCGCTTGAGGGTCTGCTGAAAACGGTGGAACCGGCGGAGCTTGAGAAGTCGGTGCGGCTGCTTTCAGAAGCGAAGATGATCCATATCATTGGCCTCAGACGGGCGTTTTCGGTGGCGACCTATATCGCCTATGCCTTCGAGCGGATGAATGTGCCGGCCATGCTGCATGGCGCTGTCGGCGGGCTCGCCAATTATCAGGCCGTGCGGCCAGGCGATGTGGTGATCGCCATCAGCTTCGCGCCCTATACCGCCGAAACGGTGGCGTTTGCCGAACAGGCGGCGGAAAACGACATTCCGGTGGTCGGCATCACCGATACGGTCGTCAGCCCCCTGCGGCCGTTTTCCGCCGCCACGCTTTCGGTCACCGAGGTCGATTTCGGGGCCTTCCGTTCGCTCTCCGCCACGCTCGGTCTGGCCATCGCCTTGACGGTCGCCGTCGGCACGGCGCGTAACGGTTCGTGAGCCTTGAAATCCGAATAATTTTATTGAAACGAAGAAAAATAGAATTTATAATCCAAAATTGAAATCGACAGACGCCGCGAATCCGCGCGGCGCATAGGCCGGCGAACGTGTCCGGCAGGGAGGCATCATTGTCGTCACTTGACCTGATCACCATCGGCCGGTCTTCGGTCGATCTTTATGGCGCGCAGGTTGGCGGGCGGCTGGAGGACATGGCCTCCTTCAACAAATATATCGGCGGCTCGCCCACGAACATCGCCGCGGGCACCGCGCGTCTCGGTCTGAAATCCGGCCTGCTGACCCGCGTAGGCGACGAGCATATGGGCCGCTTCATCCGCGAGCAGCTCGTGCGCGAGGGCGTCGATGTGCGCGGCGTCAAGACGGATCCGGAGCGGCTGACGGCGCTGGTTCTGCTCGGCATCCGCGACCAGGAGCAGTTTCCGCTGATCTTCTACCGCGAAAACTGCGCTGACATGGCGCTTTCGGAAGATGATATCGACCCCGCCTATATCGCCGAGGCGCGCTGCGTCTGCGCCACCGGCACCCATCTTTCCCATCCCCGTACCGAGGCCGCCGTGCTGAAGGCGCTCAAGCTGGCGCGCAAAAACGGCGCGCGGACCGCGCTCGACATCGACTACCGCCCCAATCTGTGGGGCCTTGCCGGCCACGGCGCGGGCGAAAGCCGCTATATCGAATCGGACGCCGTCACCGCCAAGCTGCAATCCACGCTCGGCCTGTTCGATCTGATCGTCGGCACGGAAGAGGAATTCCACATCGCCGGCGGCAGCACCGATACGCTTGAGGCGCTGAAGGCGGTGCGGAAGGTCTCGAAGGCGACGCTGGTGTGCAAACGCGGCCCGATGGGCGCTGTGGTGTTCGACGGCGATATTCCGGCAAGCCTCGATGACGGACAGACCGGCGAGGGCTTTCCGATCGAGGTGTTCAACGTGCTCGGCGCCGGCGACGGCTTCATGTCCGGCCTGCTGAAGGGCTGGCTGACCGGCGAGGACTGGCCGACCAGCCTGAAATACGCCAATGCCTGCGGGGCCTTCGCGGTATCGCGCCACGGCTGCACGCCGGCCTATCCGAGCTGGGAGGAGTTGCAGTATTTCTTCCGCACCGGCATCCGCGACAAGGCGTTGCGCAAGGACAAGGCGCTGGAGCAGGTGCACTGGTCGACCAACCGCATGGGCGATTGGCCGGAAATGCGCGTCTTCGCCTTCGACCACCGCATCCAGCTTGAGGAGATGGCGGACGAGGCGGGCGTTTCCCATGAGCGGCTCGGCCCGTTTAAGGAACTCTGCCTGAAGGCGGCGCTCCGCGTTGCCGATGGCAGGCCGGGCTATGGCATTCTGTGCGATGGCCGGCTCGGGCGCGATGCGCTCTATGCCGCCACCGGTACGGGGCTCTGGATCGGTCGCCCGGTAGAGCTGCCCGGTTCGCGCCCGCTTGAAACCGAGGCCGAGATCGGCCCGGATTTCGGCGGGCTTGGCGAATGGCCGGTGGACAGTGTCGTGAAGGTGCTCTGCTTCTATCACCCCGATGATGACGCCGCCTTGCGGGCCGATCAGGAGGCGACGGTGTCGCGCCTTTTTTCCGCCGCGCGCCGCAACGGGCTGGAATTCCTGCTGGAGGTGATCCCGTCCAAGGTCGCCGCCATTGATGACGGCACCACGGCCGCCATCATCAACCGCTTTTATGAGATCGGCGTCTATCCCGACTGGTGGAAGCTGGAGCCGATGAAATCGGCAGAGGCCTGGGAAAAGGCCTGTTCCGCGATCACCAGCCACGACCCTTATGTGCGCGGCATCGTCGTGCTGGGGCTCGATGCCCCGGCCGCCGAGCTGGAGGAAAGCTTCGCCACGGCGGCAAAATTCGATCTGGTCAAGGGTTTCGCCGTCGGCCGCACCATATTCGGAGAAACCGCGCGCAAATGGCTGGCCGGCCGGATCGACGATGATACCGCCATTGCCGAGATGGCGGAAAAATATCGCGGCCTCGCCGCAGTCTGGGACCGCGCGCGCAAGGAGTACGCAGCATGAAAACCATCCGGCTCACAGCGGCGCAGGCGACGGTGCGCTATCTCGCGAACCAGTATAACGAGGATGACGACCCCTTCATCGCCGGCGTCTGGGCGATCTTCGGCCACGGCAATGTCGCGGGGCTCGGCGAGGCGCTTTACGGCATTCGCGACACGCTGCCGACCTATCGCGGCCAGAACGAGCAGACCATGGCCCACGCGGCGATCGCCTATGCCAAGCAGCTGCGCCGCCGGCGCGCGATGGCGGTCACCTCCTCCATCGGTCCGGGCGCGCTCAACATGATCACGGCCGCAGCTCTTGCCCATGTCAACCGCCTGCCGGTGCTGTTGCTGCCGAGCGATGTGTTCGCCAATCGCGGCCCCGATCCGGTGCTCCAGCAGCTTGAGGATTTCGGCGACGGCACCATGACCGTCAATGACTGCTTCCGTCCCGTCAGCCGCTATTTCGACCGCATCATGCGGCCCGAACAGCTGATCACCGCACTGCCGCGCGCCATGCGGGTGCTGACCGATCCCGCCGAGTGCGGGCCGGTGACGCTGTCGCTGTGCCAGGACGTGCAGGCGGAAGCCTTTGATTTTCCGGAGAAACTGTTCGAGAAGAAAGTCTGGCGCCAGCGCCGCCCTGAGCCGGACGCGGCCGAGTTCGAAGCCGCCGTCGCGGCCATTCAGGCGGTCAACAACCCGGTGATCGTTGCCGGCGGCGGGGTGCATTTTTCCGGTGCGACGGAGACGCTCGCCAAATTCGTCGAGCGGCACAGCATCCCGGTGGTCGAGACGCAGGCCGGCAAGTCCGCGCTTGCCTGGGACCATGAGCTGAATTTCGGCGCGGTCGGCGTCACCGGCACGGCAAGCGCCAATGCGGTTGCCGAAAAGGCCGATCTGGTGATCGGCGTGGGCACGCGGTTTCAGGATTTCACCACCGGCTCGTGGTCGCTGTTCAGCCATCCCGAGCGCCGGATCCTGGCGCTGAACGTGCAGCCGTTCGACAGCGCCAAGCACGACGCCATCCCGCTGGTGGCCGATGCCCGCGTCGGGCTCGAAAAGCTGAGCGCGGCGCTGGGCGACAAACGCTTTGCGGCGCCCGACGCGAAGCTGAAGGCCAAATGGTTCGCCAGGGCCGACGCCTATACCGCGAAGCCCGAGGATACCAACGCGCTGCCGACCGACATGCAGGTGATCGGCTCCGTCCAGCGCGCGGCGCGCGACAACACCGTGGTGATGTGCGCCGCCGGCACCATGCCGGGCGAGCTGCATCAGCTCTGGAAGGCGAAGCTGCCGCTCTCCTACCACATGGAGTACGGCTTCTCGACCATGGGTTACGAGATCGCCGGCGGGCTTGGCATCAAGATGGCTGAGCCGGAGCGCGACGTGATCGTCATGGTCGGCGACGGCTCCTACATGATGGCGAATTCCGAGCTTGCAAGCGCCGTCGCCATGGGCGTCAAGATCACCGTCGTGATCACCGACAATCGCGGCTATGGCTGCATCAACCGGCTGCAGATGGCGACCGGCGGGGCCGAGTTCAACAATCTTTACGCCCATTCCAACCATGATAATCCGATCGCCATCGATTTCGCCGCCCATGCCGCAGCGATGGGCGCGAACGCCACCAAGGTCGCCTCGATTGCGGAGCTTGACGAGGCGCTGGCGGCGGCGCGGGACGCGAGCGCGGTGAGCGTGATCGTGATCGACACCGATCCATACCCGACGCCGGATGAAGGCGGCCACTGGTGGGATGTGGCGGTGCCGGAAGTCTCCGAACGGAACGAAGTCAACGAAGCGCGCGCCGGTTATGAAGCCGCGCTCAAGAAGAGAAGCTGAGCATGATCCTCTACGGCACAAATCCGATTGCCTGGACCAATGATGACGACCGCAGCCTCGGCGCCCATATCAGCCTTGAGCAATGCCTGGACGAGACCGCCAAGATCGGTTTCGACGGCATCGAGAAGGGCCACAAGTTCCCGCAGGACCCCGAGGGCCTGAAAGCGGTGCTGGAGCCGCGCGGCCTGAAATATGTCTCCGGCTGGCATTCGCTGAACCTGCTCACGCATTCGGTCGAAGACGAGAAGAAGGCGATGCAGCCCGCGCTCGATCTCTTGAAGGCGATGGGCGCGAAGGTGATCATCGTGTGCGAAACCTCGAATGCGATCCATGGCGATGACGGCAGACCCGTCAACGAAAGGCCGAAGCTTGCTGATGATCAATGGGCCGATTTCGGCGCGGGCGTCGAGGCCCTGGCGCAACATGCCGCCGAACAGGGCATTGCGCTGGTCTACCATCACCATATGGGCACGATCGTTGAAACTGAGGACGAGATCGACAGGCTGATGGAAAACACCGGGCCGGCGACAAGGCTGCTGTTCGATACCGGCCATTGCCTGTTCGGCGGTGGCAACCCGGAGCGGCTGGCGTCGAAACATATCGGCCGCGTCGGCCATATCCACGCCAAGAATGTGCGGCCCGCGATCGCCCGGCATGTACGCGATGAAAACCTCTCCTTCCTCGAAGGCGTGCGCCGCGGCGTGTTCACCGTGCCGGGCGATGCCGAGGGCGGCGTCGATTTCGCGCCCGTGCTGAAGGTCGCGGCCGATGCCGGTTATCAGGGGTGGCTGGTGATCGAGGCCGAGCAGGATCCGGATGTGCGCAATCCGTTCGAGTATCAGTCGCTCGGCCTGAAAAGCCTTAAGGCGATGGCGAAGGCGGCGGGTCTCGACACCGCCGCCTGAGGCTGAAGACAGAAAAAGGGAAAACAAACGATGGGCAATCTTCTCAGGAAACCCACGGCCTCCTCCGGCAAGGTGCACGACATCACGTCGGAAAGCGCGAACTGGGGCTATGTCGGGTTCGGGCTCTACCGCCTGAAGCCAGGCGAGAGCGCCCGCGAGAATACCGGCGATACAGAGGTGATTCTGGTGCTTGTCGAAGGCAAGGCAGAAATCGCATCGGGTGATTCTTCCTTCGGTGAGCTGGGGGAACGCATGAGCGTGTTCGAACGCCTGCCGCCGCATTGCGTCTATATTCCGGCGGGCAGCGAATGGTCAGCCACCGCCACGACTGAGTGCACGCTCGCCGTTTGCACCGCCCCGGCAAAGCCCGGTCGCGAAGCGCAGGTGATCGGGCCGGCAGGCATCGCGCTGAACGAACGCGGCAAAGGGGCCAACACGCGCTATATCTATCCGATTGCGATGGAAGAGCGCGATGTCGCCGACAGTCTGTTGGTGACGGAGGTGTTCACGCCTTCCGGCAACTGGTCCTCCTATCCGCCACACCGCCATGACGAGGACCGTTTCCCCGATATGACCTATCTGGAGGAAAGCTATTACCATCGCCTGAACCCCGCACAGGGCTTCGCCTTCCAGCGAGTCTTCACCGAGGATGGTTCGCTGGACGAGACCATGGCGGTGTCGGATGGCGATGTGGTGCTGGTGCCGAAGGGCCACCACCCTTGCGGTGCGCCCTATGGCTATGAACTCTACTACCTCAACGTCATGGCCGGCCCGCTGCGCAAGTGGCGATTTGAAAACCATCCGGATCACGACTGGATCTACCAGCGCGACGCCAAATCCGAGTAAGATCGGCCTTCGGGAGAAGGCCCGCGTCGGCGATCCGGAGACGGTTTTTTATGCAGTCTTCGGCCCCGAAGCCCTCGGCGGTTCATAACCTCAGGCCTCGCGTCAAAAAAATGTCGCGGGGCGCTTGCCGAAGCAGGCAGGCTGTTTTATAGAGCAGCCGCTGGTCACGGAGTGTAGCGCAGCCTGGTAGCGCACCTCGTTCGGGACGAGGGGGTCGCAAGTTCGAATCTTGCCACTCCGACCATCGCAATTTCCCGAAAAATTCCTGAAAAATTTGCGCCTTGAGGCGGCTATTCGACTTCGCGTAGCGGGCGGAAGCTCATGCGGTGAAGCGGGCAGGGGCCAGTGTCGATGATCGCCGCGCGATGGACCGCTGTGCCATAGCCGACATGGCCGTCAAACCCGTAGGCGGGATAGATGGTCGCGGCTTGCGCCATCATCCGGTCGCGGGTGACCTTGGCGATGATCGAGGCGGCGGCGATCGAAACCGACCGGGCATCGCCCTTGATCACGGCCTGCGAGCGGCACGGGATTCCGGGCGGCTGGTCGCGGCCATCGGCAAGCACCAGGGCCGGCGGCAGCGCAAGGCCCAGCACGGAGCGCCGCATTGCATCGAGCGAGGCTCTCAAGATGTTGATGCGGTCGATCCGGCCGGGACTGCTGGAGGCGACCGATACCAGCGCCGAATCGAAGATCGTCTCGAACAGGGCCTCGCGGGCCTTTGCCGTGAGCTTCTTCGAATCGTTGAGGCCTTCGGGAATATTCTCCGGATCGAGGATCACGGCCGCCGCCACCACCGGGCCGGCAAGCGGGCCACGGCCGGCCTCGTCGCAGCCGGCCACGGGCCATAACCCGCGCAAACGCGCCGCGCTTTCCAGCGAAAAATCGGGCACCGCCGGCGGCAGATCGAAAAGGGCAGGAGAATCGGAAGGAAGCGCGGATGACATTGCGTCATTTCACACCGCCTTCCGATCTCCCGCAAGTCCCCTTCGGAGCAATTCTGAAAACTGCTCATGTGCGGCAGTGAAGGGGACTTCCTCGGCCGGGTCCAAGGGCTCTCCCGGCCGGAAAGGAATTAGAACAGGTTGAGCTGCGCGCCTCCGCCATCGGGCGGGGTGAACAGGTCTTCCCGCAGGGTCGTGCTGCGGCGGGTGAGCTTCAGCCGCTTGACGGCAATTTCGAATCGGCGGGCGATCTGCCAGGCATAGGGACCGCTGCCCTTCATCCGCTTGCCGAATTCGGCATCATAATCCTTGCCGCCGCGCATCGAGCGGATCAGGCTCATCACATGGCGATAGCGGTCCGGGTGATGCTCCAGCAGCCAGTCCTTGAACAGCGGCGCGACTTCAAGCGGCAGACGCAGCAGAATATAGCTCGCCTCGCTCGCCCCGGCGGCAGCGCCGCTGTCGAGAATGCGCTCCAGCTCGTGATCGGTCAGCACCGGAATGATCGGCGCCACGGAAATGCCGACGGGTATGCCGGCGCCTGCAAGCGCGCGGATCGTCTCCAGCCGGCGCGGCGGCGTGGCGGCGCGCGGCTCCATGCTGCGGGAAAGCTTGCGGTCGAGCGTGGTCACCGACATCGAAACCTTGACCAGATGCTTTTCCGCCATCTGCGACAGGATGTCGATATCGCGCAGGATCAGCGCGGATTTGGTGGTGATGGAAACCGGATGGTTGGCATCGGCAAGCACTTCCAGCACCTGGCGCATGATCCGCCATTCCTTTTCCACCGGCTGATAGGGATCGGTATTGGTGCCGATCGCGATGGTCTTGGCGTGGTATCCGGGTTTGGAAAGCTCGCGGGCAAGCTGGCGCGGCGCATCGGGCTTGGCAAACAGCCGGGTCTCGAAATCGAGCCCGGCAGAGAGCCCCATGAAGCCGTGGGTAGGCCGCGCAAAGCAGTAGATGCAGCCATGTTCGCAGCCGCGATAGGGGTTGATCGAGCGTTCGAACGGCACGTCCGGCGAGGTGTTGCGGGTGATGATCGACTTCACCTTCTCGACCTGCACCTCGGTGGAAAAGGCCGGCAGGTCCTCCTCCAGATGCCAGCCGTCGTCAAAGCGCTCGCGGCTTACCGGCTCGAACCGGCCGGACGGGTTGGCGGTCGCCGCGCGGCCGCGCCTGCGGCCGGTCTCGACCGGCTCGAAATGTCGGGTCGGAGGCGGCGTGAAGCCGGCGATGTCCATATCGAAAGCGTCTTCCATGATCATCTCCCGTCTGTTGCGCCGACGGATCTTCGTGTCCGTTCGCAACACTGAGGGAAAATATAGGTTAACTTTTAGAACAAAGCAAGAACATATGGCGCGCCTTCCGTTCACATGGGCCTTGGCCCTTGGCAAGAGCCCTGCAAATTGCCTAAATAACGGCATGTTAAGCGTTCTGATCGAAAGCAGAAATCAGGAAGCCGAGCTTGCGCACACGCTCTCGGCCCTGGTGGCAGGCGCCGTCGAGGGGCTTGTCAGCGATGTCATTGTTCTCGAACACGGCGGCGGCGAGGGCGTCGAACGCGTGGCCGATGCCGCCGGCTGCCGGTTCATGCGCAGCTGGGATCTGCCCGACGTCATCCGCCAGTCGCGCGGCGACTGGGTGCTCGTTCTGGAGCCCGGCGCGCGGCCGCTTTCCGGCTGGGTGGAGGCGGTGTCCGATCATATCGCGCTGGAAAACAGCCCTGCGCGGTTCTCGCGCTCGAAAAGGCACCGCCGTTCGCTCTGGCAACGGCTTTTTGCGAAACGGTGCCCGCTGGAAGTCGGCGTGCTTTTGCCAAAGCCAATGGCCCTGGAAAAGGCCAGCACTGGCGGTGATTCGCCCTTCATGCTCGCCCGCCGGCAGATGACGCGGCGGCTTTCCTGCGAGATCATTCCGGCCTGGGCGATGATTCGCACCTGACCCGAATCAGGCGCGATGCCGGCGTTTTACGCGTTCCGCTTCAGGTGCTCATCGAGCCGAGGCATGATTTCCACGAAATTGCAGGGCATGTGGCGGTAGTCGAACTGCTGGGCGATGATCCCGTCCCAGCCATCCTTGCAGGCGCCGGGCGAGCCCGGCAGCACGAAGACGAAGGTTTTCCCGACAAGCCCGGCGGTCGCGCGCGACTGCACCGTCGAGGTGCCGATCTTCTCGAACGAAATCCGGTGGAAGATTGCTGAGAAGCCCTCCATCCGCTTGTCGAACAGCGGCTCGATCGCCTCCGGCGTCACATCGCGGCCGGTAAAGCCGGTTCCGCCGGTGGTCACCACCACATCAATCCCGTCATCGTCGCACCACGCCTTCACTGTCTCTGCAATTTGCGCCCGGTCGTCGCCGACGATGCGGCGATCGGCCAGAACATGACCCGCGGTCTCGATCCGCGCGGCCAGCGTATCGCCGGAACGGTCGTCGGCCAACGTCCGGCTGTCGGAAACGGTGAGAACGGCAAAGCGCACGGGAATGAAGGGGCGATCGCTCATGCGGCATCTCCTGCGGCAAGTGTGGGCGTGGCAACGACAAACCAGTCGGGATAGGCCGCCGCAAGGTTACGCGCCGCAATCTCGGCGCTCGCAAGATCGAGGTAGAGACCGAAACAGGTCGCGCCCGATCCCGACATGCGGACAAGCTCGGTCCCGGTCGCCGCCAGCGCATCGGTCACGGCGTGGATCACCGGCGCGATCCGGCTTGCGGGAAATTGCAGATCGTTGCGGGCGCGCTTGATGAGGGCAAGCCAGTCCTCGGCCCGGCGTGGCATATCGCCGTCCAGAATTGGTGAGTTATCGCGATGTTCGAGCGCTCTGAAAACCTCGGGCGTAGAGACTTGGTGCAAGGGGTTTGCAAGCACGAGGAAGAGCCTCGGAAACCCGGCTATCGGCGTTATCGTATCGCCGATCCCCCGGGCAAACAGCGGCTTTCCGGCAAGACACATCGGCACGTCGGCGCCAAGCGAAAGCGCGAGCGATGCGGGCACTTCGCCGGGCAGCCGCCAGAACCGCGCAAGGCCGCGCAAGGTCGCGGCTGCATCCGCTGAGCCGCCGCCGATGCCGGATGCGGGCGGCAATTGCTTTTCCAGATGGATATGCACAGGCGTCGCCGAAAGCCCTTCTGCCTCGGCATGTTCGCGCAACAGATTGCGGGCCTTCAGCACAAGATTGCCGCGCTCGGCATCATCGCCGCGCGGAACCGCGTCGCCAAACGGGCCGGAAAGCGTGAAAAGATCGGCCTCAGCTTCCGCGAAGGTCAGCCGGTCGCCGAAGGCGGCGAAGGTCACCAGCGTGTCGAGCAGGTGGTAGCCATCGCCGCGCCGGCCGGTGACATGGAGCGCGAGATTGATCTTGGCACGGGCGTCGACCGCAATGGCCGCGCCGTCAGCCGTGGTCACGGCGTCTTGACGGCGTCTCCGTCTCCCTCGGCCTTGGCAAGCGGCGTCTTGTCGTCTTCAAGCGTCAGCCCGTTGGCGATCTTGTCGTTGAGCTCGGGCACCAGATCCTCCGGCGGGTCGTCGGAAAGCGCCTTCTTCCACTGGTAGATCGCCTCAAGCTTGCGGCCGACCTGCCAATAGGCATCGCCGAGATGGGCGTTGATCGTCGGGTCGCCGGTATCGAGCACCACCGCGCGCTCAAGCTCGCGCACCGCGTCGTCATAGCGTCCGAGCCGGAAATAGGCCCAGCCGAGCGAATCGACGATATAGCCATCATCGGGGCGCTGATCGACGGCCTGCTGGATCAGGTCGAGACCTTCCTCCAGATTGATGCCCTGGTCGATCCAGGAATAGCCGAGATAGTTCAGCACCTGCGGTTGATTCGGATAAAGTTCGAGCGCCCGTTTGAAATCGGGCTCGGCCTTGTCCCACTCCTTCAGTCGCTCATAGGCGATGCCCCGGCGGTAGAAAATGCTCCAGTCCTCCGCCGACGCGACCGGACCGATGCGCGCCACCGCCTGGTCCAGCAGATCGGCCATCGCCTGGAAATCCTTTTGTTCCGAATAAACACCCGACAGCGCCAGATAGGCGCGGCGGTCATCCGGCGCCTCCTCGATCAGCGCGGTCAGGTGGTCGCGCGCCTCGTCAAAGCGATCGAGGCCGGCAAGCGCAAGGCCTTGCTGCAGTTCGGCGAGGCGATATTGCGGGGCATCCTCGGGAATGCGCGAGAAATAGCCAAGCGCGCGCTCCGGCTCATCATTGGCGGCGGCAACCACGCCACGCAGGTAAAGCACGTCGGAATCATCCGGCGTCAGCGCCTCGGCGAGTGCCAGATAGAGCGTAACAATGTCATCGCTGCCGCCCTGGTTAAGCGCCGCCGCGACTTCGAACAGCGCGCCGCTGGCGCCTTCGGCCGCGGTTTCCGGCAGCGACTGTATGGGCTCGCCGGCCTCGATGCGTTCGCGCACAGGATTGAGCACGGCCGGGTTGAGGCCGTAGGTCTCTACGGTCGAGACCGTATCGAGCGCCTTGCGAGTATTGCCGGCTTCGGCCTCGATCGCCGAAAGCGCGATGACGGTCTTCAGCATCGTGTCGGGCGAGGTTGCCGAACCCTGGCGGTCGAGCAGGGCATCGTTGAAATAGCTGCGGGCCTTGGCGGTGTCGCCGGAAGCGGCAGCGATCGCGCCGGCATTGTAATTGGTGAAAAGATCGTACCAGGGCGGACCGGAAAGTGCGTCGACCTTTTCCAGCGCTTCATCGCTCTTGCCCTCGCCATAAAGCGCCCAGGCTTGAAGCAGACCGGAAACCAGGTCGTTGAGCGGTGCGCCGCCATAGGCTTCGAAACGGGGGATCGCTTCCGCGAAGCGTCCGTCCTGAAGGGCCGCAAGCCCCAGCGCCAGTTCGCGCACCGGCACGAGTTGCGGTTCGTCGGATGTCTTGTCCGCCTGCGCCTCGGCGGCTTTCAGATCGCCGTTGAAGATCAGGGTGACGAACAGCTGGTTGTTGGTGCCGCTGTCATAAGGTTCGTGCTGCAACGCTCGGCGGAAATAGGCGATCGCCCGGTCCAGGTCGTTATCCACGGCAGCGGTCTGGCCGGCCAGCAGCGCCCCGGCAAAGCTCAACGCGCCCTGGGCATCATAGGCCGGGTCGTTCACCGTCGCGTCCTTGGCGCCCGCCGTCATCGGCAAGGCGAGCGCGGCGGCAAAAAGCATGGTTTTCAGGCGACGTTTGTTCAGGCTGGTCATCCGCTCCCTTTCATTGACGGTCCGGCATTGGCTGTCCGGGCGGCGCCGGTCGGTCAGTTGATCCGCGCGATGCAGAAGTCGATCACTTCCTCAAGGGCGTGACGGCCTTCGGAATGCGGCAGACCGGACAGTGCCGCGCGCGCCGCCTCACCATAAGATAGGGCACGATCTACGGAATCGGCGAGCGCCGCATATTTTTCAAGGAGGAATCGGGCTTTTTCGAGGGCGGCATCGTCGTTCTCGCCGCCTTCGATGGCGTTGCGCCAGAACGCTTTTTCGTCGTCGTTGCCGCGCTGATAGGCGAGGATGATCGGCAGCGTCACCTTGCCCTCGCGGAAATCGTCGCCGACATTCTTGCCGAGATCGGCGCTGTCGCCGCCATAATCGAGCACATCATCAACAAGCTGGAAGGCGATGCCGAGCGCCATGCCGTAATCGCGCAAGGCCTTGCGGTCGGCATCGGACGCGCCGGCGATGATCGGGCCGACTTCGGCGGCGGCGGCGAAAAGCTCGGCCGTCTTGCCGCGGATAACGGCAATGTAATCGTCCTCGGTGGTTTCCATCTTCTTGGAGACCGAAAGCTGAAGCACTTCGCCTTCGGCGATCACGGCGGCGGCATCGGAGAGCACCGAGAGCGCGTCCATGGAGCCGGTTTCCACCATCATCCGGAAGGCCTGGCCGAGAAGGAAATCGCCGACCAGAACGCTCGCCTGGTTGCCCCAGATCATCCGGGCGCTGGACTTGCCACGTCTCAGGTCGCTTTCGTCCACAACGTCGTCGTGCAGCAGCGTGGCGGTGTGCATGAATTCTACGCTGGTTGCCAGCCGGATATGGTGCTCGCCGCGATAGCCGAACAGGGCGGCGGTCGCGAGCGTCAGCATCGGCCGCAGCCGTTTGCCGCCGGAGGAAATCAGGTGATTGGCGACTTCCGGAATCATTTCGACATCGGAGCCCGCCTTCGACAGGATCAGCGCGTTCACGCGCTCCATGTCGGAACGGGTCATATCCACGATGGGCTTGACCGAGCCGGATGTTTTGTTCTCTTTAACCAGTGGTGCGACGGAACCCAAGTGAGCTCGCTCCTTTTCATGCATTCATGCCGACAATAGGGAGCGGCATAAGCAGCGACAAGGGGCAATGTGCTCCTTTCACGCGAATTTCAGGAGTGATGAATGGCCCTTGTCAATCTGTTGCGGACCAATGACGCCGTGGTGCTGGGCCTAGCCGAAAGCCTCCTGAAGGAAGCCGGAATCCACCATTTCGTGGCGGATCGCTCGATGAGCGTGATGGAGGGCTCGCTCGGTCTTCTGCCGCGCCGGCTGATGGTCGAGGAAAGCGCTGAGGCGGAAGCCCGTGCTCTGCTGGTCGATGCCGGGCTCGGCAAGGAGCTGGAGCCGGAATGACGGCCGACGCCTTTACCGTCGATGCATTTCATCGCGGGCGATTCCATCTCGTGCAGCCGAAGGGCAGGGGGCACCGCGCCGGCATGGATGCCATGCTGCTTGCCGCTATGGTCGATCCGAAGGCCGCAAGGGGCGGGCGGGGACTACGCGTCGCCGATCTCGGCGCTGGCGCCGGGGCTGCCGGTTTTGCCGTTGCCGCCCGCATTCCCGAGGCGGAGGTCTCGCTGTTCGAGCTTTCGCCGGAGATGGCGGATTTCGCCCGCCGCTCGCTGGCGCTTGCGGAAAACGCTGCGTTCCACGCCCGCATGAAGGTCTTCGAGGCCGATGTTACACTCACCGGCGCGCGCCGAAATGCCGCAGGCCTTGCGGACGACGCCTTCGACCACGTCATCATGAACCCGCCCTTCAACGCGGCCGGTGACCGCAAGACGCCGGACCGGCTGAAGCAGGTTGCCCACGCGATGGAGGAGGGGCTGTTCGAGGCATGGATCCGCACCGCCGGCGCGATCCTGAAACCTAGTGGCCAGCTTTCGCTGATCGCACGACCGCAATCGCTTGCCGAAATCATCGCCGCCTGCGGCAGACGCTTCGGCGGGATCGAGATCACGCCGGTGCATGCCCGCGCCGGAGAGGATGCCTTCCGCATCCTGGCGAGCGCCATCAAGGGTTCGCGCGCGCGGCTGGCGCTCCGTCCGCCAATCATCATGCATGGCGGCGACGGCCACGCCTTCCTGCCCGATGTCGATGATCTCAATAATGGCCGGGCATGCTATGCGCGGCGCAAGGCGGGCAAAACCGCCTGATTTTCGGGCTTATTCTTCTCATGAGACCTTGTCTTCGGCGGGATCGCGCATACATGCGGTCAATCGCATTGAAACGCAGAGGACGCCATGAAAAACCTGGTCGCCGGGCTTGTTCCCAAGAGGTTCCGCAAGGACAAGACGATCATCCCCGTCGTCCGGCTCGCCGGCACGATCATGGCCAGCAGTTCGCCCGGGCGGCGCAACCTGAATCTCGCCTCGGCGGCGCCTGCGCTTGAAAAGGCGTTTTCGATGAAGCAGGCGCCTTGCGTCGCGATCTCGCTCAATTCGCCCGGCGGTTCTCCCGTTCAGTCGCGCCTGATCTACCAGCGTATCCGCGCGCTTGCCGAGGAAAAGCAGAAGAAGGTGCTGATCTTCGTGGAGGATGTCGCAGCCTCCGGCGGCTACATGATCGCGCTGGCGGGCGACGAGATCTTCGTCGATCCGACATCGATCGTCGGCTCGATCGGCGTGGTGTCCGGCGGCTTCGGCTTTACCGAAATGATCGGCAAGATTGGCGTCGAGCGCCGGGTCTACACCTCGGGCGAGAACAAGGTGATGCTCGACCCCTTCCAGCCCGAAAAGGAAAAGGACGTCGAGTTCCTGAAGGGCTTGCAGAACGAGATTCATCAGGTCTTCATCCAGATGGTGAAGGACAGGCGCGGGGCAAAGCTTGCCGATGATCCGGAGCTGTTTTCCGGCCTGTTCTGGAGCGGCAATGGCGGCGTCGAGCGCGGTCTGGTCGATGGCATCGGCGATATGCGCGCCACGCTCAAGAGCCGCTATGGCGACAAGGTGGAACTGAAACTCGTGACCGGCCCGACCAATTTCCTCGGGCGCAAGCTGCCTGGAGTCGTTGCCGGCGAGCTCAACGGTGCGGAAATTGCCGCAGGCTTTGCGTCAGGGCTTGCCGAAACCGCCGAAGAGCGGGCATTATGGGGCCGTTACGGTCTGTAGACGACGGAGGAGCATGAAATGGGACGACTGATGTTTCTGGCAGCCATTGCCGGCGGCGGCTACATGCTCTACCGCAAGTTCGTCAACGACGCCGAGGCGCTTTCCGCCCGCGGCGAGCAGAAGCGCGCCGAACAGAAAAGCGGCGCCACCGGCACGCTGGTGCAGGACCCGGTGACCGGCGAATATCGGGTGAAGAACGCGGATTAGCCTGTCGCCAGCCGACATCAAGAAAGGCTTGATTTTTTTCGTTTCCGAGCGTTCAATGATCATCGGAACGAGCTCCTTTGTGACGTCCTCGGATGATCACGTGCCCGCACTTCATGTGCTAGGGAGCCGTTCCACCATCGCGCTTCTCCCCTACGCTTAATCCGTTCAAAAGTTGACGTTTTGCAATCCGCTTGCTCCGACTTTCTTCCCGGTGCTACAGTTTCTCCCTGAGCGGTAACCGGGGATTCGCGCTGAAGACGCGACGCCGTTCAGCCGGAGTAGGGCTGTGCGCCGTTTCAAGGCCTGCTCCTCGCCACAGGAAAGACGCGGCGGCCATCGGCTTTCGCGATTTCCTTTAGGGGAAACCAAGCGAAGGAGATGGCCATGAGTCTTGGTATCACGATCAGCCTTACGGCGTATTTTCTGCTGATGATCGGCATCGGCATTTACGCCTGGCGCAAATCCACATCGAATTCCGAAGAATATTTGCTCGGCGGCCGACAGCTCTCGCCGGGTGTTGCGGCCCTTTCCGCGGGCGCCTCCGACATGAGCGGATGGCTGCTGATGGGGCTCCCGGGCGCTCTGTTCGTCTCGGGCTTGACCCAGAGCTGGATCGGCATCGGCCTCGTCGTCGGCGCGTTCTTCAACTGGATCATCGTCGCGCCGCGGCTGCGCGAACAAACCGAGCGCTATGACAACAGCCTCACCATCCCCGAATTCCTGTCCAAGCGTTTTCCAAGCAAGGCGCTGTCGCTGAGAAGCGTTTCGGCGATCGTGATCGTGATTTTCTTCTCGGTCTACACCGCCTCCGGGCTGGTGGCGGGCGGCAAGCTGTTCGACACCGCCTTTCCCGATCTGATCCATATCGGCGGCATGAGTGCCTATCAGACCGGCATCTATCTCACCCTCGGCATCGTGCTGATCTACACCATGATCGGCGGGTTTCTGGCCGTCAGCCTCACCGATTTCATCCAGGGCTGCATCATGATGCTGGCGCTGGTGATCATGCCGATCGTTGTCCTTATCAAGGCCGGCGGTTTCGGCGTCTCCGAGGCGCGGATGATGAGCGTGGATCCGAATTTCCTGTCGATGTTCCACGGCCTGACCGTGATCGGCTTCCTGTCGGCCGTTGCCTGGGGGCTCGGCTATTTCGGCCAGCCGCACATCATCGTGCGCTTTATGGCTGTGCGTTCGGTCAAGGATGTTCCGGCCGCGCGCAATATCGGCATGACGTGGATGATTATCTCGCTTGCGGGCGCGGTCGGCGTCGGCATTTTCGGGCGTTCCTACACCGTCGGCAACGATATCAACGTTCCCGATCCCGAAACGATCTTCATCATTCTCGCCAACCAGCTCTTCATTCCGCTGATCACCGGCTTCCTGCTGGCCGCGCTGCTGGCGGCCGTGATGAGCACGATTTCGAGCCAGCTTCTTGTGGCGTCTTCCTCGCTGACGGAGGATTTCTATCGGCTGTTCCTGCGTCGCCATGCCAGCGAACGGGAAATCGTCAATATCGGCCGGTTGTTTGTGCTGGCGGTGGCGATCGTCGCTGCTCTCATCGCCCACAATCCCGATTCTGAAGTGCTTGGTCTCGTCTCCCACGCCTGGGCGGGCTTCGGCGCAGCCTTCGGCCCGCTGATCATCCTGTCGCTGACATGGCGGGGCATGTCGGGCGCGGGCGCGGTAGCGGGCCTCGTGGCGGGTGCAGCGACCGTCATCGTCTGGATTTCCCTTGGTCTCGACCAGAGTTTCATGGGCGGCCCGGGCATCTATGAAATCATCCCGGGCTTCATCGTCGCCTGGCTTGCAATCTGGCTGGTGAGCCTGGCAACGCCGACAAAGGATGAGTTCCGTCCGCTTGCGGCGGAATAAACGCCAATCGGGTGGCCGGGCTTAAGCGCGGCCACCCGACCCTTGACCCTTACCTGCTTTAGTGGCACTCACCGCTCATTCAAGAATGACGGAAACCTTCTGCCATGTCCGAAGCGACGATACCGCCCCATATGCACCCGACCCGCTCCTTTCAGGGGCTGATCCTGACATTGCAGGCCTATTGGGCCGACAAGGGCTGCGCCATCCTGCAGCCCTACGACATGGAAGTCGGCGCCGGCACGCTGCATCCCTCGACGACGCTGAGGGCACTCGGGCCGAAGCGCTGGAACGTTGCCTATGTCCAGCCCTCCCGCCGCCCGGCCGACGGCCGCTACGGCGAAAACCCGAACCGGCTGCAGCACTATTACCAGTATCAGGTGCTGCTGAAGCCGTCGCCGCCGGACCTGCAGGAGCTCTATCTCGGCTCGCTGAAGGCGATCGGGCTCGATCCGTTGCTGCATGACGTTCGCTTTGTCGAGGACGACTGGGAAAACCCGACCACAGGCTCCTGGGGGCTTGGCTGGGAATGCTGGTGCGATGGCATGGAAGTCTCGCAGTTCACCTATTTTCAACAGGTCTGCGGCATCGAATGCGCGCCGGTCGCCGGCGAACTGACCTATGGGCTCGAGCGCATTGCCATGTATGTGCAGGGCGTCGACAGCGTCTACGACCTCAATTTCAACGGCCGCGAGGGCGACGAGAAGGTCACCTATGGCGACGTCTTCCTGCAGACCGAGCAGGAATATTCGCGCCACAATTTCGAATACGCCAACACCGAGATGCTGCACCGACATTTCCTTGATGCCGAAGCCGAATGCAAGGCGCTGCTCGCGGCCGGATCGCCCGGCGAACCGGGCATGCTGCACAAATGCGTGTTCCCGGCCTATGACCAGTGCATCAAGGCCTCGCACATCTTCAACCTGCTCGATGCCCGCGGCGTGATTTCCGTGACCGAGCGGCAGAGCTATATCCTGCGCGTGCGGACACTGGCCAAAGCCTGCGGCGAGGCCTATCTTCTGACCGATGCCGGGGGCTTTGAAGCCAAGGCGGCCTGAAGGCGGCCATTCGACCGGCGATTGAGCGACCAGAGCGGGAAGGAATACGCATGATCACCCTGATCGTTATCATCGTCATCATCGGAGCCCTGATCGGCTTCGTCATCTCGCTCTACAACGCCCTGGTGCGCGCCCGCCAGACGGCGGAGGAAGCCTGGTCCGGCATCGACGTGCAGTTGAAGCGCCGCGCCGACCTGATCCCCAATCTGGTGGAAACCGTGAAGGGCTATGCCAGCCACGAGCGCGGCACGCTGGAAGAGGTGGTCGAAAAGCGCAACAAGGCCCAGAGCGTCGCAGCCAACGACGTGGCCGGCCGCGCCCAGGCCGAAGGCGAACTCAGCCAGGCGCTCGGCCGGCTGTTCGCGCTTTCGGAAGCCTATCCGGACCTCAAGGCCAACCAGAATTTTGCCGATCTTCAGGCTTCGCTGGAAAAGACCGAAAGCGAAATCCAGATGGCCCGGCGTTATTATAACGGCGCTGCCCGCGACCTGAACATCAAGGTCGAGAGCTTCCCGAGCAATATCATCGCCGGCCAGTTCGGATTCCAGAAGCGCGACTATTTCGAGATCGAGGAACCCGGCGATCGCGCCGTGCCCAACGTCTCGTTCTGACCGTTCGCCGCCGCAACAGGCGGCCTGATGAAAGTGCCCTCGCATGGACAAGCTCACCATCATTCCGCCCGGCCGCGCGCTTTCGGGCCATGTCAGCCCGCCCGGATCGAAATCGATCACCAACCGGGCGCTGCTGCTCGCCGGCCTCGCCAAGGGCAGGAGCCGGCTCACCGGCGCGCTGAAAAGCGCCGATACCAAGCATATGGCGAATGCGCTCCGGGCGATGGGCGTTTCCGTGGACGAGCCCGATGAAACCAGCTTCGTGGTCACCGGGTCGGGCCGGCTTGAAGCGCCCTCCGGCCCGTTGTTTCTCGGCAATGCGGGCACCGCCACCCGGTTCCTGACGGCGGCTGCGGCGAGTGTTGATGGCACCGTCATCGTCGATGGCGACGAGCATATGCGCAAGCGCCCGATCGGCCCTCTGGTCGAGGCTCTGCAGCGGCTCTGCATCAAGGCCGAGGCCCCAACCGGCTGCCCGCCGGTGACGATTACCGGCAATGGCCGTTTCGGCTCCGGCCGAATCGAGATCGATGCCGGGCTTTCCAGCCAGTATGTTTCCGCCCTGCTGATGGCGGCCCCCCTTGCCCCCGCGCCGGTCACCATCGCGCTCACCGGCACGGAAATCGGCGCGCGCGGCTATATCCGGCTGACGCTCGACGCCATGGCCGCCTTCGGCGCGACGGCCGAACAGGTGGATGAGGCCACCTGGGAAGTACAGCCGGGTCATTATCAGGCCACCGATTTCCATATCGAGCCCGACGCCTCGGCCGCCACCTATCTGTGGGCCGCCGAGCTTCTGACCGGCGGAAAGATCGATATCGGCACGCGCGCGGAAAGCTTCACCCAGCCGGATGCGAAATCTTACGCGGTGATGGCCGCCTTCCCGCATATGCCGGGCGAGATCGACGGCAGCCAGATGCAGGACGCCGTGCCGACGCTCGCCGTGCTCGCCGCCTTCAACGAGACGCCGGTGCGCTTCACCGGCATCGAGAACCTGCGCGTCAAGGAATGCGACCGCACCCGCGCGCTGTCGCTCGGCCTCAACGCGATCCGAGACGGCCTTGCGGAGGAAGACGGCGACGACCTGATCGTCCATGCCGATCCGGGCCTTGACGGCCAGCACCTGCCTGCCGAAATCGACACCTTTGCCGATCACCGCATTGCCATGAGTTTTGCGCTGGCCGGCCTGAAGATCTCCGGCATCACCATTTTGGACCCGCTCTGCGTCGGCAAGACCTATCCGGGCTACTGGGATGCGCTGGCCTCGCTGGGCGTTAAATACGAAACTTGAGGAGAAGCACCATGGCGAACCGGACACTGTCAGTCTCGCGCGAGGTAGCCATGCGATGGATTTCAAGGATACGGACTGCCTTTGCGGCGGTACTCCCATCAATCTCCCCCCTTGAGGGAAGGTGTGCGGGTGGCTTTGCCGCAGAGCCCGCAAGTCTTCTCGTCCCGGAGGGGAGAGATGTCGCGACAGCGACAGTGAGGGGGGAGACCCTCATCACGAAAGCTCTCACGAATCTGAAAAGCTGCTTCACCCTCACTGCCCCTTTCGGGGCATCTCTCCCGCAAGCGGGAGAGAATATTGTGTGCAAGCCTCAAGATCGAGCATTGCCGACTTGCCTCAAGGGGGGAGATTGGGGCGCGCGCGGCATCGCCGTGCTTCTCACAACGCTCCTCCTTGCCGCCGTTCCGGTCCACGCCGCCGAGGTCATCAACAGTTTCACCTCCGATGTCACCGTGGAGAAATCCGGGGTTTACGACGTCACCGAAACCATTGCCGTCCATGCCGAGGGCGACCAGATCAGGCGCGGCATTTTCCGCGATTTTCCGCTGCGCTTTGAAACCGACAGCGGCCGCACCGGCGACGTGACCTTCGACCTCAAATCCGTGACGCTTGACGGTGAGCCCGTGGACCACCACACCGAAAGCATCACCAACGGCATCCGCATCTATATCGGCTCGGCCGACACGGTGCTGCCGCCCGGCAACCACACCTATCAGCTCACTTACGAGACCGACCGGCAGGTGCGCTATTTCGACGACCACGACGAGATTTACTGGAACGCCACCGGCAATTTCTGGGCCTTCCCGATCGAGCAGGCGACCGCGACGATCACGTTGCCGGAGGGCGTGACGCCGACGCGGACCACCTTCTACACCGGCGCCTACGGCTCGCGCGAACAAAATGCCCGGGAGACGACCAACGGCAATGTGGTGACCTTCGAGACCACGGCGCCGCTTGGCCCCAAGGAAGGGCTCTCGGTCGTCGTCGCGGTGCCGAAGGGCGCGATCGACGCGCCGACCACGTCGGAAAGCGCATCGTGGTTCCTGAGCGATTACCGCAATTACTTCATCGGCTTCGGCGGCCTGCTGCTGGTCTTCCTCTATTACCTCCTGTCATGGCGCAAGGTCGGGCGCGATCCGCCGGCCGGCGTCGTGGTGCCGCGCTGGGAACCGCCGGAGGGCCTGTCGCCGGCGCTTGTCGCCTATGTCCAGAACCAGGGTTTTGGTTCAAGCCGTTTCGATGCGATTGCCGCCACCGCGATTGACCTTGCGGTGAAAGGCTTCCTGATCATCGACGAGCCGAAGAAGGGTATGACGCTGAAGCGCACGTCGAAGCCCTATGACCCGGCCCTGCCGGCGGGGCAGAAGGCCTTGCTGAAATCGGTCGACGACGCCGGCGGCGTGTTCATCGTCGACAAGGCGCACGGCTCGAAAGTGTCGTCCATGGCCAGCGCCTTCACCTCGGCGATCACCAGTGAGCATCGCGGCGAGTTCTTTGTCCGCAATATCGGGTATCTCGTGGGCGGCATTGCGCTTTCCGCGCTTGCGGGTCTGCTGCTGATGGTGTTCGGCACGATCTCGAACGCCGTCATTCCGGTGCTGTTCTTCTCGGTGTTCATTTCCGTGTTCATCGGCCTGTTTTCATCGATGATCGCCAAGTCGTTCCGGCGGCGGGGCGGGTCGATGTCCTCGGCGATCGGCACCCTGGTCGCCGCCGGATTTGTCGGGTTCTTCCTGCTGCAGGCCATCGGCGGCATGGCGGTCACGCTTCTCAGCGACAGTATCGATGCCGCGGATTGGGCGGTGATCGTTGCCTGCGGCGGGCTCGTGCTCACCAACCTGATCTTTGCCTTCATCATGGGCGCGCCGACGACGGCAGGCCGCAAGAAGATGGACGAGATCGCCGGGCTGAAGCAGTATCTGACGCTCGCCGAAGCCAATCGCATGAACATGGCCGGCGCGCCGGAAATGTCACCGCAGCATTTCGAGACGCTGCTGCCCTATGCCGTGGCGCTCGGCGTCGAAAAGCCGTGGTCGCGCGCCTTCGACAAATGGCTTGTGGCGGCTATCGCGGCTGGCACGGCCAGCTATTATTCGCCCTACTGGTATGCCGGCGATTTCCGCCACCAGAACCTCTCCGACCAGATCGGCAGCTTCTCCTCGTCGATGGCGTCCACCATGTCGTCGTCGATGCCGACGCAGAACACCTCGTCCTCCGGCTTTTCGGGCGGCGGCGGGTTTTCCGGCGGCGGCGGCGGCGGTGGCGGCGGTGGCGGCTGGTAGGCCGCTCAGTCGGCCACGCGGGTGAAGAGGATGCCGGACGGCTGTTCGGGGTAGCCGGCTTCCGGCGCGCTGTCCCATATAAGCGGCAGGCGTGCGAACTCGATGCCGTTCCGGTTCTCCCAGACGCTGTCCTTCAGCTCCGTTCCGATTTCGGGAAAGGTGTAGGGCGCGCAGGTTTTGCCCGCCGCATCGCGCGGCACGCCGGTCTGCCAGCCGGTGAGCCCACAGCCGGCGGATTCCGCATTGGCATTGTAATAGGTGGTCACGTCATCGGAGAGCAGAGTGTATAGAAACGGGCCCGTTTCCTGCGTGAATTCGATGCGGTCGCCATTTGCCCGGATATCGGTAATGATGCCGCGATAATCGGCACGCACGGTCGGGATATCGCAATCATTATGCGCATAGGTCTGCGCGCTGGCCGAAATCACGTCGCCCTCGATTGATACTTCCGCGATCAGCCCGTGGCGACCATCCTTGCCGATCTCGAGGCATTCGGTGCGAAAATTGCCCTGGGGCATAAGCGGCTCTGCGGAAACGGGTATGGCATTGCTTGCCAGAATGACAAGCGGCAAAAGCGACAAGGTGTGCACGTTCAGTTCTCCTGTGTGTACGCGCAGAATAACGCGCAATTCGGCCCAAAGCGGGCGCAAAAACGGTTCTTTTCCGGCCGCGCTTCGAAAATCGGTATTGCCGGATGACTTTTTTCACGGAGCTTGCTAACACCGCCACACCCAAGTTCCTGACAATGATAGAAGCCCTTTCCGATGCCAGACCTTTTGCTTGAACTTCGCTCAGAGGAAATCCCCGCCAAGCCCGCTCGACCGCAGCGCGAGAGCGCGAGGACGAGCAAGACATCGAAAACCATGCTGGCTGCGGAGTGCACAAATGCCTGATCTCCTGCTTGAACTTCGATCCGAGGAAATCCCTGCCAGCATGCAGCGCCGGGCGGCGGGCGAGCTGAAAAAGCGCGTCACCGATGCGCTGGTGGATGCGGGTCTGACCTATGAGGGCGCGCGCGAGTATTTCACGCCGCGCCGGCTGACGCTGGACATTCACGGGCTGACGGCGCGCTCCGCCGATGTGCGCGAGGAGCGCAAGGGCCCGCGCGTGGGCGCGCCGGAAAAGGCGGTCGAAGGGTTTCTGCGCGGCGCGGGGCTTTCCGATATTTCCGAGGCGAAGGTTCAGTCGGACCCGAAGAAGGGCGACTTCTATGTCGCCGTTATCGAAAAGCCCGGCCGCGATGCCGAGGAGATCATCCGCGACGTGATGCCCGGCATCATCCGCAACTTCCCGTGGCCGAAATCGATGCGCTGGGGCGCTGCCTCGGCAGAGCCCGGAAGCCTGCGCTGGGTGCGGCCGCTGCAGTCGATCGTGTGCACCTTCGGCACGGAAATCGAGGAGACGAAGGTCATCGATTTCGAGATCGACGGCATCGTCGCCTCCGATGTCACCTATGGCCATCGTTTCCACGCGCCGGAGCCTTTCACCGTCAAGCGCTTCTCCGATTACGCCGCCGGGCTGGAGAAGGCCTGCGTGGTGCTCGATGCCGAGCGCCGCAAGGACATCATTCGCGACGACGCCGCCAATCTCGCCTTTGCCAACGGGCTCGACGTTGTCGAGGATGAGGGGCTCTTGGACGAGGTCGCCGGCCTTGTCGAATATCCGCAGGTGCTGCTCGGCGAATTCGAGGAGGCCTTCCTCGAAATCCCGGACGAGATCATCCGGCTGACGATCAAGACCAACCAGAAATGCTTCGTCGTCAGGAAGCATGGCGAGGACAGCCTCACCAACAAGTTCATCCTGGTCGCGAACATCGCCGCCACCGACGGCGGCCAGGAAATCCGTTACGGCAATGGCAAGGTCGTGCGCGCGCGTCTCTCCGATGCGCTGCACTTCTGGCATATCGACCAGCGCGACCTGCCGGACCTTGGAACGCTTGCGGCATCAGCCGAGAAATTCGGCCTCGACCTGAACAAGCCGCTCGACCAGCGCATGGCCAAGCTCGACGCGCTGAACGTCACCTTCCACGCCAAGCTCGGCAGCCAGGGCGACCGCGTCGCCCGCATCCGGGCGCTTGCGGCAAAGCTGGCGCCCATCGTCGGCGCTGATCCGGCCGCGGTGGACCGCGCCGTGGTGCTGGCCAAGGCCGACCTTCGCACCGAGGCCGTCGGCGAATTCCCCGAGCTCCAGGGCGCGATGGGCCGCAAATATGCGGTTCTTCAGGGCGAAAACGAAGATGTCGCGGCGGCCATCGAGGAACACTACAAGCCCCTCGGCCCCTCCGATGTGGTGCCGCGCGGCAAGGTGTCACTGACGGTGGCGCTCGCCGACAAGCTCGACACGCTGACCGGCTTCTGGTCCATCGACGAAAGGCCCACCGGCTCCGGCGACCCCTATGCGCTCCGCCGTGCAGCGCTGGGCGTTATTCGCATCATTTTGGAACGTGGCGTACGCCTGCCGCTGCTGTCGATCTTTGATGACCGTGATCTCCTCTCCTTCTTCCACGACCGCTTCAAGGTCTACCTCCGCGACATGGGCGCGCGGCATGACCTGATCGACGCGGTGCTGGGGCCTGATGCCGACGACCTCGAAGTCGTCGCCCGCCGGGTCGAGGCGCTGACGAAGTTTCTCGACTCGGAAGACGGCCAGAACCTTCTGGCGGGCGAGAAGCGGGCAGGGCAGCTTCTCGCTGCGGAAGAAAAGAAGAAGACGCGGATTGCCGACAAGGTTGACCCGGCGTTGTTCGAACTCGAAGCCGAGAAGGCTCTTTATGCGGCCATTCAGGACGCCGTCCAGAAGGCGAAGGCCGCTTCCGCCAAGGAAGACTATTTCTCCGCCATGGAAGCGCTTTCGGCGCTGCGGGCGCCGGTCGACACATTCTTCGAGGATGTGCTGGTCAACGCCGAAGACGAGGCCGTGCGCGCCAACCGCCTGGCGCTGCTGGCGATGATCCGCGAGGCCACCGGTACGGTTGCGGATTTCTCGAAGATTTCGGGTTGAGGGCGTCGGGCGCTGTGGCTTCGGCGCTCTGCCTCACCTGTCGACCATACCTCGGATACTCTGAAAGCGCCTGCGGCCATCAATCTCCCCCCTTGAGGGGGAGATGTCGCGAAAGCGACAGAGAGGGGTAATGGGCATAGGCCGCAAACTCCGATTTTGCCGAAATGTTTCACCCCTCTCTGCCCCTGTCGGGGCATCCCTCAAAGGGAGAGATTGTTTGGAGCGGTTCCGCATCGCTTCCCAAGCCCATGTTCGTTGCGGCTACCCCCCTCACCACGCCGTTCACGCTGTCTCCGCCCTTCGCGCCCCGGTCGACCCAGCCATAGGATTCGGTGACCACCTGCGCAAAGCGGAAAGTCTTCGTCCAGCGTCGAACCGAGCGGTCGGTCTTCGCCCTTGACTGGACCCTTCATTTACGCTGCAAACGCTTGATGCCGCCGGGGCAGGGCGCGGGCTGGCGTTGATGAGGGAATATGTGATGCTGCGGGAGTTCTCACTGCAGAGCCTGTTCATGGGGCTTCTGGTTGCCTTTGTCGGTTTTGCGAGCTCGTTTTCGGTCGTGCTTCAGGGACTGGAAGGCGCTGGCGCCAGCCATGCGCAATCGGCCTCGGGGCTGATGGCGCTTTCGATCGGTATGGGTGTGTGCGGCATCGTCATTTCGGTGGTCACGCGCATGCCGGTAAGCGTGGCATGGTCTACGCCGGGCGCGGCGCTGATGGCCACCAGCGGCGCCTTGCCGGGGGGCTTCAACGCGGCGGTTGGCGCGTTCATAATTTCAGCGGTGCTGATCATCCTCGCCGGCATGGTCAAGCCGGTTGGGCGGGCGATTTCCGCCATTCCCGCGCCGCTGGCCAATGCGATGCTTGCCGGCGTGCTGCTGGCGCTCTGTTTCGCGCCGGTGGAGGCGGTGAAGTTTTCGCCGCTGCTGGCGCTGCCGATCGTGGCGACCTGGGTGATCGTCGGAGCGTTTAACCGGCTGATGGCGGTGCCGGCCGCCTTTCTTGCCTTCGTGGCGGTGCTGATCTTCGGCGTCGATATCGAATCGGGTGCGTGGTCCGGCGTATTTCGCAATGCCTTTGCCGCGCCGGTCTGGGTGACGCCGCATTTCTCGCTACAGGGCGCGGTCTCGATGGCGCTGCCGCTGTTCATCGTCACCATGGCCTCGCAGAATATTCCGGGCGTGGCGATCCTCAATATCAACAATTACCGCCCCTCGGCCGGTCGGATGTTCTCGGTAACCGGTCTCGCCACGCTGTTTACCGCACCCTTCGGCGGGCACGGGGTCAATCTGGCGGCGATCACGGCGGCGATGTGCGCGGGCCCGGATGCCCATCCCGATCCGAAACGGCGCTACTGGTCGGCGATCATCGCTGGGATCGGCTATATCGTGCTCGGCCTGTTCAGCGGCCTCGTCGTGGCAACCGTCTCGCTGGCGCCGCCAGTGCTGATCGAGGCCGTTGCCGGCCTTGCGCTGATCGGCGCTTTCGGCGGCGCGGTGCTTGGCGCGTTCAAGGAGCCGGACGCGCGCGAGGCGGCGGCGATTACGTTTCTGGTCGCAGCTTCCGGGGTCGGCTTTTTCGGCGTTTCCGGGGCCTTCTGGGGGTTGCTCGCGGGTCTGCTGGTGCACGGCATCAAGTCATGGGCGGCGGGCCGCGCCCGTAAGCCGGCATGAGGAGGCGCTATTTGAGATTGCAATTTGCCGCCGATGCCGCTAAGGAACGCTCATGATCAGGTTTGCGACCACTTTTCAGGCGAAGTCCACGCGCGGTGCCACTGCCGCGGCGTCCGTCCTGCGCGACCTAAACTCGCTTCTTCTTCTCGGCCTTAACGGCGGTTGCCGGGTCCTTTGAGGAGCGCCCGGCGGCCGGAAAGCCGTCTGGCACAAGCGCTCCTGAAACATCCCTGAAATTGAAGATCAAGGCGGCCATCGCATGGAACACGGATGCGCGCCGGAGTGAGGAAAAATGGACGTGAAAACCACAGCCAACAAGGGCATGCCGTTCGCGGCTCAGAAATACCAGGCCTATCAGCAGATCAATCTGACAGACCGGCAATGGCCGTCGAAACGCATCGAGAAGGCGCCGATCTGGTGCTCGGTCGATCTGCGCGACGGCAACCAGGCGCTGGTCGATCCGATGGGTCATGATCGCAAGGCGCGCATGTTCCAGCTGCTGCTGGACATGGGCTTCAAGGAAATCGAGATCGGCTTTCCCTCCGCATCGCAGACGGATTTCGACTTCGCCCGATGGTGCGTCGAAAACGGTAATGTCGGCGACGATGTCTCGCTGCAGGTGCTGGTTCAGTGCCGCCCGGAGCTGATCACCCGCACCTTCGAGGCGCTGGAGGGCGCGCACCGCCCGATCGTGCATTTCTATAATTCCACCAGCGAGTTGCAGCGCCGCGTCGTGTTCGGCAAGGACGTGGCGGGCATCCGCCAGATCGCCGTCGATGCCGCTAAGATGATCACCGACATGGCGGAAAAGGCCGGCGGCGGCTACCGTTTCGAATATTCGCCGGAAAGCTTTACCGGCACCGAGCTGGACGTTGCGCTGGAGATCTGCAACGCGGTGATCGAGGTGGTCAAGCCCACCGCCGACAACAAGCTGATCATCAACCTGCCTTCGACGGTGGAAATGTCGACGCCCAACATCTATGCCGACCAGATCGAGTGGATGTGCCGCAATCTCGACAATCGCGAGAACCTGATCGTCTCCGTCCATCCGCATAACGACCGCGGCACGGGCATTGCCGCTGCCGAAATGGGCGTTCTGGCCGGAGCGGACCGGATCGAGGGCACGCTGTTCGGCAATGGCGAGCGCACCGGCAATGTCGATATTGTCACGCTGGCGCTGAACATGTTCACCCAAGGCGTCGATCCGGAGCTGGACTGCTCGGATATCGAGCGGATCAAGGCGGTCTACGAGTATTCCAACCAGATGGTCATTCCCGAGCGTCACCCCTATGTCGGCGAACTGGTCTACACCGCCTTCTCCGGCTCGCATCAGGATGCGATCAACAAGGGCATGAAGGCGATCAAGGTCGCCAACAAGCCGCAGTGGGAAGTGCCCTATCTGCCGATCGACCCGCAGGATGTCGGGCGCACCTATGAGGCGATCATCCGCATCAACTCACAGTCCGGCAAGGGCGGCATCGCCTATATCATGCAGTCCGACTACGGCATCAACATGCCGCGCGCCCTGCAGGTCGCCTTCCGCGAGCACGTGCAGAAGATCACCGATGAAGAGGGGCGTGAGCTCCCTTCGAAGCGGATCTACGACGTGTTCATGGAGAAATATGTCGAGCAGCCCAATGGCCGCATCAAATTCGTCGATCACCAGACCTATCCGCAGGGCCAGGCCAAGGGCCAGCGCGTGGTAACGGCGGAGATCGAGGACAATGGCGTTTCCAAACGGATCGAGGCCAAGGGCAACGGACCTGTTGACGGGTTCATCAACGCGCTGTCCGACTATCTCGGCATTGCGCTGTCGGTCGAGGACTATTCCGAGCACTCGCTGAACCACGGGTCCGACGCCAAGGCGATTGCCTATGTCGAGGTCGCCTATGACGGCGGCAAGATCTATGGCGTCGGCATCAACACCAATATCGTTGCCGCATCGCTGGAAGCGATCGTATCGGCGGCGAACCAGATCCTGGCGGCGCGGTAACGCCGCCTTACGACTGTGAAGAAGGCCGGTCGCGCTCAACGCGGCCGGCTTTCGTTTTCTCAAAGCTTGAGATAGGCGGCCTGGGCAAGGTCGGGCATGTTGGCATCGGAAGACGGGCCGACGACGGCGACCAGCGTGCGTTCGCCCTGCCACCACGAGACGATGAGATCGTCGCGAATTGTCTCCTGCACGTCCGTCACCTGGTTGTCGGGCGAAGCGGGGCGGGCCAGCACGAACACGGACAGCAGGTCGCCGGCCGTGTTGCGGTAGAACAGCTCGATGCCCGGCGCGCGGTCGATCGCGACGACCCTGGCGCCCTCGAAGATCGAAGCGCCTTCATCGAAAGTGGGGACCGTCATGTCGATGCCGATCGTGCGCTGCACAAGTTCGGCAAAGGCAGCGTCTTCGCCCGGGCCGACATCCACCAGGGGCTGATACTTCCGGCCGAAAACCCTGAAATTCGCGCAAACATCATCGATCCAGTCGTTTGACTGGTCGAGCGAAAGATCGACAATCTGGGAGGCGCCGGTATCCCGCGACAGGCTGGCGCCGACGGCCACGCCGATGCCGAGAAATACCGCGCAGGCCGCTCCCGCCATCCAGCGGCGACGGTCGACTGCCCTTTTCGGTCTGCTCTTGATGACTGCGGAATCCATGACGACCTTGAAACTCTCGATCGCATACGCGATATAATAATGGCCGGTCAACCCCTTCGCCGGCCAGCATGCCGGCGCGATATTGCCTTGTGTAAATGGCGGAAACAAGGGGCGTGCAGCGTTTCCCCAGCCGGAAAGCTAATTTACTTGGATCGCAACCGTCTGTTGCAGTCGATCCAGCCGTGCAGCTCGGAAAATATGGCTGAAATATGGCTGGCGCTTGCGGGCACGTTGCTTTATCTTGCATGCCAACGAGAAAATAGAATGACGGGGAGGATTTATTCTATGATCAACGTTTGGCCAAAAACAGAGTAATAAAAAGAGCCATGATCGAAAATCAAAGCGGTGCAGCAGCAACGAGGCAGGCGATTATCTCCGCGGCCCTCCGGCTTTTTGGAGAATATGGTTATAACGCTGTTTCCACACGTAAAATCGCGGAATTGTCGGGCGCGAATATCGGCAGTATCGCCTATCATTTCGGCGGCAAGCCAGGGTTGATGCGCGCCTGTGCGCTTTACGTGATCGATATTGCCAAGAACAACATCGGCGGCGCGATGCTGGAGCCGATATCGGCGAAGATGACGCCGGCCGAGGCGCGGGAAGAACTGGTGGAGCTCATGGTGCTTCTGGTGCAGCCCCTGACGCCCAATTACGACGAGGACGAGATTTCGGCCTTCATCATGCGCTATATCTCGCTTCCAAGCGAAGCCTTCGATCTTCTCTTCAACGAGTTTATCGAGCCGCTGCACAAGCACTTGCGGCAATTGCTGGCGCGGGCCACCGGACGGGACGAGAATGCCGAGGATCTGGCGATCCTGACCTTCACGCTGCTCGGCCAGGCGCAGTATTTCAAGATCTGTCGCCACATCGTCCAGCGCAGCCTTGATTGGGACGGCATAGGCCAGAATGAGTGCCTGAAATTGCGCAATGCAGTCCGGTTCAACGTCAACGCGATCGTTGATGCCAGCGCTACCCCGGCTTTGCGCCGGCCCCTCGTGCACGAGGACGCGGTGTAGCGCCGAGGCCAGTTACCGGTCGTCGGTGTAAGAGAAGCTGAATTCGCTTTCCGGTTCTATGAGGCCGCTCGCCGCGCTCAAAGCGTGGCGGCGGCATTGCATTTCATATGAGCCGGACCTGCCCCAGACCGAGATAAGATTAAAGCCGGACGGCGGCTTCTTGCCGCCTGCGCCCTGGCCCGCGGCGGCGATGCCGATCACCGGCGTCTTTCCGTGCCGCGTCTCAATGAAGTTCACGGTGTTGAGGTGGGTATGGCCGTGCAGCACCAGTTCGCAGCCGCCGGTGGCAATCGTTGCCTTGAACCGGCGAATCCCGATCAGCCGTTTGTGACGGGCAGCCGCGTTGCGCACGGGCGGATGATGGATCATCAGGACCCGGAACAGCCCTTCCTCGCCGGCCTGGCGCAAAAGCTCGGCGGTCCTGCGCGCCTGTTTCGCCTCGAACGAGCCGATCGCCAGGAATGGCGGTGACGGAATGGCCGATGAGCAGCCGATGATGGCGACCGGGCCGCGCCTGCGGAGATAGGGGAAGGTCATCTTGCCGAGATGCGCGCCCTCGTGATCATCGCCCTGCATGTAGTCGCCCCAGGCCCTGGCGATCTTGGCGTAGGCGCCGCCGACATAGGCATCGTGATTGCCTGGCACCAGCGATACCTCATGCGCGGGGCCGACGCTTTTCAGCCAGTCGGCGGCGATATCGATTTCCTTGGTGGTGGCGAGATTGACCAGATCGCCGGTGATTGCCAGATGATCCGGATTCTCGTCCGCGATCGCCAGCAGCAGGTTCTCCAGCGTATCCTTGCCGAGATGCTTGCGGCGGTTGCGATGCCAATTGAAGAAGCCGGTGATCCGTTTGGAAAACAGCTCCTTCGGCGAGAGTTGCGGCAGTGGCCCGAGATGGACATCGGAAATATGGGCGATTGTGTACATGCAGTCTTCTTAGCTTTCCGACGCCCGCCGGACAAGCGCCGCCTTTTCAGCCGCGCCCGTGCGGCGCGTCGAGATCGAACAGAGGGCCTTCGGGCACGATGCCGGTCGGGTTGATCGTCTTGTGCGAGCCGTAATAGTGGCGCTTGATGTGGTCGATATTGACTGTCTCCTTAACGCCCGGGACCTGATAAAGTTCGCGCAAATAACCCGAGAGATTGGGATAGTCGGCAATCCGCCTGAGATTGCACTTGAAGTGGCCGACATAGACCGGGTCAAAGCGCACCAGCGTGGTGAACAGCCGCCAGTCGGCCTCGGTTAGCCGATCGCCCATCAGATAGCGGTTTTCGCCGAGGCGCTTTTCCAGCATGTCGAGCGTTTCGAACAGCTTTAACACATTTTCCGAATAGGCCTCCTGCGTGGTCGCGAAACCGGCCTTGTAGACGCCGTTGTTGACGGTGTCGTAGACCACAGCGTTGATCTCCTCGATCCCTTCGCGCAGATCCTCGGGATAGAAATCGACATCATTGCCGGTGAGGTGGTCGAAGGCGCTGTTGAACATGCGGATGATTTCCGCCGATTCGTTGGAGACGATGGTCTCGCGCTTCTTGTCCCAGACGACCGGCACGGTCACGCGGCCGGTGTAATCCGGGTCGGCCTTGGTATAGACCTGCCAGAGATAGTCGGCGCCGTTGACCTTGTCGGCCGTACCGCCGTCACGGTTCTTGAACTCCCAGCCGTTTTCCAGCATCAGCGGGTCGACGATCGAGACGTCGATATAGTCCTCGAGCCCCTTCAGCTTGCGGAAGATCAGCGTGCGGTGCGCCCAGGGACAGGCAAGGGCCACATAGAGGTGGTAGCGGCCCTTTTCGGCCTCAAAGCCGCCATCGCCTTCCGGCCCGGCGCTGCCGTCGGCGGTGATCCAATTCCTGAATTTCGAGCTTTCGCGCTTGAACTTGCCGCCCGTCTTGTCGGTGTCGTACCAGACGTCCTTCCAGACGCCGTCTACCAGCATACCCATGGCCTGCTCCTTTCATTCGTCTTGCCTATTTACATACGGCGCGCCTCCAGCTTTGCCACCCCCGAAACCATTGACAGTGTGTTGCATGCCGTCGAGCCTCGCCGTTTTCGCTTCCCACAGGCTGGACGGCTGCTGCATTTCCTGCTAGTGGCCGACGAAACGCAAATTTGGAAAATGTCATGCGGAACCTGCGACGACGCTGATTGGAAGTTCAGACCGGATTTTCTCCGGCCCCGACATCATGCGTTCTCCAGACAGGTTCAGACATCAATGACGAGTGAATTGCGTTACCTCCCCGAAGAGGCCTCCCACGACGCTGCCATCGAAGACATCAACGCCGAAGCCTTCGGCCCCGCCCGTTTCGTGCGCGCCGCCGCCCGCATCCGCGAACAGGGGCCGCATGACCCTGCGCTGTCCTTCGTCTGTCTCGATGGCGACGAGGTTATTGCCTCGGTGCGGATGACGCCGGTTTTCGCCGGCATGGCCGAGGGGCATATGCTGGGGCCGCTCGCCGTCAAGCCGTCGCACAAGAACCGCGGCATCGGCCGCCATCTGGTCAAGGTCGCCGTTCAGGCGGCGCGCGATGCCGGGTCGGAAGTCGTGATCCTGGTCGGCGATCCGCCCTATTACAGCCCGCTCGGCTTCCTCCCGATCGTCCCGCCCACGCTGCAACTGCCCGGCCCCGTCGATCCCCGCCGCGTCCTGGCCGCGCCGCTGGTCGAGGGCGTGGAAGCAAAGCTCGTCGGCATGATGCGGTTTCGTGGGTAGGGCTTTTTCGCTTTCTCAGCTATTTGCCGGTTTGCGACAGCCTCCGGGCCTCAATCTCTCCCCTTGAGGGGAGATGTCGCGAAAGCGACAGAGAGGGGTAATGGGCATAAACCGCGAACTCAGAATTCTCGGGCAGGTTTCACCCCTCTCTGCCCCTGTCGGTGCATTTCCCTCAAGGGGAGAGATTGTGGGCTGCGAGGCCAGCTTCCCGAAGCGGCCCTTTCGCTTTCTGCACAGCTCAGCTCCGCCCCTCGCGCCACCAAGTGGCGGAGATCAGGGCGAGGAGGGCTGCGAGGCCGAGGAGGCCGTTGAAGAGGGGCAGGGAGCGGATACTTTCGAGCCTTGTGTCGGCGGTTTCGACAATCGGCATATAGCTGTCATTGCCGGGTCGGACCGGGCCGCTGACGAGGCGGATCGGCGGCATGCCGTCGGCGATGCGCTGGGTCAGTCCGCCGGTTTCCGCTGAAAGCGGGGCGAGGGTGTCGGTGGTCGAGATCATGCCCTTGAACTCCGGCGCATCCGGATCGCCGATATTGACGAGGCGCTGAAGATCGCCGTTTTCGACGGTGAACAGCCCCATCTCATCGACCCGGGTTTCACCGCGAAAGAGACCGGGCTCCGCTTCGGTGAGCGGGACGGTGATGGTCTGGCCCGACGGCGTGATTACGGTCGCGTCCGGCGCGCCGTCTTCCATCGTCTGGCGGGTGATCGTCAGCGTCTCGCCGTCGACGGCTGCGGAAAGCGTTTCCTCCTCCAGCGCCGGCTCCTTCATCAGCCAGTGGGCGATGCGGCGGTAGAGCGGAACGTAGGGACCGCCGCCCTCGAAGCCGCGCGCCCAGAGCCAGCCCTGGTCGGAGAGAAATTCGGCGACCCGACCTTCACCTTCCCGTGAGAGCACCAGCAGCGGCGCGCCGTCGGCAGCCGTCATCACGGTTTCGCCGCGCGCCGGGCCGACCGGGATCGAGCGGAACCAGCGCCCCCAGGCCGGCGGCTCGGAGCCGCTGCCGGGCAGGTCGCGGGTGACCGGATGGCGCTCGCCGGTCTCGGAGATTTCGGGATAGTAGCCGCCCTCGGCAAGATCGCCGGTCGGGATCGCCGGCAGCACGGCGGAAAGCGGCGTGTCTGCGATCGATTCTGGGCCCGCGATTTCAGGTCCGGCCGCCACCAGCAGCGCGCCGCCATTCAGCACATACTGGGCGATGTTGTCGTAATAGAGCAGTGGCAGCACGCCGCGGTTCTGGTAGCGGTCGAAGATGATCAGGTCGAAATCGTCGATCTTGTCGACGAACAGTTCGCGGGTTGGAAAGGCGATCAGCGAAAGCTCGTTGATCGGCGTTCCGTCCTGTTTTTCCGGCGGGCGCAAAATGGTGAAATGCACGAGATCGACGGAGGCGTCGGATTTCAAGAGGTTGCGCCAGGTGCGCTCGCCCGAATGCGGCGAGCCCGAGACCAGCAGCACGCGCAGGTTCTCGCGGATGCCCTCGACGATCTGGACGGCGCGGTTGTTGATGGTGGTCAACTCGCCATCGACCGGCGCGACCGAGAGCTCGAGAATGTTCTCGCCGCCATTTTCGATGTCGAAGACATAGCGTGTCGGCAGGTTGGTGCCGACCAACATCTCGGCCGCAACCTGGCCGTTGATGCGCGCCGTCACCTTGGCCGGTCCGCTTGTGTGTTCGTCCACCGGCCCGTCATCGACCACGGTGAATTCCACCGGCAGGCTGTCGCCGACGAGGCCGAAACGCGGTGCCTCGTTGATTTCGATCCGGCGGTCATATTCGCTGTCGGTTCCGGTCACCAAGGCATTGAGCGGCATAGCGCCGGGAAGACCGCCGGCATCCTCAGGCAGGTCGTGGATCTGGCCATCGGTGATCAGGAAGGCCGCGCCCAGCCGGCTCGGCGGCACATCGCGCACGGCCTCGGAGAGGGCTTGGAAGGCAAGCGTTTCGGCGCGGTCGTTCTCGTCTGCGGTAGCGACGTCAACCACCCGGGGCTCCACCATCGGGTCGTCGGCGAGCCGCGCCTGAAGGGCGGCCAAGGCCTCGTCGGTCTGGCTCTGGCGCTCGCCGGTCAACTGGCTCTGGCTGCGGTCGACCACGATCGGCACGATGGTGGTCAGCGCCGAGCGCTCCTCGTTGCTGATGGTCGGATTGGCAAGTGCGGTTACCAGCAGCACGCCGGCGGCGGCCCGTAGCGTGGTTGCCCGCATGCGGGTGAGGTAGCCGGCGGCCATCAGCGCGAGCACGAGGGCGAGCGCGATGAAGATCGCCCAGAGCGGCAGCAGCGGTGAAAAGGTCAGCGCCATTATTGCCCCAGCCTTTCCAGCAGGGCAGGCACGTGCACCTGGTCGGCCTTGTAGTTGCCGGTCAGCATGTACATCACAATGTTGACGCCGGTGCGGTAGGCATATTGGCGCTGCATCGGGCTTTCCGGCACGGTCGGCAGCATCGGCGTCGAATCGGGATTGGTGGCCCAGGCGCCGGCGAAATCATTGCCGGTGATCAGGATCGGCGAAACGCCGTCGCCGCCGCTGGTGACGATATTACCGGCCGCATCCTCGCCCGCGCGCGCCTCGACCCAGAGCGGCGAGCCGTCATAGCGGCCGGGAAAATCGGAGAGCAGGTAGAACGAGCGCGTCAGCACGTGGTCTTCCGGCACGGGTTCCAGCGGCGGCACGTCGATATTGTCGAGGATCTGGCGCAGCCGCTCGGTGTTGGCGCTGACGGCGCTCTGGCCGAGCGGCGAATACTGGTCGCGGGTGTCGAAAAGCACGGTGCCGCCATTGCGCATATAGGCCTCGATCCCGGCAATCGCCTCTTCCGACGGCATCGGCGCCGTGGCGGAGATCGGCCAGTAGATCAGGGGATAGAAGGCCAGCTCCTCGCTCGCCGGATCGACGCCGATGGGATCGCCGGGCTCCAGCGCCGTGCGGTAGGAGATGTAGTCGGACAGACCCTTCAGACCGCGTTCGGAAATACGGTCAACCTCCTCCTCGCCGGTGACGACATAGGCGAGGTGGGTTTCGTAGAGCAGATCGGCGATCGCCGCATCGTCCATCTGTGCGTGAACCGGCGGCGCTGAGCCGAGATAAAGCGGGATCGCGAGGGCGCAGGCGGCGAGGATGGCGGCCGACATCGCGGGGCGGCGCGGGCGCAAGCCCCGGAACGCGCCGTTCATGGCCAGCATGATGATGCCGTCGATGATCAGGAGCGCCATCGCGGCCGCCAGCAGCCAAGGCTTGAGGCTGAAGGCGCGGGCATCGCCGATCTGCACGGTCCTGACCCCATCGCCAAAGTTCGAAATATCGACCGGCGCAAGCTGGTCGCCTGCCGCAAACAGGTTCAGCGCCGTGAAGCCATCCGGCGAGCCATAGAGGCCGGGCGGGTGTTCCGCCGTTGCCGCGCTCGGTCCGCCCGGAACGGCAAGCGGCTTGGCGTCGGCTACATCGCTGGTGAGCGTGCCGTTGGCGGCGAGCAGGCGATAGGGCGACAGCAGCGAAACCGCATCCCCTTCTTCGGCCTGTCCCGCGCGCGACAGGTTGACGATCCGGCGCAGCATCTCGACGAAATAGCCGGAGATCGGCAGGTTCGACCAGTTGGGATCGGCGGAGGTATGAAACAGCACGATCCGGCCCTCGCCGAGCGTCCCTTCCGTCACAAGCGGCGTGCCGTCGGCAAGGCTGGCCCAGGTGTGCTCGGAAAGCGTCGGCGCGGGCTCGGCCAGCACCTGGCGGGTGACGGTGATGTCCTCTGGAACCGGCAGGCCGTAGAACGGGCTTTCGGGCGGAAACGGCGCCAGCGGCTGCGGCTCGCTCCAGCTCATCGCGCCGCCAAAGGCGCGCGCGCCGGAGCGCAGCCGCACCGGCAGAAGGCTGTCATCGCCTGAAGCAGCGGCAAGGCGCGGGCCGGCAAAGCGTATCAACGTGCCGCCAGCCTCGACCCATTGCTGAAGTGCTGCATGGGCGTCTTCGGGCAGGGTGCCGACATCGCTCAGGATCAGCACCGAGGGGTTGCGGTCGGTGAGTGCCGCGATCTCTTCGGGCAGCGTCGCCGCGTCGCTCGTAATCAGGTCGGCATAGGGCGAGAGCGCCTGCTGCAGGTAGTAGCCGGAGGAGAGAAGCGGCTGGGCATCATTCGCCGGGCTGCCCGATATCAGCCCCACCCGCCGCCGCTTGAAGCCGTCGTCGAGCAGATGGACCGCGCCGGCATTGGCCGCGCCGTCGATCGCGACCCGGGCGAAATCATTGCGGACCTCGAACGGCGCGCGGATTTCGGCGGACGCGGCCCCGGCGCCGGCCTCGAAGACCAGCGGGGCGGAGGCGATCACCCGGCCCTGGAGGTCGTAGGCGTTGACCGTCATTTCCGCCGGCGAAGCGGCTTCCGCGCGGCTTGCGGTGATGCGGCTCGCGGTTGCGTCATTCTCGACATCGGTGAGGGCCGCGGGCAGGGCGCGCGGGGCGCTCAGCACGATATTGTCCTCGACAGAGGACAGCATAGAGAAGGCCGCCACGTCATCCGGGCCCGCGAGACCATCGCTAATGAAGGCGACGGTTGCCGGCGGGGTCTCGCCGAAGGCTTCGGAAAGCGCGGTCGCGGCGGCGAGCCGGTCGGGGCGCGCGGCGCGCGGTTCGGCGGCGGCAAGGCGCTGGCGCGCCTCGGTCGCGGAAACCGGGGTCGGATCATTCACGGTCTCGGCGGTGAACGCCATCATGATCGGTTGGTCGGCATCGGCGGCGGCATCGATGAGATTTTCGGCCGCGCGGGTGCGCGCCCGCCAGTCCTCGGCGCTGGCCCAGCCATTGTCGATCATCAGCGCCAGCGGGCCGCCGGTCGCGATCGTGGTGCGTTCGGGGTCGATCACCGGATTGGCGATCGCGAGGATCACCAGCGCGGCCAGCGTCATGCGCAGCAATGTCAGCCACCACGGGCTTTTGGCCGGCGTCTCGTCACGCTTGGCAAGCCTGAGCAGGATCGCCAGCGGCGGAAACACCTCGCGGCGCGGGCGCGGCGGCGTGAGCTTCAAAAGCCACCAGATTGCCGGCAGAACCACAAGCGCGGCCAGGATGAGGGGGCTTGCAAACTCCATCACCGCACCCCTCTGCCAGGACCTGCAAGGCGCGTATGGATCGCGGTCAGCGCTTCGGAGGCGGGATGGTCGGTATGATGGGTCACGAACGACCAGCCGGCATGGCGCGCGGTATCAGCGAGTACCGCCCGGCGGGCATGATATTCGGCGAGATAGGCGTCCCTCAGGCTTTCGGCCCGGCCGAGCGTCAGTTCGCGGCCGGTTTCGGGATCGGCGAATGCGGTGCGGCCGCTATAGGGGAAGCTCTCCTCCGCCGGGTCCGCCACCTCGATGAGATGTGCCCTGAGCCCGCGCTCCGAAAGCGGCATGATTTGCGAAAACAGGGCGTCCGGGGCGTCCAGAAAATCGCCGATCATCACCAGTTCCGACGGGCCGCGCATCATCCGGGTCTGCGGCAATTCCATCGGCAGATCGGTGGCCGATGCGAGCGCATGGGCAAGCCTTTCCGCGCCATTGCGGTTGGAGACCGGCTCCATAAGGCCGGGATAGCCGACGCGTTCGCCGGAGCGCAGCAGGGTCTCGGCAAGCGCAAGCAGGATCACCAGCGCGCGGTGTTCCTTGGAAACCGGCGCAAGCTCGGAGCGGAAATGCATGGACGGGCTGAGATCGGCGAACAGCCAGACGGTATGCGCCGCCTCCCATTCCATGTCGCGGACATAGGTGTGATCGTCGCGCGCCGAGCGCCGCCAGTCGATGCGCGCCATCGATTCGCCCTGCGAATAGGGCCTGAACTGCCAGAAATTCTCGCCCGGACCCCGCCGCCTGCGCCCATGCCAGCCGGTGATCACCGTATTGGCGATCCGTCTTGCCTCGATCAGGCAATCCGGCAGCAGGGCCGCGCGTCGCCGGCCCTCGGCAAGGGCCGAATTGCGGGCGGTCGGCGATGTCGTTTGTCCGATTGCAGCCAATGGCAAGCCTGTCAGTTGAAATCGCGCTGGGCGATTGCGGCAATGACGTCGGTCACGGTCTTTCCTTCGGCGCGGGCTGCGAAGGTCAGCGCCATGCGGTGCTGCAGCACGGGACCGGCAAGGGCGCGCACATCGTCGACCGACGGCGCAAGCCGGCCCTGGTAAAGCGCGCGGGCGCGGGCCGTCAGCATCAGCGACTGGCCGGCGCGCGGGCCGGGGCCCCAGGCGACGTCGCGGTCGGTATCGGCGTGGCCTTCGCCGGGGCGTGCCGCGCGCACCAGCGCAAGGATTGCCTCCAGCACGCTTTCGCTCACCGGCATCTTGCGGATCAGCGTCTGGATTTCCATCAGCCGCGCGGCGCTCAGCATCGGGCTTGCGGTTCCCTCATCCGCGCCGGTGGTTTCCAGCAGAATGCGGCGTTCGGATGCGATGTCGGGATAATCGACATTGACCTGCAGCAGGAACCGGTCGAGCTGGGCTTCCGGCAGCGGATAGGTGCCTTCCTGCTCCAGCGGGTTCTGGGTGGCTAGCACATGGAACGGGCGCGGCAGATCGTAATGCTGGCCGGCAATGGTGACGGCATATTCCTGCATCGACTGCAGCAGCGCCGACTGGGTGCGCGGCGAGGCGCGGTTGATCTCGTCGGCCATCAGCAATTGCGCGAACACCGGCCCCTTGATGAAGCGGAAGGCGCGGCGGCCGGCCTCGCTTTCCTCCAGCACTTCCGAGCCGAGAATATCGGAGGGCATCAGGTCGGGGGTGAACTGGATGCGGTTGCCGTCAAGGCCGAGCACGGTGCCGAGCGTTGCGACAAGCTTGGTCTTGGCAAGGCCGGGCACGCCGACCAGCAGCGCGTGGCCGCCGGACAGGATCGAAAGCAGCACGTTTTCGACAACGCTTTCCTGCCCGTAGATGACTTTCGACACTTCCTCGCGCACGATCTTGATGTCGGCGAGCGCCTTTTCGGCCTCCGCCACGATCTCGTGCGTTTCCTTCGTGTCAATCGCGCCCATTTACATGTCTCCAAGGCCCATGGCCGGTTCGGGTCTCAGGCGGCGAAAAGGTGGAACGCTGCCTGTCGGGAAAGGATAATCACCTGCGGGCGGCTGACAAGCCGGTTTGAAATGACTATTTCGAGAGGTGGCCATTTTGGCGCTGAAAGTGAGACGGAAAAATGACGCAAGGCAATATGGCGGGCGATGTCGGCGGGCTGGCTTCGGCCATTACGCGCCAGCTTGATGGCGGCAAATTGCGCAATCCCGCGCCTGTGGACCGTTGGGAACCGGACTTTTGCGGCGACATCGACATGGAAATCAAGGCGGACGGGACCTGGTTCTATCAGGGCAGTCCCATCGGCCGCGCGGCCATGGCCCAGCTTTTTTCGACGGTCTTGCGCAAGGATGAGGACGGCGAGACCTATCTGGTGACGCCGGTGGAAAAGCTCAGGATCAGGGTGGAGGATGCGCCGTTCATCGCCGTCGGCATGGAAATCGAGGGGGAGGGCGACGGCCGGACGCTCGTGATTCGCACCAATATGGGTGACGTGGTCGAGGCCGGTCCCGATCATCCCCTACGCTTTGCCGTCGGCGACGGTGATGACGGGCTGAGACCCTATGTGCTGGTGCGCGGGCGTCTCGAGGCGCTGTTTTCGCGGGCGCTGACCTATGATCTGATGGCGTTGGGCGAGGAGATCGAGATCGACGGCAAGGCCATGTTCGCGATCCGCGCCGGCGGCGCGGCATTTCCGGTGATGGCGATGGCGGAACTGGAGAAGCGCCTGTGAGGGAAACCGTCAAGGAAACGCCCTTTGCCGCAGGCGCTTTCCGAGAGCGCGCGCTCAGCCAGCGCGGGCGGCCGCGGGAGCACGCCATACGCGATCATGGCGATCACAAGCTCAATCCCGACCTGTTCGCCTATTACGAGGACCTCGACATGCGCGCCGCCGCCGTGCTGGTGCCGGTGGTCGATTATGGCGACGAGGCGCGGGTGATCTTTACCCGGCGCACCACCAAGCTGCGCAAGCATTCCGGCCAGATCGCCTTTCCGGGAGGCTCGATCGATCCGGACGATCGCTCGCCGGAGGATGCGGCCTTGCGCGAAAGCGAGGAGGAAATCGGGCTGGCCCGCCATTTCGTCCAGCCGGTCGCGCGGCTGCCGGATTATCTTGCGGGCAGCGGTTTCCGGATCACGCCGGTGCTTTCGGTGGTGCGGCCCGGCTTTTCGCTGAAGATCAACCCGGACGAGGTCGACGCGGTGTTCGAGGTTCCGCTCGGCTTCATCATGGACCCCGCCAACCATGCTCGCGGCTCCGCCATGCTGGGCGGCAAGGTGCGGCAATATTACGAAATCAAGTTCGGCGATCACCGGATATGGGGCATCACCGCCGGCATCGTCAGGACAATTTACGAAAGGCTTTACGCTTGACCAAGCTCTGCGATCAGGACTGGTTCGAAGACGATCGGCTGAAGAGAGTTCTTGAAATCCTGAACGGCGAGGGCGGCGAAACCCGCATCGTCGGCGGCGCGGTGCGCAATGCGCTGATGGGCCAGCCGGTCGGCGATATCGACCTTGCGACGACGCTTTTGCCCGACGCCGTCATGGCCCGGGCGAAGGGCGCCGGCATGAAGGCGATCCCGACCGGGATCGATCATGGCACTGTCACCGTGGTCTGCGATGGCAAGCCCTTCGAGACGACCACGCTGCGCGCCGACGTCGAGACCTTTGGCCGCCACGCGACCGTGCGCTTCGGCACCGACTGGGCCGAGGACGCCGCGCGGCGCGACTTCACCATCAACGCGCTCTATGCCGATGCCGACGGCAATATCCATGACCCGGTCGGCGGGCTTGCCGATATCGAGACGAAGACGGTGCGGTTCATCGGCGAGGCGGAAACGCGGATCCGGGAGGATTACCTCAGGATCCTGCGGTTCTTCCGGTTCTTCGCCTGGTATGGCGGCGGCAGGCCGGATGCGGACGGGCTGCGCGCCTCGGTCCGCGCGCGCGAGGGTCTCGCCTCGCTTTCGGCCGAGCGGGTCTGGGCGGAGACCAAGAAACTGCTTGCCGCCCGCGATCCCTCGCGCGCGCTGTTGTGGATGCGCCAGACCGGGATTTTGACCGCCATCGTGCCGGAAAGCGAGAAATGGGGGATCGACGCCGTTCCCGCTCTGATCGATTGCGAAGCCGCGCTTGGCTGGCAGCCGGACCCTTATCTGCGCCTCGCCGCAATCATCCCGCCCTATGACGTCCGCGTCACGGAACTCGCCGACCGGCTGAAATTCTCCAATGCGGAGCGCGCGCTCTTCCTCGCCTTCGCGACCGCGCCCGCCATCAGCGGCGCGACCACCGCGCCGGCATTGCGCAAGCTGCTTTACCGCAATGGCAGGGGTGGCATTTTCATCAGGCTGAAACTGGCGCTGGCGGTCGCGCGCGGCAAGGCCGGCGCGGGCGATCTCAACGCGGCGGGCGAGGCCGGCAAGCTCGGGCAACTGGTTGATCTGGCGGAGAGGTGGGAAAAGCCGCAAATGCCGTTTTCGGGCGGCGATATCGTGGCGGCCGGGGTGCCGGCGGGACCGACGGTCGGCGATTATATGAAAAAGCTGGAAGATTGGTGGATCGAAGGCGACTTCAAGGCTGACCGGGCAGCGCTGGCCGCCCGGCTTGATGCGCTTCGTAAAGACAAGGCCTAAACCTTTTCCTCGTCCTTGATGCGCGCCTTGATGTTTTCGACCATGTTCTCGCGAATAATGGTCTCGCCGTGGGTTGTCCTCATATGCTCGACGGCGCGACGAACGACTTCCGCCTCCTCGTCCGCACTGGCATGAAAGGTGCAACCGGGTACGAGTGAACCGCAATCAAAGCGTTTCATTGTTTCCTCCTTGTGGTTGGCCTCCCAGCCGGCAAGGACCGGGAGGTCTTTGCAGAGTGCCGCACGATCGCGGCTGGCCCGATCGAAGCCGTCATTGACGGCTCCTCATGTCAATGCTGGGCCCAGGTTTCGAACACGGCCGAACCCTCGCAGGGCCGACGGTGCCCGTGGGCCACATGGCCCGGACGTGCATTCTCCTCAGGCGCCGTAACCTTGCGCGGTTTCGGCTTCTGGTCGTGCTGTTTATGCCTGTATTCCTTGATGTCGACTTTCTTCGTCATTGTTCAGCTCCTCCCGAACAAGCTTACAATCAAGTCTTATAGAAACGTGGTGCAACGACCCTATGAATGCAAGGTGAACAAGGCGATTGTTTGATGAAAAATTAACTGTAACGATTTAAATCAAGGCCATCTCGTGACGGGCGGCAGCGAGGACAGGATTGCCTCGATATTGCCACCGGTTTTCAGCCCGAAAACGGTGCCGCGATCGTAGAGCAGGTTGAACTCGACATAGCGCCCGCGGCGGATCAACTGCTCGTCGCGATCTTCCGACGTCCATTCGTGATTGAAGTTGGAGCGCACGATCCGCGGATAGACCAGATTGAACGCCCGGCCGATATCCTGAACGAAGGCGAAATCGGCATCGAGCCCGCCCTTGTCATCCGCCGAATGCTGCCAGTCGAAGAACACCCCGCCAATGCCGCGCGCTTCCTTGCGGTGGGGCAGGTAGAAATATTCGTCGCACCAAGACTTGAGTTTCTTGTAGTCGATCACCGCCTGATGGCGGTTGCAGGCGATCTCCATGGCGCGATGAAACAGCATGCTGTCGGGGTCTTCCTGCTTGCGCCTGCGGGAAAGCACCGGCGTCAGATCCGCGCCGCCGCCGAACCACCAGCTCTTGGTGACGATCATGCGGGTGTTCATATGCACGGCCGGCACATGCGGGTTGACGGGATGGGCGATCAGCGAAATGCCGCTCGCCCAATAGCGCGTCTCCTCATCGACGCCTGGCATATTGGCGGCCATCTCCGGCGAAAACGTGCCCTCGACGGTGGAGGTATGGACCGCCGCCTTCTCGAACACGCGGCCATGCATGGTCGACATCCGGCCGCCGCCTTCGCCGTTCTCGCGGGTCCAGTCCTTGACCTCGAAACGGCCGGGCTCCAGATCGCTCATCGGTCCGGTCAGTTCCCGCTCCAGCGCCTCGAAGCCGGCGCAGATCGTATCCCGGAGGCTTTCGAACCAGGCTTTCGAGGCGGCTTTTTTCTCTTCGATGTCGTCCGGCAGACCCACGGGCAATTGCGGCCGTTCCATAGATGCACTCCACTCAAAACTGAAACGCCCGTTGACCCGGGCTTTTGATTTGACTCGCAAACTTCAGATGAAAACCTTATCTTCTTTGAAGAATGAAGGATAGCGTGATGGCCAATGTTCCAAAGCCGCCTTCAATGGCGGGGCTTAAAAAGCGCATCCGGGAGCACCGGGCGCAGGAAAAGAGCGACGGGTTCGTGCGCGAACGTTATTGCCTTGCCCGCGAGGATGCCCGCGCCAAGGCGCGCGAGTGGTTTCAGAGCTATCCCAAGGCCGCATACTGGACCGAGGTCGAAAGCTGGCGCGTGACCGGCGACGACCGGATCGAGTTCACCATGCGGCGGCTCTCCTCCGCTGACTGAGCGCTATCAGGAAAGCTGTGCGAAGCCGCCGGTCTGGCGCATCGCCTCGGCCGCGACGATGCCCGCCGACACTGCGAGATTGATAGACCGTTGCCCCTCTGCCATCAGGATCCGCACCCGATGGTCGGCGGCTTCATGGACATGGTCCGGCACGCCAGCGCTCTCGCGGCCGAACAGCAGGATATCGTCCGGACGATAGGCGACTTCTGTATGGCCGACGCTTGCCTTGGTGGAGGCCAGAACGAGACGCCGGCCGCTTTCGCTCCGGAAGGCCTCGAAGGCCTCCCAGTCGACATGCCGGGTCATTACGGCGGCGGCGATGTAATCCAGTCCCGCCCGCTTGAGGTTCCTGTCGGACAGCGCAAAGCCCGCCGGCTCGATGATATCGACGGCGAGGCCGAGGCAGGCGGCAAGCCTGAGGATCGTGCCGGTATTGCCGGCGATATCCGGCTGGTAGAGGGCAATGCGCAGGGTCATGGGCGTTGTCTATGTCGGAACGCTTCCTGCCTCAAGCCTCAGATGACCCCGAGCAGCTTCCACCACAGAAAGTCGAGCGGGATCAGCACCAGCGCGGTGATCGCGGTCAGCGGCGCCAGTATCTTCATCAGCTTGGCAACCGGCTGCTCCGTGACCTGCATGCCGACCATCAGCGGGCCGGACTGGTAGGGAAACAGCATCGTCGAAAAGCCGATCACCTGCGTCATCAAAACCGCCATCACGCTGAAGCCGGTCAGTTCCGCGAGTTCGCCCGCCATCGGGGTCAGAACGGCCGGCACGCCGGGCAGGATCGAGATCACCCCGACCACGAAGGCGATCAGCGACAGCGACATGAAGTTCAGGAAATCGCGCCCCGGCTCCAGCGGCAGGATATGTTCCATGCCGTGGGCGATCACGATGCCGAGCCCGGTATAGTTGACGACCGCGCCGAGCGCCAGAAACCCGCCCATGAACAGCAGCACGCTGAAATTCACATGCTTGTCGAATTCGGCAGGCCCGACCGGTCCGACGCCGGGCCACAGCAGCGCGACGGAGGCGACAATGCCGACCCAGGCGGGATTGATGCCGTGGAACGTGTCGGTCATCCAGAAGGCGAGCGTCGTGACCAGAATGCCGACCACATACCATTGACGCCAGCCAAGCGGCGTGGAAACCGCCTCGGCCTTGCCTGCGCTCTGCGGGCGCGGCGTATCGGGAAAGATACGCACGATCAGCGCGATCATGATGATGCTTTTCACCACGCCCAGAAGCGGGAAATGCAGCACCATGTAATAGGCATAGGTGAGATCGATGCCGTAGATCGTCTGGGCCGCGCCGGCGAGAATGAGGTTCGGCACGTTGGATGGCAGCAGCGCGAAGCCCGGAATATGGCAGGCGAAGGTCACGGCGATGGCAATCGCGGTGCGGCCCGTCGTCCCCTTTTCGAAGCCGAGGCTGTCGGCAAGCGCGACGGCGATCGGCCACAGCAGGAAGAACCGTCCGAGAGACGACGGCATGACGAAGGTCAGCACGATGGAGATCGCGAATATGCCGGATATCAGGACAACATAGCTTCCCGAAAGGCGTCCGAGTAGCGCCCCGCCGATCCGCTGGCTGAGACCGGAACTCTTGATGGCCGCGGCGATCAGCAGTCCCGAGAACACCAGCCACATGGCGGCCGAATGGAAGCCCGAGAACACGACGTCGGGCGGCGCGAGTTTCAGCACCAGGGCGATGACGAAGAACAGCAGGCTTGCCAGATAGGGCGGCACCAGGCCGGTTGCCCAGAGGCTGAGCGTCACCAGCACCAGGCCAAGTGTGCGGGCCTGATCCGGGGTCATGAAGGAGACGGGGAAAAATGCGAATATGATCGCCAGTATGGCGATGCCCGCGACGATAAGTTTCTTGTAGGTCGGCATGATTGAGCCTTTGGATTGTTCTTTCGGTCAGTGTATGAGATCGGAAAGAACTGCGGAACTGCTACATGATGCCAAACGATATCGCGTTTCCGACAATTTTCCTCGAGGATGAGGCGCCGGGCTCGGTCCTCGACCCCGAGCGCCCCGTCATGGCGCGGGTGCGGCGCTGGAAGGCGGGCGAGGTCGGCCGCGAATCGCATTCTCATCCGCGCGGCCAGCTTTTGTGGGCGGAGGAGGGGATATTGCGGGTGCGCTCCGGCGGCACGCACTGGCTCGCGCCCTCCAGCCACTGCGTCTGGATACCGGGCGGGGTCGTGCATGCGGTGGCGATGGAAACCGATGTCGCGGCCTGCTTCATTTACATCGACCCCTCCGTGACCCGCGTCGACAAGAGCGCCTGCGAGGTTCTGCACATGACCGCGCTGATGCGGCATCTGATCCTCAAGTTTCGCGCGCTTGCGCTGGAGGAAGCGGCCGACAGCGAACGGCTTTCGCGGCTGTCGGAGGTCATCATTGATGAACTGGCGACACTGCCATCCGCGCCCCTCAGCCTGCCCGCCGGCAGCGATCCGCGCCTCAAGCGCGTCACCGGGCGCCTGCTTGAAAGTCCGGACGATCACGCTAGCCTGGAGGAACTGGCGCGCTCTTCGGGCGCGGGCGTGCGTACGCTCGAGCGTCTGTTCCGCCGCGAGACCGGGTTCAGCTTTTCCGAATGGCGCAGCCGGCTCAGATTGATGGAGGCGGTCAACGACCTCGGCCACGGAAGAAGCAGCACGGAGATCGCCGGGCGGCTCGGCTATCAAAGCGTAAGCGCCTTCGTTGCCGCCTTCCGCCGCCATTTCGGTGTGCCGCCGCAATCTTACATGAAGGACGGCCACTTCTGACCGGCGAAACGATCAGGCTGAGGGCAGGTTGCGCAGATAGTCGGCAAGCCAGTCGATTTCGGCTTCCACGGCGGTGAATCGGTCGGTTTTCTCGGTGTGCCTTGTTTGCGGCACGTGGGCATTCAGGTCGGCCATCGCCTGTGCGGCGCGCGTGATCCGTTCCGGGTCCGGCGGCGGATCGCCGAGCCTTTGCCCTTCGGCATAGGCGGCAATGGCATCGCATAGGCGTTCCGCGCCAACGACGGCGGGAAACCATGAAGCAGCCTCGCGGCCCGCCGGCGGCGGTTCGGCGCTGAATTTCTGAAGCTGTGTGCGCAGGTCGGAGAGCTTGCGATAGGCGGCAAACTCCCTCTCTCCGATATCTTCGCCAACGCCTTCCGTGGGGTTGCCAGAGGCTGCGGCGAGAAACGCCGCGACGGCCCCGTTTGATGCGGCAAAGGCGCTCGCCAGCGTGACATTTTGGGAGCGGGGCCAGATGAGATAGCCGAAAACGAGCACGATCGCCGCGCCGACCAGGGTGTCGTCAAGCCGCTGCAGGCCATAATGAAACGGCGCCGCGGGGACCGCGATCTCGATCATGAGCAGGACCACGGGGGTCAGCAGCACGACCTTCGCAGCATAGCTGCGCAATGCCGCGAATGGCTGGAGCGCGGCAAGCACGGCGATGGCGGCGACCAGCCCGAGCCGGTCGGGGATCAGCTTGATCAGCGCCATCCCGATCAGCACGCCGATGACGGTGCCGATGCTGCGGTGGACGGCGCGCACGAACACCGATCCGAAATCGGGCTTCATGATGATGGCGACGGTGATCGGCACCCAATAGGCATGATCGCCGGGGATGAAGCCCCCGGCGATCTCCGCAATGCCGATGCAAAGCGCCAGCCGCAGCGCGGCGTCGATGACCTCGCGCCCGACCACCAGCTTGCGGAGGCCGGTCTGCAAGGCGGCGCGAGAGAGACGCAGCGCGTGGCGGCGGGTCACATCGCCAGGCCCGTGTTCGGCGGTGTTCGTTCGCCAGAGCGTATCGGAAAGCTGGCGGCAAAGCCGCGCAAGTTCGCCATCGCCCTTAAGCGAGGGTTGGCGCGCCTTAGCCTCGTGCGCGTCTGCCACGGCGTCGAGCATGTTGGCTGCGGTCTGCCGATCCTCGCGGTCGCGGTGCGCACCGATGATCGCCATGGTCAACTGGTGGGAAAGCGACAGCATGTTGGCGCTCCGTTCCATGTCCCGCGTGCGGCCGGCGTCGTGACTGCGCTTTTCGATCAGCATGTCATAAGCGGCCTTGGTCTGGTCGGTCACGGCGCGGCGGGCGGTCTCGGCAGCGGCACGGTCCCTGGCGCGGGCCAGATCCGCCAGCGCGCGGATGAGGTTTGCGCGCACTATGCGTTCGGGTCTGTCGTGGTCGGCAAGGGCGTCGATGGCGAGCATGGCCGTGACAAGGGCGGCGCCCGCGGCAAAACAGACGCCGACCGCCCATGCGGGCATCGCGCCTGGCGTGCTAGCGTGAACGATGGCGAGCACCAGCATGTAAAGCGCGCCGGTGGAAAACGCGGCGCCATAGCTGCTGATGATGCCGGATGCGAAGCCGACAAGCACAAGGACAATCAAGGTGACCAAGCCGTGACCGGCTATTGCCGGTCCGATCAGGCACCCGGCCGCGCCGATTGCCGTGGAGATCGCGATCATCCGGAACCGTTCGCGATAGGGGCCGAGCCGGATCGTGACCTCGGTCAGGAACGCGCCGAGGGCGGCATAGAGAAACGGCGCGATGTTGCCGGAAAGAACGCCGGCAAGAAGCGGCAGGCCGGTGCCGAGAGAAATGCGCAGGCAATGATGCCACGGTTTGTAGGGCGCATAGGCCAAAAGCCCGAGCTTATGGTGCCAATCGGTTTTCAAACCCTGCATGCAAGTCTTTCTTCGCGACGTGACGGTTGGGCGATTATTGCCGGGGTTCTGCTTATTTGGAACCGTAACTTTCAAGCGCCTGCCATTCACAACCAGAGCTGATAGGTGCGATCACCTGCGTTGCCCGGCGGCAACACCAGCGTGTAAACGATCTCTCGAAAGCCGTTTGAGGCTGGTCAAATTCCTGTGCCGGGCGTATAAGCGGCTCCGTTTTCAACGCCGGAAGAGGAGCGACAGCATGATGAATATCTGCAGCAGTGTGTTGCTCCGCGTCCCACCACGCCGGCTCGCGTGACCTTTCACACGCCTCTTATAATTCCTAGATAATCAATCCCAACTGTTGCGGTCCTCATCGTTTGGCCGCTGTTCCAGTCTCCGTCTCGTCCCGTGTCTGTGCGCCTGTGTGCCGCCGTTTGGGGTTCGAGGAGACATATTGGAGTCCGATCATGTTTCGCTGGTTTGAAACCCGCCTGAATCCGTATCCTGCGGAATTGCCCGATACGCCGCCCAAGGGTCTGTTCCCGTTTCTGTGGCATTATTCCAAGCCGGCAGCGCCCTGGCTTATTCTGATGTCGGTGGTTGCGGCCACGATTGCCTTTGCCGAAGTCTATCTGTTCCAGTTTCTCGGCGACATCGTCAACTGGCTGTCGACGGCCGACCGCGAGACCTTTCTGGCGGATGAGGGCTGGCATCTTTTCTTCATGGGCGCGCTGGTGCTCGTGGGATTGCCCCTGCTCACGGCATTCGGTTCGCTGTTGATCCATCAGTCGCTGATGCCCAACCTGCCGATGATCGGCCGCTGGCAGATGCATCGCTATGTTCTGCGCCATTCGATGAACTTCTACGCCAACGAGTTCGCCGGACGGGTATCGCAGAAGGTAATGCAGACCTCGCTTGCCGTTCGCGAAACGGTGATGAAGACGCTCGACATGTTCGTCTATGTGGTGAGCTATTTCGGGTCGATGATCTTTGTCGTCGCGGCGGCCGATGGACGTCTGGTGATTCCGCTTCTGGTCTGGCTGGTGATCTACGGCATATTGCTGTGGTACTTCATCCCCCGGCTCAGAAGGATCTCGGCGGAGCAGGCCGATGCCCGTTCGCTGATGACCGGCCGCGTGGTCGACAGCTACACCAATATCGCCACGGTAAAGCTGTTTTCCCATGCGGGCCGCGAGGAGCAGTTCTCGAAGGAAGGCATGGACGGCTTTCTGGATACCGTCTACCGGCAGATGCGCCGGGTGACCCAGTTCCAGATCCTCGTCTATATCAACAACGCCATCGCCCTGTTCTCCGTCGGCGCGCTTGCGATCCATTTCTGGATGCAGGACACGATCACCGTCGGCGCCATTGCCCTGACGCTCGGTCTGGTCATGCGCATCGGCGGCATGTCGCAGTGGATCATGTGGGAAGTGACCGGGCTTTTTGAAAACATCGGCACCGTCTATGACGGCATGCAGATGATGACCAAGAAGCACGAGCTGACCGATGTCGAGAACGCGCCGGCCCTGACCGTTACCAAAGGCGAGATCGTCTATGACGATATCTCCTTCCATTACGGCAAGAAGGGCGGGGTGATCGAAGGTCTGTCGCTGACCATCAAGCCGGGCGAAAAGGTCGGTCTCGTCGGCCGCTCCGGGGCGGGCAAGACCACGATGATGAACCTGCTGCTCCGCTTCTTCGATCTGGAGAGCGGGCGGATCACCATCGATGGCCAGGATGTGTCGAAGGTGGCGCAGGACAGCCTCAGGGAGAATATCGGCGTCGTGACGCAGGATACCTCGCTGCTGCACCGCTCGATCCGCGACAACATCGCCTATAGCCGCCCCGGCGCGAGCGACGAGGCGGTGATTGCGGCGGCCAAGCGCGCCAATGCCTGGGACTTCATCCAGGGCTTGAGCGACATGCATGGCCGGACCGGGCTCGATGCCCATGTCGGCGAACGCGGCGTCAAGCTTTCCGGCGGCCAGCGCCAGCGCATCGCGATCGCGCGCGTGTTCCTGAAGGATGCGCCGATCCTGGTGCTGGACGAGGCGACCTCGGCACTCGATTCGGAAGTCGAGGCCGCCATCCAGGAAAGCCTGTTCGGGCTGATGGAAGGCAAGACGGTGATCGCGATCGCCCACCGGCTGTCGACGCTCACCGAGATGGACCGGCTGGTCGTGCTCGACAAGGGCGATATCGTCGAGATGGGCACCCATGAGGAACTCGCCAATGGCCATGGCATCTACGCCGACCTGTGGCGCCGCCAGTCCGGCGGCTTCCTCGGCGGTGACGAAGACCTCATTGCCGACACCGCCGCTGAATAAGATGAACCGGGCCCGCTGAAAGGCGGGCCTGGTTTTTTATGAGCCTCCACGCCGGTCGCCTGGAAGAAAACGGTCATGCAGGCTGACAGCCACACATGTTTGATAAACGCACGTTTCCGCGCCGCCCCGAATCCGTGTATGGCTGCATCATGATCTTCCGTCGCATCGCCCGCATCTTCGAAAACTGGATCGATCCGCTTGCCGACCGGCCGGTGGAACAGCCGCCGGCCACGCTGCTCGGTTTCATCTGGTTCTATCTGCGGCAGGCGAAATGGCCGTTCTTCGCCATGCTGGTGCTTGGCGGCGGCACCGCGCTGATGGAGACGGCGTCGTTCTGGTTCATGGGCGTGCTGATCAACATTCTCGACGAAACCTCGCGCGAGGCCGGCTGGTCGGGTCTGATGGCGGCCCATGGCTGGGCGCTGATCGGCATGGCCTTCACCATGATCGTGGTGCGCGTGACGTTGCTCTCGGCGTCCATGCTGGTGGAGGAACAGACGATCACGCCCGGCTTCCAGAACATGGTGCGCTGGCAGTCTTATCGCTATGTGGCGCGCCAGTCGCTGACCTTCTTCCAGAATGATTTCGCCGGCCGGATCGTCACCAAGGTCTCGGCCGCCGGCCAGTCGATCGGCGACCTGATGTCGTCGCTGTTGCAGGTGGTCTGGTTCATGGCGATCTACACGATCTCGACCATGGCGCTGGTGGCCTCGCTCGACTGGCGGCTGGCCGCGCTGATTGCACTCTGGATCGCGATCTTTGCACTGCTTGCCCGCTATTTCGTGCCGCGCATTCGTCACAACGCGAAGGAACTGGCCGAGGTCAACTCGATGATGTCGGGCCGGCTTGTCGATTCGTTTTCCAACATCCTGACGCTGAAACTGTTCGGCAGCGATGAGGGCAATGACACCTATATCCGCCAGGGCTTCCTCCGGCTGATCGCGCAGATCCAGAAGTTCACCCGACTGATCACCGGGGTGCGGGCGGCTCTCAACCTGCTTTCCGGGGTGATGATCACCGCGATTGCAGCGCTTTCGGTGCAGCTCTGGTTCACCAGTGATATTTCCTCCGGCGCGGTCGCCTTCACGCTCGGCCTAGCGCTGAGGCTCTCGATGCTGCTCGGGCGGTTGATGATGCAGTTGAACGGCATCATGCGCGCGATCGGGACGGTGCAGAACTCCGCCGAGATGATCGCCCAGCCGATCGGGCTGACGGACAGGCCCGATGCGAAAGCGCTGACGGTCAGCCATCCCGAAATCCGCTTCGAGAACGTGGCCTTCGGCTATGACGGGGCCGGGCCGGTGATCCGCAATCTGTCGCTCACGATCGGGGCCGGAGAGAAGGTCGGCATTGTCGGGCGCTCCGGCGCCGGCAAGTCGACGCTGGTGAACCTGTTGCTGCGGTTCTACGATGTCGATGGCGGCCGCATCCTTATCGATGGCCAGAATATCGCCGATGTCACCCAGGAAAGCCTGCGCGCCCAGATCGGCATGGTGACGCAGGACACGGGCCTCCTGCACCGCGCAATCCGCGACAATATCCGCTTCGGCCGCGAGGAGGCCGATGATGACAGGCTGTGGGAGGCGGCGGAGCGGGCCGAGGCGGACAGCTTCATCGCCGATCTTTCCGACCTGCGCGGCCGCAAGGGGCTCGACGCCCATGTCGGCGAGCGCGGGGTCAAGCTCTCCGGCGGCCAGCGTCAGCGCATCGCGATTTCGCGCGTGATGCTGAAGAACGCGCCGATCCTGGTGCTCGACGAGGCCACATCGGCGCTTGATTCGGAGGTGGAGGCGGCGATCCAGTCCAATCTGATGAAGCTGATGGAGGGCAAGACCGTGCTGGCGATCGCCCATCGGCTGTCGACGATCGCGGCGCTGGACCGGCTGATCGTGATGGACAAGGGCCGCATCGTCGAACAGGGCACCCATGGCGAACTGATCGAGAAAAAAGGGCTTTACGCCTCGCTGTGGGACCGGCAGTCCGGCGGGTTTCTGCCATCGTTCGAAACGGAGGAGTGATGCTTCGGGGCGCGTCAGTCGCGTCTTTGCCGCTCGCATTTTGGGGGCGCGCGAAGGCTTGTCCTTTTGCTTGTGATTGAAATCTGTCAAACACTGGACATCGTTGATGAACATGCATAAAACTTGGCGGATCAAATGGACGCTGCCACGCGCCTTCGCTGGTAGACATGCGGAGGACGGACGGACCTCGGTGGCAGCGGCATCAGCTATGGAGGGACAGCGGTGCAAGACGAGATTGTTTCGACGGATCATTCCGGCGAACCGACCCGGCGCGATTTTCTTTATCTGACTACCGGAATGGCCGCAGCCGTCGGGGCCGCGGCGGTCGCCTGGCCGTTTATCGACCAGATGCGACCCGACGCGTCGACCCTTGCGCTATCGACCGTGGAAGTGGATGTATCGAGCCTCGAACCCGGCATGTCGCTGACGGTGAAGTGGCGCGGCAAGCCGGTTTTCATCCGCAATCGCACGGAGAAGGAAATCGAGGAGGCCAAGGCCGTCCCGCTTTCCGACCTGAAGGATCCGGAAGCGCGCAACGAGAACCTGCCCTCAGGCTCGCCCGCGACCGACGTCGATCGCTCGGCTGGAGAATCCAAGGAAAACTGGATCGTGATGATCGGTTCCTGCACCCATCTCGGCTGCATACCGCTCGGCCAGGCCGGAGACTTCGGCGGATGGTTCTGTCCCTGTCATGGCTCGCATTACGATACGGCCGGCCGTATCCGTAAGGGGCCTGCGCCGCAGAACCTCGCCATTCCGCTATACGAATTTACGGCCGATACCGTGATCAGGATCGGTTGAGGGGGAGAGACTGTTTCATGAGTGGACACTCAAGCTATGTGCCGTCGAACGGCGTGTCGAAATGGGTGGATTCGCGTCTGCCGCTGCCCCGCATGCTTTACGACAGCTTCGTTTCCTATCCGGTACCGCGTAATCTGAACTACGCCTACACATTCGGCGCCATGCTGTCGGTGATGCTGATCGTGCAGATCGCCACCGGCGTCGTGCTGGCCATGCATTATACCGCCTCCACCGGCGCCGCCTTCCTCTCGGTCGAGAAGATCATGCGCGACGTCAATTACGGCTGGCTGCTGCGCTACATGCATGCCAATGGCGCGTCGTTCTTCTTCATCGCCGTTTACCTGCACATCGCGCGCGGGCTCTATTACGGTTCCTACAAGGCGCCGCGCGAAATCCTCTGGATGCTCGGCGTGGTGATCTATCTGCTGATGATGGCCACCGGCTTCATGGGCTATGTTCTGCCCTGGGGGCAGATGTCGTTCTGGGGCGCCACCGTCATCACCGGCTTCTTCACCGCCTTCCCGTTGATCGGCGACTGGGTGCAGCAGCTCCTCCTTGGCGGTTTTGCCGTTGGCGAGCCGACGCTGCAGCGCTTCTTCGCGCTGCACTACCTGCTGCCGTTCATGATCGCCGGCGTTGTGATCCTGCATATCTGGGCGCTGCACGTGACCGGGCAGACCAACCCGACCGGGATCGAGGTCAAGCAGAAGAGCGACACCGTCGCCTTCACGCCCTATGCGACCGTCAAGGATGCGCTCGGTGTGACCGTGTTCCTGATCGTCTATGCCTGGTTCATCTTCTACATGCCGAACTTCCTCGGTCATCCGGACAACTACATTCCGGCCGATTCGATGAAGACCCCGTCGCATATCGTTCCGGAATGGTACTACCTGCCGTTCTACGCGATGCTGCGCGCCATCACCTTCAATATCGGCCCGATTGACTCCAAACTCGGCGGCGTGCTGGTGATGTTCGGCTCGATCCTGATCCTGTTCTTCCTGCCCTGGCTGGATACGTCCAAGGTGCGTTCCGCCGCCTACCGTCCGTGGTACAAGCTGTTCTTCTGGGTGTTCGTCGCCAACGCGATCATGCTCGGCTGGCTCGGCTCGCAGGCTGCCGAAGGCATTTTCGTGGTGCTGTCGCAGCTCGGCACGCTCTACTATTTCGGGTTCTTCCTCGTCATCATGCCGGTTCTGGGTCTCATCGAGAAGCCGACAAGGATACCGAATTCCATCACCGAGGCGGTGCTTGAAAAGGAAGCCGCCCGGAAAAAGCCAGCCGGTTCCGGCGTGTGAAGGGCGGGGGAAATATCATGAAGAAACTTGTTACCCGCATCCTGCTCGTCGCGCTGATGTCGCCCGTCTGTCTGACGGGCGCCATGGCGGCCGAGGAAGAGGGACACGAAGGCGGCACGCCGCATTATCCGCTGAAGCATCCGCACAACATGGAGTGGAGCTTCTCCGGCCCGCTTGGCAATTATGATCGCGCCCAGCTTCAGCGTGGGCTTAAGGTCTACAAGGAAGTCTGTTCGGCCTGCCACTCGCTGGACCTCGTGGCCTTCCGCACGCTGACCGATCTCGGCTATTCCGAAGATCAGGTAAAGACCTTCGCCGCCGATTACGAGATCGAGGCCGGGCCGGATAATGACGGCAACATGTATATGCGGCCGGGCATCCCGTCGGACTATTTCCCGGCCCCGTTCGAGAATGCCGAACAGGCGGCCGCCTCCAACAATGGCGCGGCCCCGCCCGACCTTTCGCTGATGGCGAAGGCGCGCGGCATTACCCGCGGCTTCCCGACCTTCGTGTTCGACATGTTCACGCAGTATCAGGAAGGCGGACCGGACTATATCTACTCGCTGCTGACCGGTTATGAGGAAGCGCCGGAAGGCGTCGAGATTCCGGCGGGCGGCCATTACAACCCGTACTTCGCCAATGCCGCGGCGCTCGCCATGGCCCCGCCGCTTTCCGACGGGATTGTCACCTATGATGACGGCGCGCCGGAAACGCTTGATCAGTATGCCAAGGATATATCGGCATTCCTGATGTGGACGGCGGAGCCGAAGCTCGAGGCGCGCAAGCAGACCGGCCTTACGGTCATGGTCTTTCTTGTGATCCTGACGGTTCTGGTCTACCTGACGAAGAAATCGATCTACGCGCGCAAGCCGCATTGATTTCTTGATGGTTTGAATAAGCAGGAAAAGGCGGCGGCAGCCGCCTTTTTAATGTGTTCGGTCTGGTACGACGAAAGGACCCCTGAAAATGAAATCGAACCCCGAACTGGCCGCCGCCATCCGTTCGATCCCGGATTATCCCAAGCCCGGCATCATCTTTCGCGATATCACGACGTTGCTGGGCGATGCCCGCGCGTTTCGGCGTGCCGTGGATGAACTGGTGCAGCCCTATGTCGGGATGAAGATCGACAAGATCGCCGGCATCGAGGCGCGCGGCTTCATTCTAGGCGGCGCACTGGCGCACCAGCTTTCGGCCGGTTTCGTGCCGATCCGCAAGAAGGGCAAGCTGCCCGACAAGACCGTCTCCATGGCCTATCAGCTCGAATATGGCGAGGATACGATGGAGATGCACGTCGACGCCATCAAGCCCGGCGAGAAGGTGATCCTGTGCGACGACCTGATCGCCACCGGCGGCACTGCGGAAGGCGCGGTCAAGCTGTTGCGCCAGATGGGCGCCGAAATCGTCTCGGCCTGCTTCATCATCGACCTGAAGGACCTGCCGGGCCGCAAGAAACTCGAAGCGATGGACGTCGAAGTGCGCTCGCTCGTGGAGTATGAGGGGCACTGAGGCCGGTTGCGCTTCCTTTTTGAGGAACGCTTGGCGGGGCTGGCGTCACCGCCGGTTCGGCCCGACGCATAAAGCCCAACAGATCGGTCTGACTGCTTCTCCCCACGTTCTCCGTCACCCTCGGGCTTGTCCCGAGGGTCTAAGCACCTTTCAAAACGACTGGCGCTTGAGGCAGAGAGCGAGTGGCGATCAGTGTCTTGTTGCCCGCGAACACCGCTCGTGTCGATGCGGGATTAGAGCATCGGGCGATTAGTCTGCAACGCATGCTGTTGATTTGAAGTAGTTCCA
>NZ_JBAKFQ010000019.1:0-83763 GCF_053484255.1 Martelella sp. FLE1502
CGATTTGCGTCAAATATTCAATAGCTTAAAAGCCATACGCGATTCCCCTGCCCCTCAAGGGGGGAGATTATGGGCTGATGGGTTCGAGAATCAAACGAAGACCCTTCCCGGCAGCGCGTCCATTCACCCCGAAATCCGCGCCGTCCCGGTCGTCTCGCCGCTCAACACCCCCGTATCCAGCAACGCCGTCAAAGGCAGATGGTCGGAAGCCAAGCGGGCGAGGAGCGAATCATGCGCCGCCAGATCGGCGACCAGATCGTCCCGATTGGCGATGATGCGGTCGAGCGCCAGCACCGGCCAGCGGGCGGGGAAGCTTGCTCTGGGCGGCGGCAGCGCGCCGAAACTGTCCTCGAAGCGGCGCAGCGCCGAGCCATTACCCAGCCGCCACTCGTTCATGTCGCCCATGATCAGCGTCGCAGCCTCGTCGCGATTGCCGAGCAGGCCGATAATGTGGTCCGCCTGCTGGCGGCGCGAGGCGCGGAACAGGCCGAGGTGAACGGCGACGACGCGCAGGTGGATACCGCTCTTGAGCTCGATATCGGTCAAAAGCGCGCCGCGCGGCTCCAGCCCCGGCAGTTTCTCGCGGTGAATGTCGCGCACCGCGCCGTCGCGGAACAGCAGCACGTTGCCGTGCCAGCCATGGGCCCTGACGCTGGGTTCGGCTGGAACCGCGATCAGTCCGGTCTCGGCCTCGATGCGCTTCAGGTCCAGAAGCCCGGTGCGTTCTCCGAAACGGGTATCGGCCTCCTGCAGCGCGATCAGGTCTGCGCCGATCTCGCGGATCACCTCGAAGGTGCGGTCGGGATCGAAACGACCGTCGGTGCCGACGCATTTATGCACGTTGTAGGTCGCCACCCTCAGCCCCTCGCCCGCTACCGGCACGGCCGAATCCGGGCGCTTTCCGTTTTCACGGAAGGAGCGCAGCACGGCATTGGCAAGGGGAGATTTGATCGGGTTCATGTCTCACACATTTCTGATGAACATGAATATGGGTGTTTTTCAGAGATACGGCAATCCCAGCCACAAGATCCGGTCGCGAAGCCGATAGGGGAACGGCCGCTCCTGCAGCTTGGCGATCGTCACTTCCGTGGAATTGGCTCTGACGGCGCTGATGCGCGCCTGCAGCTCGGCGGCGAACTCCGTGTCGAAGACTTCGAGATCGGTTTCGAAATTCAGGCGCAGCGAGCGCGAGTCGAGATTGGACGAGCCGAGATAGGACCAGCGCCCGTCGATCGTCATCAGCTTGGAATGGTTGAACGGCCCGTTGTCGCGAAAGATCCGGCATCCGCCCTCCAGGATCTCCTCGAACTGCGCCGTCATGGCCTTGTCGACGAGCCCGAGATTGTTCTTGCCCGGCACGATGATATCGACGGCGACGCCGCGCTTGGCGGCAGTCGCCAGCGCTGACAGAAGGTCGCGGTCGGGCAGGAAATAGGGCGACATGATCATCACGCTTTCTTCCGCCACCGAAAGCGCGCCGATGATCATGCTGTTGTTGTTGCCGAGATTGCGGTCCGGTCCGGAGGGCACGACGCGGGCGATGACGCCGTCATGGGTCTCCGGGGCGGAGACCTTCCAGGCTGGCCCCTCAAGCTTTTCACGGGTTTCGAAATACCAGTCGGCGGCCGCCACGGTGAAATAATCGCCCGCTGCCGCGCCCCGCAGCATGAAATGGGTGTCGTGGGCGGCGTTCGGGCCGGTGAAGGCCGCGCGGATATTCATGCCGCCGGCGAACACCGTTTCGCCATCGATCACCATGATCTTGCGGTGGGTGCGCAGATTGGCATAGGGCAGCCGCATCTTCAAAAGCACGGCACCATTGAAGGTCGCGACCCTGATGCCGCGTTCGCGCAGGAGCGATGTGATGCGCGGGCGGGAATAGCGCGCGCCGATGGAATCGACGAGGATCCGCACCTCGACGCCGCGCTTGACCGCCGCATCAAGACTGTCGACGAACCGGCGGCCGATCTGGTCGGAGTCGAAAATGTAGGTTTCCATCAGGATCGAGCGCTCGGCCTTGTCGATCGCCTCCAGCATGGCGGCATAGGCGGCGTCGCCGGTTTCCAGCAGGTGGATGATATTCCCGTCGGTCGCCGGCATGCCCGTGACGCGGTTGCCGAGGTTCCACATCGCCCCCATGCGCGGGCCAAAGGCGGAGACGATTGCGGCGCGCCCGACATGATGCTCCTTTTCCTCGTTGGCAACGGCGTCCGGAATGCTGCCGCGCCGGTCGAGGATCGAGGCCCGGCGCATCCGGTTGATGCCGGCAACGGCATAGATCGCCGCGCCCAGAAGCGGTGACAGCATGATCACGCCGACCCAGCCGATGGCGGCGCGGACCTCGTCCTTGGTCATCGCGGCATGGATCGCCGCCGTCGCGCCGAGGAGGAACGATATCGCCGCCAGAATATGCGGCCAGTAGTGTTCCAGAAAAGTCTCCATCGGCGGCGGTCCCCTTGATTCCTGCGCCACCGGAAAATGGAGGCGGCTATCCTGTCCGTCAACGTCCCGCCCTCCAATCGCCCTGTCATGGGAGATCGGCGGGAGCAATTCCGGGTTCGCTTTCAGCTTATATCAGCAAATGCCGATCAGCCATCGCCGGCGAGCAGTTTCGCGGCCGCAGCGCGCGCCTCCGCCGTAACCTTGGCGCCGGCCAGCATGCGGGCGATTTCTTCCTGGCGGGCCTCGGGACCGATCACCTCCACATGGGTGCTGACCGTATCCTTGCCACGATCGCCCTTGGAGATCAGGAAGTGTCCCTCCGCACGCGCAGCCACCTGCGGCGCGTGGGTGACGGACAGAACCTGGACGTTCTCGGCAAGCCGCTTCAGCCGCTGGCCGATCGCATCGGCAACCGCGCCCCCGACCCCGGTATCGATCTCGTCGAAGACCAGCGTCGGCGCCGACCCCTTGTCGGCAAGCGCCACCTTCAGCGCCAGAAGGAAACGCGAGAGTTCGCCGCCGGAGGCGACCTTCATGATCGGCCCCGCCCTTGTGCCCGGATTGGTTTGCACCTCGAAGGAGACGGTATCGATTCCTTCCGCGCCCGCCGCCTCGTCATCGGCTGTAACCACGGCGGTGAACCGCGCCCGCTCCAGCTTCAGCGCCGGCAGCTCCGCCATCACGGCAGCGCTCAACTGCTCGCCGGCCACCTGCCTGCGCTCCGAAAGCGCGCGGGCGGCAGAGAAATAGGCGGTTTCGGCAGCAGTCACGGCCTCGGTCAGCGCCGCAAGCTTCGCCTCGCCGGCATCGAGTTCGTCGAGATCGGCGACCATGCGTTCGGCCAGCGCCGGCAGTTCCGTTACCGGCACATTGTATTTGCGGGCAGCGCCCCTGAGTGCAAACAGCCGTTCCTCGGTAAGCTCCAGTTCCTTGGGGTCGAAGGCCGCGCGATTCAGCGCCGCTTCCACCTCCATCTGCGCGCTGGAGAGCTTTTCGAGCGCGGCGTCGAGCAGTTCGACCGTCTCTTCCAGCAGGCCCGGCGCCTCGTGCGACTTGCGCTCAAGCCGGCGCACCAGCGAGGCGATCATCGGCACCGGCGAGGCATTGCCGTTCAAAAATTCCAGCGCCTCGGCGATGTCGCCCGCGATCCGCTCGGATTTCATCATGTTCGCGCGCTTTTCGGCCAGCGCATCCTCCTCGCCATCGACCGGAGAAAGCTCCTGAAGCTCGTCGACGGAGGCGCGCAGATAATCCGCCTCGCGCATCGCCGCCTCGATATGGGCACGATGCTGCTTCAGTTTTCGTTCCGCATCCCGCCAGCCGCGATAGAGGCCAGCGACGAACTCCGCTTCAGTCGTCAGACCGCCGAAGGCATCGAGCAGAAGGCGGTGGCCGTCAGTGTCGATCAGCGCGCGTTCGTCATGCTGTCCGTGGATTTCGACGAGCAGCCGCCCGGCCTGGCGCATCATCTGCACGCTCACCGACTGGTCGTTGATAAAGGCGCGGGTGCGCCCATCGGCCGACTGCATCCGCCGGAAGATCAGGTCGCCGTCGTCATCGAGACCGTTTTCGCGCATATGAAGCCGCACCGGATGGTCCATCGGCACGTCGAAGACCGCGATCACCTGTCCCGAATCCTGCCCATGACGCACCAAGGCGCCATCACCGCGCGCGCCGAGCGCGAGCGAAAGGCTGTCGAGCAGAATGGATTTTCCCGCGCCGGTCTCGCCGGTCAGCACCGAAAGACCCGCGCCGAGGTCAAGCTCCAGCCGCTCGATCAAAACGATGTCCCGAATGGAAAGCTGGACGAGCATGTTTTTCGCGACCTGGCGGATGCGCCGTTTAGCTCGGCGTGGCATCCGAAACAGCGGAGCCCCGGCCGGCCGATTTCGGTTCAAGCCCCTTGGAATTCAGGAGCTTATACGCACGCGCATACCACGGGCTGTCGGGATAGTTATGCCCCAGCACCCAGGCCGCGTTCTGCGCCTCGGAGACCACGCCCATGGCGTAATAGGCCTCGACAAGGCGCTCCAGCGCTTCCTCGATCTGGTTGGTGTCGGAATACTCGTCGACCACCTGATTGAAGCGGGAGATCGCGGCGACATAGTCCTTGCGCTCGAGATAGTAGCGGCCGACCTGCATGTCCTTGCCGGCGAGCTGGTCGCGGGCATAGCGGATCTTGGCGCGGGCGTCGCCGGCGTAATCAGAATCCGGATAGTTGTCGATCACCTTCTGCATCGCGACGATCGTCTGCTCGGCCGCCGTCTGGTCCTGGGTGACGTCGACGATTTCCTTGGAATAGGCAAGGCCGATCAGATACTGCGCGTAGGCGGCATCCTTGGAGTTCGGATAAAGCTGAACATAGCGCGTGCCGGATTTGACCGCCGCCTCATATTTGCGCGAACGGTATTCCAGGTAGGTCTGCATCAGGAGCGCCTGCCGCGCATAGTCGGAAAGCGGGTTCTGGTCCTGCACAGCCTTGAACTTGCGCAGCGCCTCGCTCACCTTGCCGGCATTGATGTTGGCAAGCGCCTCATCATAAAGCTGCTGGGGCGGATCCGCCTCGTACTGCAGCGTAGTGATGTCGACATCCTTGTCCCGGGAGCAGCCGCCAAGAACGATACCTGCTCCGATAATTATGGCCGCCGGCAGCGCCGCTGCGCGAAACGCTCCCCGTCTTTTCCGGTTCAAAGTATCAGACATTGCTTGTGCCCCAGTTGCGCGTCATACCGACGCATTTCTGTTTCAACCGACGTTTTACGCATATCCCGCTGCCAAGAGCAATCGCAGGCGCGCGAAAAACGCACAAATTAATGGCGCTTCAATAACGCATTCTTAAGCAGCCCGAAAGGCAGGAAGTGGCCCGAGCGGACAGAGCCAGTAAATGAAAAGGCGGACCGCCGCAAATGCGCCGATCCGCCTGATTATTTAGCTTTATCCGATAAAACCTCAGGACGCGGGCCCAGCGGCAACCACGTCTTCCTGACGCAGGCGGAAGGGCAGCGCGCCCCGCGGCGAAACGATAACGGCAGCGCCGGGCGTTTCGAACAGCTTGCGCACGGCGGCGGCATTCAGCGCGTGGCCGCCGCGATAGGAGCGGAATGCGCCGGCGAAACGCATGCCCATCATCGCCAGATCGCCAACAGCGTCGAGCGTCTTGTGACGAACGAATTCGTTTTCGTAGCGCAGACCCTCGGCATTGATGACACGGTCGTCATCGGAGATCACCACCGAGTTTTCGAGCGACGAGCCGAGCGCGAAGCCGCGCGCCCACATCGGCTCGACGTCACGCATGAAGCCGAAGGTGCGCGCGCCGGAAAGCTCCTTGCGGAACGTGTCGGCGTTCATGTCGCCGGCCCATTTCTGGCGGCCGATGACCGGTGTTTCGAAATCGATCTCGACGTCGAAACGGGTGCCGTCATAAGGCGAGAACTCGGCCCAGCCGGCACCGTTTTCAACGCGCACCGTCTTGGCGACCTTGATATAGCTGCGCTGCTTGGCAAGCTTGACGATGCCCGCCTCATCCAGCGCATCGACGAAAACCCGCGAGCTGCCGTCCATGATCGGCATTTCCCCGCCGTCCACGGAGATGACGAGGTTGTCGATCCCAAGCGCGTAGATCGCGGCCATCAGGTGCTCGATCGTGGCGATCCACTCGCCCGGATGCGTGCCGAGAACGGTGCAGAGCGCGGTCGGGCCGACATTGTCCGCCACCGCCTTGAAGCTGCTGATGCGCTTGCCGTTCTCATAGCGTTCGAACAGGATGCCCTGATCGGCCTCGCCCGGCTGCAAAACGATCGTCGCAGGCTTGCCCGAATGCACGCCGATCCCCGAAATCCTGACGGAGTTCGAGATGGTCGTCTGCAATCCGAAAATACCTGTCGACATGATCATGTCCCTACTCAACTGAATTGCGACCCTGCCTTATCAACGCCAGATACCGTGTTCAGGTTGCGGGGCGACCCCTAGAGGACGGCGTGCGCATGGCGTGCGGCGAGTCGATGCCTTGCATGTAGTTACGCATACGTCCGCACGATTCCAAATCACTGTTTCTTTCGTAATGTTACGAAACACGTAAAAACCCGGCCGCGCGGGCGACCGGGTTCGTTGTGCGAGAAGGTTTTCAAAAAAGACGGTTACCGGTCCCCTAACAAACGGGGACCGATCGGGTTTCAGTTCGCCTGACGACGCAGGAAGGCGGGGATATCGAACTGATCGTCATCCTGACGGGCCGGCTGCGCTTCGGCGCGGCGCGGCGCGTAGGGGTTCTGCTGCGGCTGAGCCTGCTGCGTGGGTTCGCGACGAGCCGCCGGCTCCTCGTGATGGCCCTCGAAGCTTTCGTCGCCGCGGCCAAGCGTGTTGGAAAGGCGCTTGAACAGGCCCTTCGGTCCACGCTCTTCATGCTCCTGACGGCGGCTTGCGCTCATTTCGCCCTGAACCACCGGCGGAAAGTCGGAGACTTCCGGCATGCGGCGCGGCTCGGCCATCTGCGGGCGCGGCTGCTGGGGAGCGGCCTGCGGCGCGGCCTGACGCGGAGCCTGAGCGGAGAAGATCTGGCTCTTCGGCTGCATCTGCGGGGCCTCGGCGCGCGGCTGCGGCTTTGCCTGCTGCGGCTGATGGCTCATCGCTATCTGCAGCTCGCGTTCCATTTCAGCTTCGGCGGAACGGATCGTTTCGGCGATCGGGTCCTGACGCGGCTGGGGGGCTGCGGGCTGGGCCGGCTGGCTCGGCTGGGCGTTGCTGGAGCGGATTTCCGGCGCGCGGGTCTCGCGGCGCGGTTCCGGCACATCCTCATCGCCGTGGTTGACCGAACGGTCGATACCGGTCGCGACGACCGAGACGCGGATGATGCCTTCCAGTTCCTCGTCGAAGGTGGCGCCGAGAATGATGTTGGCGTCCGGATCGACTTCTTCACGAATACGCGTTGCAGCTTCGTCGACTTCGAACAGCGTGAGGTCACGGCCGCCGGTGATCGAGATCAGCAGGCCCTGCGCGCCGCGCATCGAGGTTTCGTCCAGCAGCGGATTGGCGATCGCTGCTTCTGCGGCCTGCATGGCACGGCCTTCGCCGGATGCCTCGCCCGTGCCCATCATGGCGCGGCCCATCTCGCGCATCACCGAACGGACGTCGGCGAAGTCGAGGTTGATCAGGCCTTCCTTGACCATCAGGTCGGTGATGCAGGCAACGCCCGAATAGAGCACCTGGTCGGCCATCGCGAAAGCGTCGGCGAAGGTGGTCTTGTCATTGGCGATCCGGAACAGGTTCTGGTTCGGAATGACGATCAGCGTATCGACCGACTTCTGCAGTTCTTCGATACCGGCGTCGGCAAGACGCATACGACGCTGGCCTTCGAACTGGAACGGCTTGGTGACGACGCCGACGGTCAGGATGCCCTTGTTGCGGGCGGCCTGGGCGACAATCGGGGCAGCGCCCGTGCCGGTTCCGCCGCCCATGCCGGCGGTGACGAAGCACATATGGGTGTTGTTGAGGTGATCGATGATCTCATCAATGCACTCCTCGGCGGCCGCCCGGCCGACTTCCGGCTGCGAGCCAGCGCCGAGACCTTCGGTAACGCCGACGCCGAGCTGGATGACGCGTTCGGCCTTGGTCATGGTCAGCGCCTGGGCATCGGTGTTGGCGACCACGAAGTCGACCCCCTGGAGGCCTGCGGTGATCATGTTGTTGACGGCGTTGCCACCGCCGCCGCCGACACCGAATACGGTGATGCGCGGCTTCAGTTCAGTAATATCTGGCTTCTGCAGCGTGATAGTCATGAGTTTCGTTCCTTCTCGCTATGGCCGTACCGCCTAGCCGGCCAATCTCTGGTGTTCGTTAAAAACTTTCCCTGAACCACTGGCCGACGCGTGCTAGGCGTCCGCCGCCCGACGACAGAAAGCCCCGCTGCTCGCTGCCATAGGTTTCGCTCTCCGCAAGCTGCGGATAGATCAGAAGGCCGGCGGCCGTCGAAAACGACGGCCCCTTGGCCGGAAGCGGCAGACCGGAAACGCCCATCGGACGACCGATGCGGACGTTTCTGCTCAAGATCCGCCGCGACAATTCACTGAGGCCGATCAGCTGGCTCGCGCCACCCGTCAGCACCACCCGCTTTCCGACAACCGCCGAAAAGCCCGAAAGCTGGATCCGGTCGCGGATCAGTTCCAGCGTTTCCTCGATCCGCGCCCTGACGATCTTCGAAAGCAGCGCCTTCGAGACCTGACGGGGCTGGTCGTGATCATCCTCGCCGATGGAGGGCACCGCGATCATCTCGCGCTCGTCGGCGCTGGAGGTGATCGTCGAGCCGTGAACGCATTTCAACCGCTCGGCGTCTTCCATCCGCGTCGAAAGCCCGCGGGCCAGATCGGTCGTCACATGATGGCCGCCGAGGCTGATCGCATCGGTATGAACAAGCCGGCCTTCGGAGAAGACCGAGATCGACGTCGTGCCGGCGCCCATGTCGATCGCCGCGCAGCCGAGTTCGACTTCATCGTCCACCAGAGCGGCAAGACCGCTGGCGTAGGGGGTCGCCACCATGCGCTCCACAGAGAGATGCGCGCGGTTGACGCAAAGTTCGAGATTGCGCAGCGCCAGCCGTTCGGCCGTCACCACATGCAGGTCGACGCCGAGCGTCTCGCCATACATGCCCAGCGGATCGCGAATGCCGCGCTCGCCGTCGAGCGTGAAGCCGGCGGGCAGCGAATGCAGGACCTGCCGTTCCTCGTTGATCGAGCGGCGGGAGACGGCGGACAGAACGCGGCGAAGATCGGAGGAGTCCACGTCCTGCCCGCCAAGGTCGATCGCAGCGGTATAGGTATCGCTCTTCAGGCGACCGGCCGAAACATTGACGATCAGGCTGTCGATGGTGATGCCGGCCATACTTTCGGCCGCGTCCACCGCCAGCCGGACCACATGTTCGGCCGCATCCAGATTGACGATAACGCCGCTCTTGATGCCCTGGGAGCGCTGATGGCCGATGCCGATAATCTCGATATTGTGGGTGCGGCCCGGCAGAATCTGGCTTTCCTCACGCGGGGTGAGCCGCGCGATCATGCACACGACCTTCGACGAGCCGACGTCGAGCACGCTGACGATATGCGTCTTCTTGGCCGAGAGAGGCTTGGCGCGACTGAAGCCGGACGAGCGGAACAGGGTCAAAGACGCCTCCCCTTGTTCTTGAAAGTCTTTTTGAGGGCTTCTGTGGCCTCGGCGCGGCGCTCCATGGCGTCAGGCGTCAGCTGGATCGCGACCCGGTCGTCGAGACGAAGGTCGACAGCGGCAATTTCGCGCTCGAGGATCGAGCGTTCGGCCTCAAGCTTGCGCAGGCGAACCAGCGCCGCGTCGCTGCCTTTTTCCGGCAGCTTCACGATCATGCCATTGTCGAGATAGAGGTCCCAGCGGCGCTCGTCGACGCGCTTGAAGGCCCGGACGCGCTCGGAAAGCTCCGGCCATTCCTGCATCAGCTCCTCGACATCCTTGGCCGCGACATTGCCGCCCTGCCCCAGCACCAGCGGCAGGCGGCGGAACTTCGGCGCGCTCAGCGGACCGATGATATTGCCGTCACGCTCGACCATCAGGAGCCGACCGTCTTCCTGCTGCCACAGCGCATAGGGCACGCGCTCCTTCAGCGAAATCTTCAGGGTCGAGGGATAGACCTTGCGGATATCGGCATCGGCGACCCAGGGGAGGTTCAGAAGCTGGCCGCGCGCCATCTGGATATCCACGCCCTGCAGCGAATAGGCGCCCTCAAGGCCGAGGCTCTGCAGGACCACGATTTCCGAGGTCTCGCTGTTGCCCGAAATCTCGATGTCTTCCACGGCAAAACCGGCAACCTGGAACGCGGCGCGGCGCACGAGATCACCCTTGCCGGCCACGATTACGGCGTTGGCGCCGACGGCGGCGAAAAACACCAGCGCGGCAGCGCTGCCGATATGTCTGGGAGCGCCGGTGCGGCCGGTGAAGATGCCCGTCGTGGCGCGCACCAGACGGCGAAAAGGACGCGGCAATACGCCCGCGCGGCTGCCCTGAGCCATGCGATCGCTTACCCCGCTATCACCCTTTCCAGTCTTCAACGCAAACACGAAGCGTCCTCCACCATCCAACGGAGAAAAGCACCAAAACTCATGCCGGCTTCCGCCGCCATTTCAGGAACCAGGGAGGTGGGGGTCATGCCGGGCTGAGTATTGATTTCCAGCCAGATCAGCCCTTCCTCGCCCCTCTCCTCATCGAACCGGAAATCCGAACGGCTGACGCCGCGGCATCCCATGATCTGATGCGCCTGAACGGCCAATGATTGAATCTTTTGGTAAATATTCGGTTTAACTTCCGCCGGCAGAATGTGTTTTGAGCCGCCGGGTTTGTATTTTGCGTCGAAATCGTAGAATTTCTGACCCACCGGCACGATTTCGGTGACGCAGAGCGGCTTGCCGTCCACCACGCCGCAGGTAAATTCGCGCCCGCGCACGAAGCGCTCGACCATGACGGTTTCGCCATAAGGCCACTCGGACGATGTGATCGACTGCGGCGGCGCGCTCTGGCCTTCATCGACGATGACGACGCCGAAGGAGGACCCTTCATTGACGGGCTTGACCACATAGGGCGGCGCCATCGGATGCGTCTTGCCGATTTCGGAGCGCTGCATCAGCCGGTCTTCCGCCACCGGAATGCCACCGGCGGCCGCCACGCGCTTTGCCTGGATCTTGTTCATGGCGAGCGCCGAGGCCAGCACGCCGGAATGGGTGTAGGGGATTTCCAGATATTCGAGAATGCCCTGAATGGTGCCGTCCTCGCCGAAGGGCCCGTGCAGCGCGTTGAAAGCGACATCGGGCTTCAGCTCGGCAAGCACGCTTGCCACATTGCGGGTGACATCGACGCGGGTGACCCGGAAGCCTTCCGCTTCCAGTGCGTCGGCGCAGGGGTTGCCCGAGGCAAGGCTCACCGGCCGCTCGGAGGAAAACCCGCCCATCAATACCGCTACGTGTAAGGCACCCATGCCCGTCCCCATCTTTTCCAGCCAAAGCCGGAAAGCACACTCACAATGCCGCTTTTTTAAGGAAAGCGTGATGGGGCCATTAGTGAACGAGGATGGTTAATGAAGCGTTTACTTTGGTTAACCGGGGCAAAAAAATCGATGCGGTGAAACGGGTTAAGGGGGCGATGACAGCGCAGGTCAATTGATCGGGAAAGCGTGGTTTCGTCCCTGCACCCAAGGCTTTTGCTGCCTGGGACGAACTGAAACACGGTTCGGAAAATACGTTTGGTCAAGCCGCCCAAGTCCCTGATGCTCGAACCGGGCAGCGCCGTCCAACCGCGACTATCGGCATCACCCGCCCCTCTCAGCCCCCAATCTCCCCCCTTGAGGGGGAGATGTCGCGAAAGCGACAGAGAGGGGTAAAGGGCGTAAGCCCTAAAAGCCGCAAACACTGTGCTCTCGGAGAGGGTTCACCCCTCTCTGCCCCTGTCGGGGCATCTCTCCCTCAAGGGGAGAGATTGTGGGTGGCAACCTCCGAATCACGCCTGCGCCGCCAACTCACCCGGCAGCTTTGCAGCCCAGTTGGTGATGCTGCCGGCGCCGAGAAGGACGACGAAGTCGCCGGGCTTGGCGATCTTGGCCACGGCGCCCGCGAGACCCGCTTCATCGGCCAGATATTGCGCGTCGCGGTGGCCGGCGGCCTTCATGCCGGAAACCAGCGTTTCGGCATCGAAGCCCGGGCGCGGGTCCTCGCCGGCGGCGTAGACCGGAGCGATGAACACGGTGTCGGCATCGTTGAAGCAATTGGTGAAGTCCTCGAACAGGCTTTCGAGGCGGGAGTAGCGGTGCGGCTGGTGGATGGCGATGATCCGCCCCTGACAGGCCTCGCGTGCCGCCCTCAGCACCGAACGGATTTCAACCGGGTGATGGCCATAGTCGTCAAAAATCTGCGCGCCATTCCACTCTCCCACCAGCGTGAACCGGCGCTTGACGCCGCCAAAGGCGGCCAGTCCCTTGCGGATATCCGCCTCGGAAATATGCAGCCGGTCGGCGACCGCGATCGCTGCCGTGGCGTTGGAGACATTGTGACGGCCGGGCATCGGCAAGGAGAGGTTTTCGAGCTTTACCGAAGGACGGCGGCGGCGGCGGATATCAACGTCGAAGATCGTGCGCGTGCCCTCGTTGCGGATATTGGAAAAGCGCACATCGGCCTGGCGGTTTTCGCCATAGGTCACGATCCGGCGATCCTCGATCTGGCCGACCAGCGTTTGCACTTCCGGATGATCAAGGCACATCACGCCGCAGCCGTAAAACGGCACGCTCTCGACGAATTGCCGGAAGGCAGCGCGCACGCCGTCAAATGTGCCGTAGTGATCGAGATGTTCGGGATCGATATTGGTAACGACCGCGATTTCGGCGGGGAGCTTCAGGAAGGTGCCGTCCGATTCGTCGGCCTCGACAACCATCCACTCGCCCTCCCCCATGCGCGCATTGGTGCCATAGGCATTGATGATGCCGCCATTGATGACGGTCGGGTCGAGCCCGCCGGCCTCAAGCAGCGTCGCCACCATCGAGGTGGTGGTGGTCTTGCCATGGGTGCCGCCGATCGCGATCGCATCGCGGAAACGCATCAGCTCGGCCAGCATCTCGGCGCGGCGCACCACCGGCAGGTGTCTTTCACGCGCCGCCGCAAGCTCCGGATTGGCGCGCTTGATCGCGGAGGAGACAACGACGACTTCGGCATCGCCCAGATTTTCGGCCTTGTGGCCGATGAAAACGGAAATGCCCTTCTCGCGGAGGCGCAAAACATTGGCGCTTTCCGCCTGATCGGAGCCCTGCACCTTGTAGCCGAGATTGTTCAGCACCTCGGCAATCCCGCTCATGCCGATGCCGCCGATCCCGACAAAATGGACCACGCCGATCGCTTCAGGCATTCTCATCAGTCAATTCCTTCAATCTTCTGTCCCGACGCCAGCGCCTCGGCCATGTCGGCGAGTTTCTGCGTTGCATCGGGGCGGCCGGCCGCGCGCGCGGCGGCGGCGGCGGTTGCAAGTTTTTCGGGATGCACGATCGCATCCTTCAGAATGTCCGCGAAGCGCTCCGTCGTCAGTTCCGACTGGCGCACGACTTCTGCCCCTCCGTTGCGGGACACCAATGCCGCGTTGGCCGCCTGATCGTGATCGAGCGCATGAGGATAGGGCACATAGATCGCCGGCCGGCCGATCACCGAAAGCTCCGAAACGGTGGAGGCTCCCGAGCGGCAGACCACGAGATGAGCACTGGCAATCCGTTCCGCCATATTGCCGAAGAACGGCGAAATCTCTGCGGGTACGCCGAGCGCGTCGAAGCGTTCGGTGACGGCCTCGACATCTTCCGGTCGGGCCTGCTGGGTGACATTGACGCAGCGGCGAAGCTCGTCCGGCAGCGCGGCAATCGCATCCGGCACAGCGTCGGCAAAAAAATGCGCGCCCTGGCTTCCGCCGAAAACCAGCAGGTTGAAGGCTTCGCCTTCGCTTCGCGCCGGATAGGACGTCTTCGCCGCTTCCAGCACCGCCGGACGCACCGGGTTTCCGGTCTCGAATATCTTCGCGCCAAGCGGCTCTTCGGAACGGGTGAGGAAACCGCCGGCAATGGCGTTGACGCGTGGCGCCAGCATCTTGTTGGCCCGGCCCATCACCGCGTTCTGCTCATGCAGCATTGTCGGGATGCCGCCGCTTGAGGCAGCGTAAACCGGGGGCACCGTCGGGTAGCCGCCGAAGCCAATCACGGCTGCCGGCCGGTATTCTGCAAAAAGCGATCTGGCGATCCGCGACCCCCTGAACAGGGTGAAGCCGGCGCGAATGACGGAAACCGGGTTCTTCGACCCGATCGTCGCAGACGGCACGACATGGATTTTTTCAGCCGGAAAGGTCCCGGCGTAACGCTCGGCGCGGCTGTCTGTAACAAAGTGCACCTTGTGCCCGCGCGCAATCAGTTCATGGGCCAGAGCTTCAGCGGGGAACACGTGACCGCCTGTCCCCCCGGCAGCCAGGAAAAACAGTTTGCTTTCCATCATCTACTCCGCCGGTACGCCGCGCGGTCGGCCCGGCTCGAAGAAATGGTCCTGACGCGCGCGCTTGTCGGGGCGGTGGCGGGTCAGCGCCAGCACGAAGCCCGCGCCGATGCAGGTTGCGATCATGGACGAGCCGCCCGCCGAAATCAGCGGCAGCGTCATGCCCTTGGCAGGCATCAGCTGCAGCGCCACGCCGATATTGATCACCGACTGCATGCCGATCTGCAGCACGAGGCCAGCGACGGCGAAGCGGGCGAAATCGTCGCGCTCGCGATAGGCGTGGCTGAGGCCCCGCAGCACGATGAAGGCGAAGATTGCGACGATGAACATGCAGAACAGGATGCCGAACTCCTCCGCCGCGACGGAGAACACGAAGTCGGTATGGCTGTCCGGCAACCGCCGCTTGACGATCCCCTCGCCCGGTCCGAGACCGAAGAGGCCACCGCTCTGGATCGCCTTGGCGGCAAGCTCCACCTGGAGGTTGTCGCCCTCCCCGGTCAGGAACCGGTCGATACGCGAGGTCACGTGCGGCAGCCAGGTATAGGCCGCCAGAATGCCCGCCACCCCGGCGCCGCCGAGGCCCGCGATCCATATCCACGACATGCCGGCCATGAAGAAGATGCCGCCCCAGACGATGCCCAGAAGCACGGTCTGACCAAAGTCCGGCTGCGCGATCAGCAGCACCGCGGAGACGATGAACAGCATGCCGGCAAAGAGATTGCCCGGGATTTCCGGATAGCGCTGATGCTCGGCGAACAGCCAGGCGCAGACCACCGCGAAGGCGGGTTTAAGGAATTCCGAGGGCTGCACCGAGAAGCCGGCCAGCACGATCCAGCGGCGCGAGCCGTTGTTGGAGGTGCCGATGAACAGCGCCGCGACCATCGCGAGCAGCGAGCCGATGAGAATGATCACCGCAAGGCGGCGGATCATGCGCGGCGAGCAGAAGGAAAGAGAGATCATCACCGCCAGCGAGGGCACCAGGAAGATCGCGTGGCGGGTGACGAAGTGGAAACTGTCATAGCCGAGGCGTTCGGCGACGGCGGGCGAAGCGGCAAACGAGAGCATGAAACCAATGCCCATCAGCACGATGAAGGCCGCCAGCAACCATCGGTCGATGGTCCAGAACCAGTCTGCGATTGGGCCTCGCTGAACGCGACTGACCATGGATCAGGCCTCCTTGCCGGTTGCTGCAAACGGCTCAATGCCGTCAAGCGCCATGACGGCGCTGACGAAGGCATCGCCGCGTTTTTCGAAATTGCGGTACTGGTCGAAGCTGGCGCAGGCGGGCGACAGCAGCACCACCGGCATCTCGGCCTTGCTCTTCCCCGCGTCGTCTGCCGCTTGTTTGACGGCGTTTTCCAGCGTGCCGCAGATCACGGTGTCGGCAGCGCCCGAAAGCGTGGCCGAAAAGGCCTCCGCCGCCTCGCCGATGAGATAGGCGCGGGCGATCTTGGGAAAGAAGGGCGCAAGGGCCGCGATGCCGCCTTCCTTGGCGCGGCCGCCGGCGATCCAGTGGATGTCGCTGAAGGTTTTCAGCGCCGGGGCGGATGCCTCGGCATTGGTGGCCTTGGAATCGTTGACGAAAATCACGGAGCCCAATCGCGCCACCGGCTGCATGCGGTGGGCAAGACCGGGGAAGGTCGCGAGACCATCGCGGATCTCGGCGTCGGAGAGCCCGACCGCACGGCAGGCCGCGATCGCGGCAGCGGCGTTCTGGCCGTTATGCGCGCCGCGCAGAACGGGATGATCGGAAAGGTCTGCTACAACCGCCCCGTTCTCCGCAGAGACGATCGCCCCGCCATCGAAGGCGAGACCACTGCCGATATGGGCTAGATCGCTGGAAATCGGAACGACATCGTGTCCGGCCGCCTCCAGCCGTCCGGCGATCGCCGTACAATAGGTATCGTCGGCGCCGACCACCGCGCGCTTCGCCCCGGCCACCAGCCGCTCCTTGATCGCGGCATAGCGGGTCATGTCGCCATGGCGATCGAGATGGTCGGGCGTCAGGTTCAGGAGCAGGCCGACATCGGCGTCCAGCGTCGGCGCAAGGTCGATCTGGTAGGACGAGCACTCGACGACATAGATGCGTCCGGGTTGAAGCGGCGCAAGATCGAGAACGGCGTGGCCGATATTGCCGCCGACCTCCACATCGCGGCCTGCCGCCTTCAGGATATGACCGATCAGCGCCGTGGTGGTGGACTTGCCGTTGGTGCCGGTGATCGCGATCAGCTTTGCCTCGGGGCAGGTCGCGCAGCGTTCGCGCGCCAGAAGCTCGACATCACCGATGATCTCGGTCTCTGCGGCCTTCGCCTGCTCCACCACCCAATGCGGTTTCGGATGCGTCAGCGGCACGCCGGGGGCAAGGACGAGCGCGGTAAAACCGCTCCAGTCCATATGGCGCAGATCGGCGATCGGAATGCCCTTTTCCGCGGCAAGGCGGCAGCTTTCGGCATTGTCGTCGAAGGCGGTCACCTGCGCTCCGCCGGCAATCAGCGCCAGCGCGGTCGCCATGCCCGAACCGCCAAGCCCGAACAGCGCGACCTTCTTGCCGGAAAATTGCGAGACCGCGATCATCGACCTACCTGAGCTTCAGCGTTGAAAGCCCGATCAGCGCGAGGCCGAAGGAGATGATCCAGAAGCGGATCACCACCTGGCTTTCGGTCCAGCCGAGCTTTTCGAAATGATGATGGATCGGCGCCATCAGGAAGACGCGCCGCTTGGTGCGCCGGAACACGGCGACCTGGATGATCACCGAGAGCGCTTCCAGCACGAACAGGCCGCAGATGATCGCCATGACAATCTCGTGCTTGGTGGCGACCGCGACCGAGCCGATCAGCCCGCCTAGCGCCAGCGATCCGGTATCGCCCATGAAGATGGCGGCCGGCGGGGCGTTGAACCACAAAAAGCCCATGCAAGCCCCGATCACGGCGGACAGCAGCACGACGAGTTCGCCGGTGCCCGGCACATAGTTGATCTGCAGATAGGAAGCGAACACCGAGTTGCCGACGACATAGGCGATCAGCGCGAAGGAGCCGGCGGCGATCATCACCGGCACGGTGGCGAGGCCATCGAGCCCGTCCGTCAGGTTGACGGAGTTGCCGGCGGCGACGATCACAAAGGCGCCGAACGGGATGAAGAACCAGCCGAGGTCGATCACGAAATCCTTGAAGAAGGGAAAGGTCAGCGCCGAGCCGAGCGTCGCGCCGTCAATGCTGGCAAGGTTGGCCGCGTACATCATGAAGGCAACCGCGACGCCGGCAATGACGAATTCGAAGAACAGCCGGCGGCGGCCGGAAAAGCCCTTGTCGGACTGCTTGGTGACCTTGAGATAGTCGTCATAAAAACCAATCGCGCCGAAGCCGAGCGTCACCAACAGCGTGGCCACGACATAGGCATTGGAAAGATCGGCCCACAGCAGCGCGGAGCCGATGATGCCGGCCAAAATCATCAGCCCGCCCATGGTCGGCGTGCCTGCCTTCTTGAAATGGGTCTGCGGACCGTCTGCGCGGATCGGCTGGCCCTTGCCCTGGCGCAATCTCAGCGCGGCGATGATCCGCGGGCCGAACAGGAAGACGATCAGTGCCGAGGTGAATACGGCGGCGCCGGAGCGGAATGTGATGTAGCGGAACAGATTGAAAAACTGAAACCTGTCCGACAACTCCACGAGCCAAATCAGCATGAACGCCCCTTTCCAGAAAAGGCAGAGCGCGCGCCATCATTCCCTTTCGGGCCACGGCGGGCGCAGTCATTTATTGTTGTTCGCAGCATGTTGAACACCGGTATGCCACGAAATTGTTTACGCCCGGTTTACCCTTCCGCCGGATAGGTCTCGGTCAGTTTCTGAACGATGACGCCGAATCCCATTCCGTTTGACGACTTTAGCATTATCGTGTCGCCGGCCGCGACAGCGCCAACGGCGAATTCAGCCAATTCGGCGGCGTTGTCGCGATATTCCACAACAATGCTTTCCGGCAGCGCCTCGCTGAGCGCCTGCATTTCATCACCCGCTAGCCAGACATGGGTGACACCGGCTGCGACCAGCGGACCGGCCAGCGCCTCATGCGCCGGTCGGGCGTATTCGCCAAGTTCCAGCATATCGCCGAGCACCGCGATCCTGCGGCCGGGCTCGTTTCCGGAGCCCAGAAGCTCCAGCGCCGCCCGCATCGAGGCCGGGTTGGCATTATAGCTTTCATCGATCAGCGTGAAGACGCCATCGGGCGCCTTCAGACGCTGACGCCGTCCCCTGCCCTTCATCTGCTCGACGGTCTCGAACGCGCCGAGCGCGGCATGGACATCGCCGCCGGCCTCGGCGATCGCCGCAAGGGCGGCAAGCGCGTTTTCCGCCATGTGCTGGCCCGGCAGGCCGAGATTGAAGGCCGTCGGCTCCTCCGTGCCAAGGGCTGCGAGAACATGGCCGCGCTCGTTGCGCTTGTCGCTGACGGTGCGGTACTCGAGCAGGCGATAATCGGCCTTGGCATGTTCGCCGAAGGAGACGATGCGCGCGCCATGGCGCCGGGCAATCCGCGCCAGCTTGTCGAAGGCATCGATATCGCGGTTGAGGATCGCCGCGCCGTCGGGCTCCAGCCCCTCGAAAATCTCAGCCTTGGCGGCGACAATCCCCTCAATGCCGGAGAAATTACCGATATGGACCGGCGCGATGGTGGTGATTACCGCCACATGCGGGCGCACCATTCTCGTCAGCGGGCGGATTTCGCCGGAATGGTTCATGCCGATCTCGAACACGCCGAACTCGGTATCGGCCGGCATGCGGGCAAGCGTCAGCGGCACGCCCCAATGGTTGTTGAACGAGGCAACGGCCGAATGAACCTTGCCGGAGGCCTTCAGCCCGGCGGCGATCATTTCCTTGGTGCTGGTCTTGCCGACGGAGCCGGTGACGGCGATGATGCGGGCGTCCGTGCGCGCCCTCGCCGCCATCGCCAGACGCCCCATGGCCTCCAGCACATCGTCGACGACGATCATACCGCAGGTCAGCCGGCCGAGCGCCGGCAGCTTGGCCTCGGCCACAACCAGCAGCGTCGCGCCGTTCTTGGCGGCAAGGCCCGCGAACTTGTGGCCATCCACACGGTCGCCGACGATGGCGAAGAATGCTTCGCCGTGAGAAATCGTGCGGCTGTCGATCGAAACGCCCGTGACGCCTTCCGGCAGTTCGCCCACCGGACGCCCGTCCATGGCCTCGACCATTTCGGCTGATGTCCAAAGCAAACTCACGATGCGTGGCCCTCCAATGCCTTCTTGACTTCGACAAGGTCGGAGAAGGGGCGTGTCACGCCGCCCGCCGTCTGCCCTTCCTCATGCCCCTTGCCGGCTACGATCAATGTATCGCCCGTCTGCAAAAGGCCGACGGCATGGGCGATCGCCTCGGCCCGGTCGCCGATCTCCTTCGCAGCCGGAGCGGCCGCCAGGATTTCCGAGCGGATCTCGGCGGGCACCTCGGAGCGCGGATTGTCGTCGGTGACGATCACGATATCGGCAAGCCGGGTGGCGATCTCGCCCATGATAGGCCGCTTACCCTTATCGCGATCGCCGCCGCAGCCGAAGACCACGATAACCCGGCCCGTGGTGAAGGGACGCACCGCGGTGAGCACCTTCTCCAGTGCATCGGGCTTGTGGGCGTAATCGATATAGGCGAGCGCGCCGTTTTCGGCCTTGCCGGCAAGCTGAAGCCGGCCGGCAGCGCCTTCCACCTTTTCCAGCGCCAGAAGCGCGGTCCGGGCGTCAACGCCCGTTGCAATCGCAAGACCAGCAGCGACCAGCGCGTTCGAAATCTGGAACTCGCCGGCCAGCGGCAGCCGCACCTCGTAAATCGTGCCGTCATGCAGGATTTCGGCGAACTGGCTGTCACGCTTCTGCTCGACGCGCTTCAGCGCCAGAAATTCACCCTTGCGGCCGACGGTGAGCACGCGCTGGCCAGCGCCTTCCGCCGCGGCAATCGCGCGATCCGACCATTCGTCATCGGCGTTGATAACGGCCGGCGAACCGGTCGGCAAAACACGTTCGAAAAGCTGCATCTTGGCTGCGAAATAATGCTCCACGGTCGGATGATAATCCATGTGGTCGCGGCCGAGATTGGTGAACGCGCCGGCCGAAAGCCGAACGCCGTCGAGCCGGTACTGGTCGAGCCCGTGGCTGGAGGCTTCCATCGCGCCATGGGTGACGCCGTCGCGGGCAAGCTCGGCAAGCAGCGCATGCAGCGCCACCGGATCAGGCGTGGTCAGCGAGCCGTATTCGGTGCGACCGGGGGCCGTGACGCCGGTGGTGCCGATCATGGCGGCGGATAGGCCGGCATGGGCCCAGATCTGGCGGGTGAAGGAGGCGACGGAGGTTTTGCCCGCCGTACCGGTCACGGCCACCATGGTTTCCGGCTGTGCGCCGTAGAAACGGGCAGCCGCGATCGCAAGAAAGGCGCGTGGATTTTCAACCGTGAGCACCGGTATGCGGGCGTCGTCGTGAGGCGAAGCGCTAATCGCCGCGACCGCGCCGCGCTTGGCGGCGTCATCGATGAAGGCAGCGCCGTCCGCCTTGCTGCCGGCAATCGCCACGAACAGCGCGCCGGGTTCGGCCTTGCGGCTATCGGCGGTCAGAGAGGTGATGTCGAGCGCGCCGGCGCTGCCGGCAAGCGCCGCATTCAGTTCGGGAAAGGCCGTTCCGGCGAGAGCGCTCAGTTTCATCGTGTCAGTCTCTGTTCTGCACCCGGCGGGCCGGATGGCATGGCATCAGTAGGAAGCGAGGAGGGCTGCCCCTTCCGCGCCGAAATCGGGATCAACGCCGAGGATTGGCGCCGTCCGGCGAATGATCTCGCCATTCATCGGCCCGGCGTTCCAGGCGGCCGTACGACCGGGGACCCCCTCGACCTTCTTGGCATCGTCAATCGTCACCAGGACGACATATTGCGGGTTGTCCATGGGAAATGCGGCAAGAAAAGCGTTGAAATTGCGATCTTTCGAATATTTCCCATCGATAATCTTCTCCGACGTGCCGGTCTTGCCGCCAACGCGGTAGCCGGGCACCTGGCCGTTGCGGCCCGAGCCGTCCGTGCCGTTCAGCCTCAAAAGATAACGCATCTTGTCGCTGGTTTCCTTGGAGACCACGTGCTTGGCGATCCGGTCGGCCTCCTCTTGGCTGCGCGGCAGGAAGGTCGGCGTCAGAAGCTTGCCGCCATTGACCAGCGCCGCCGCGGCGGCCGCCGTCTGCAGCGAGGTTGTGGTCACGCCCTGGCCGAAGGAGACGGTCGCGGAAAAGACCCCGCCCCATTTCTGCGGGCGCTGCGGCGTTCCCGCACCGCCGATCTCGGTATCCATCTTGTCGAGCAGGCCGAGATTTTCCAGAAACGTGCGCTGGTAGTCCGGGCCGACGGCGGCCGCGATACGCGACGCGCCAATATTGGAGGAATAGGTGAAGACCTCCGGATAGGTGAGAATCCGGTTCTGGGCATGGTCGTCGCGGATGCGCGAGCGGCCGAAGATCAGCGGCGTTTTCGCGTCGACAAGGCTATTCATGTTGAACTTGCCGGATTCCAGCCCCATGGCCAGCGTGAAGGCCTTGAAGGTCGAGCCCATTTCGTAAACGCCGGTGATCGCGTCATTCAGCATCCGCGGATCGGTCGCCGGCGGCGGATTGTTCGGGTCGAAATCGGGCACCGATGCGAGCGCAATGATCTCGCCGGTGTTGACGTCCAGAACCGTGCCGGTCGCGCCGATGGCATGGAACTTGTTGACGCCCTCCACCAGAACGTCGCGCAGGATGCTCTGCACGCGCAGATCGATCGAGGTCTCGAACGGTTTCAGGTCCATCGCGCCCGACAGACCGAGGCCCATCAGGCCGGAAATGCCGTCGGTCTTGTCCATGTAGCGCTCGATGCCGGACAGGCCGCGATTGTCGATATCGACGAGGCCGAGGACGTGGGCCGCCTGCGGACCGCCGGGATAGAAGCGATGCACCTCCGGGCGGAAGCCGACGCCGGGCACGCCGGCGGCCAGAACCTGGCTCTGCTGCTTGGGCGTGATCTGGCGCTTCAGCCACACGAATTCGCCCTTCGAATTCAACAGCCGGTAGGCGCGCTTGGCATCGAGATCGGGAAAGATCGGCAGCAGCGCGTCGAGAACATCGTCGGCGCTGGTGATCATCGAGGGGTCGGCATAAAGCGACATCATCCGGACGTCGGTCGCCAGCACCGCGCCGTTGCGGTCGACGATATCCGGACGGCGCGCCAGCGTCAGCGGCATCGCCGCGCGGGCAACCGCGCCATCATCCTTGGCCAGCGAATAATGCACCAGCCGCCCGCCGATCACGGCATAGACGGCGACGAAGGCGAAGGTGACGAAGCCGACCCGGCTGCGCGCAAGATTGACGCGTTTCTTGGCCGTGCCCTGAAACACGTTGGACTCCGCAGCTTCTGGCTGTGCCTTCGCAACGCGGCGCGCCTTGGGCTTCAGCCTGGGCTTCAGTTTGAGGATGCCGGGAAGCTTGATCATGGTGTCACCGATCCGGTTATGACGATATCCGTGCCGTCGGGGGCATTGCCGGCCATCAGCGGCGGCAGCTCCTCTTCGACAGGCTCGGGAGCAATGGGAGGAAGCTGGTCGAGCGTTGCGATCTGCTCCGGTTCGGCCGGGTGCAGGTCGAGCTCGGCCGCGAAGAACTCGGCAAGCCGCGCCATGCGGGCGGGCTGCGTCAGCAGCGCCTCGTCGGCCTTCAGCAGGTCGATATTGTTCTGCTCCAGCGCGATCTGGTCATCGAGCGCGCGAACCTCATCATAGGTCGCCTCGACGCTGTATTTGATCGTGTAGGTGACCGTCGCGGTCGCGACCATGACCAGAATGAGGATGAGATCGAGCGGACGAAGCATCAGGCGCCTCCAAGGCGGGAAATATCGGCAAGGGACGGCAGGCCGAAAGCATCGAGCCCGGTTTCAGGCGCAGGCGCTGCGGTGCGGATCGCGGCGCGGAGCTTGGCGGAGCGCGCCCGCGGATTTTCCGCGGCCTCTTCCTCGCTCGCCGCGATCATGGCCTTACCCGGCTGATCGAAAAGAGCGGGCGCGGGCGCGACTTCCGGCAGGTGGCGCGAGCCGCCGGCCTTGCCGAGGCGCGCCGAAATGAACTGCTTGACGATCCGGTCCTCAAGCGAATGGAAGGTGACAACCGCCAGCACGCCGCCGGACTTCAGGGCCCGTTCGGCCGCCAGCAGAGCGCCGGCCAACTCGCCGAGCTCGTCATTGACGTAGACACGGAGCGCCTGGAACACGCGGGTAGCGGGATGGATCTTGTCCTTGGCGCGGCGCGGGGTGACGACCTCGATCAGCCCGGCAAGGTCGCGGGTGGTCGCAAACGGCTCCTCGGCGCGCTTCTTCTCGATGGCGCGGGCGATGCGGCCGGCGTTCTTTTCCTCGCCGAGAATGCCGAAAATCCGCGTCAGGTCTCCGACCTTCGCCCGGTTGACGACATCGGCAGCGGAAACGCCCTCGCCCGACATGCGCATGTCGAGGGGGCCGTTCTTCTGGAAGGAAAAGCCGCGCTCGGCCTCATCAATCTGCATGGAGGAGACGCCGATATCCAGCACCACGCCATCAAGCCCGCCTTCAGGCGCAAAGCGATCGAGCGTGGAGAAACGGGCGTGATGCAGAGAGAGGCGCGGGTAGCGCGCGAGAAGATCGCCGGCTGCAGCAATCGCATTCGGATCGCGGTCGAGACCGATAACCTCGGCGCCCTCCTCCAGCAGCGCGCCGGAATAGCCGCCCGCACCGAACGTGCCGTCGAGAATGATCTTGCCGGGCGCCGGCTTCAACTGAGCCAGCACCTCGGCAAGCATAACCGGAATGTGACGAACCGGTCCGCCATTGGCATCGATTGTGCCAGGATTCCCCGCCATTCCGTTTCCCCGTTTCATCAGGCGCCCGCCCGCCCGCCGAGACGGGCCTTGCGCGCTTGTGCCTGCGCTTCCTGAAATGCCTGCGGCTCCCAAAGCTGGAAGTGATCCGCCCGCCCCACAAATGTGACCTCCGTATCGATGCCGGTGAAATCGCGGATGAAGTCCGTGACCATCAACCGCCCCTCGGCATCGAGTTTCGCGAACACGCCGCCGCCATGGATCAGCAGCGACATGCTGTTTGCTTCCGCCGAGAACGGGTCTTCCTGATCGATCTGCCGCTCGAACCGGTCGAGTAGATCGGGACCGCCGATGCTGATTGCCGGGAAGACGAAATCCTGGAAGCAGTAGAGCTCCGTGATATTCCGCTCCGCCAGCACCGTGCGGAACACCGCAGGCACCGACACCCTTCCCTTGGCGTCGACCTTCTTGGTCGCGTTGGACAGAAACCGGTTCATTACGCGCTACTACCGACGTCTCTAGCAGTCCTTCGCAGACCGCCAACCCAAAGGAATACCCTGGAAAACCAAACCGCCCGACGGGCGAACTCAGCATGAAAAACAAACACTTAAAGCCATCGCGCCGCCCGGAAGCCGCATCCGCATCGGGCAGCGAATTTATGCTTAATGGGATAACATGGGCAGATTTGGGCGTCAATGGGATAAGCCGTTATTAACCGTGTCGACAGCGCTTTCGGAAAGGCTGATTCTATCAGCCCGCCCTTAACGAAAGCTTTCATCGCGGCATGCCAAACGGCGCGCCCAAGCGCCCGTTTTTGAATGAAAAAAGGAAATAACCAGTTGGCCTGTAAGCCGGGTTCTGTATGGCTTTGCGGTTGCCCGCAAAACGTGGCGGCCATTCATCTGGGACAGCGTTTGCACGCTGCCTCTCGCAACCCACCCGGATGACCGGCCTGGAAACAGGCTGGCGTCAAGCGCCGCGTCATCCCTATTCGGTTTTGCTCCCGGTGAGGTTTACCGTGCCGCCATGCGTTGCCGCTGGCGCGGTGGGCTTTTACCCCACCCTTTCACCCTTACCCGGCAAAAGCCGGGCGGTTTGCTTTCTGTGGCACTATCTCTGGGGTCGCCCCCGCCGGACTTTCTCCGGCACCGTGTTTCCGTGGAGCCCGGACTTTCCTCACCCTGCCGCCTTTCGGCATTGGCAAAGCGCGGCCGCCCGGCCAACTGGTCGGGCTTTCCTAGTGCGTTTTGGGATCGAAGGAAAGAGATTACGAAAACGACGGCGCGAAATCGACCGGGTAGTCCTCGCCCGCAAGCGTGCCCTTAGCCATCAGCACCGCGCCAAGCCGGCCGATCTCGTCCGAACTCTTGGCCGCCGCCCCGCAGCCGGCGGTCAGCACCGCGATCCGGGGCGATGGCGAGAAGCCGATCATCGGATAGCCGGACGGCGAATAGCTCGTGACGCAGGTGCCGGTTTCCGATTGCAGCACCTTCAGCTTCGGCATCAGATCGCAGATGATCCGGGTCAGGTGCTCGCGCGTGGCGTTATGCCCGGTCGAGCGGAACCAGTCGCGGATATCCGCCTCGCTTGAAAGCGGCACATCATCGGGATCGCCGCCGATCTTGATGTACCAGCGACCATCGGGGTAGCGGATCGGCGGCAGAAGATAGATGCCGTCCTCATCGAACTCCGCCTTGTAGATCAGGCTCGGCATGGCCGAAAGCGACCGGGCTTCTTCCTCGTCCACCTCGAAATAGGCGATGGTGCGGGCAAAGACGGTGAGGTCGATCTTCGCCGGCAGAAGCTTCTCGTTGATGGTGAAGCCGCCGGCGGCCACCAGCACCTTGTCGGCCGTCAGCGTCTCGCCGGCATCGGTGGCAACACTGACCCGCACGCCGCCATCGTTCACCTCGGTCACGGTCGCGGCGATCACCTCCGCGCCGGCCTTTCCGGCAAGCAGGGACTGCGCGGCCACAAGCCTTCGCGGCGAGATATAGCCCGCCCGGCGCGCTTCAAACACGCCCTCCGTTTTCGGCGCGAAGGCGAAGTAAGGGAATTTCTCCCGAAGCCCTGCCCCTTCGACAATTTCCGCCAATGCCCCGCATTGACCGGCGGCATCCATGATGGTTTCGACATAGCGCCCGCGCGAGCGGCCCGGCCCGACGATCAGCGCGCCGACCTCGCCGAAGAAATCGATGCCGCTGTCGCGCTCGATATCCCGGTAGCGGGCGATAGACCGGTTGGCGAGCCGCGCCCAGACCGGATTGCGGTCGATGGTGCGGGTAATGCGGCCCTCATCATAATGACTGGCGAAGACGCCGGTATGCGCGGCCTTGTCCGCCGGCTCATCCGGCCCGATGACGGCGACGCCCTCTTCCATGCCCGCAAGATGGCGCGCGGCAGCCGCGCCCATCAGCCCGCGACCGATGATGATTGTCCTGAAATGTCGTGTCATGACCCGCTCTCTGGAAACCTGCCGAAGCTTCACCGAGCATGGCCGTCAATGCAAGGGAAAGATTGGCGGAGGGTTCAAGCTATCGCTCAGGGCCCGGCCTCATAGAGCGTGAATTGCGTGTCGATCAGCGCTTCGGGCGGATCTTCGAGATTGGCCTCGTAGATCGGATCGATGACATAGTGCTTGAGCACGAAACTGCCCTTGTCGAGCGTCCAGCGCCCGGCGGAATAGGCATCGCCCAGTCCGCGCCACTTCTCGAAGGTGGAGATCGTGTTGGTCTCCGCATCGAATTCCGGATTGACCAGGATCGTGCCGGCCGAAAAGCCGGTGACCTCGGGATCGCGGACCAGCTTGGTATAGGTGTCGTCGCCGGGCTCGTAATCGACGGAATAAGCGGGCGTCGCGAAGGATACGATCTCGCCCTCTTCCGGAAACCCGTCCTCGCGGGCAAAGACATAGGCGACAGCCACGTTATAGGCGCCGATGCCGCAGGTGATCTGGTAGAGCCGCCCCTTCACATCCTCCACCGTCCCGTCATAGCGGGTCTCCGGCCATGACACGTCGAACGCCTGATCCTCAAGCCCGTCGAAGCGTTCGGCAAGATCGCTCTCGCACTGTCCGGGATGGGCGGCGACGACCATGGCTTTCGCGGTCGCAAGGCCGTCATCGGCGGCCAGGACAGGTCCGGCGGGGATGAAGGCTGCGGCCAGAAGCAGGCGGAGACGCGCGGCACTCATGTCAAGCCGCCCGCTGATCGCGCTCGATCGCCTCATAGGCCGCGTTGATGCGGGCCATGCGGTCATTCGCCGCGGCATGGAATTCCTTGGGCACGCCGCGTGCGATCAGCCGGTCGGGATGGTTTTCGGCCACCAGCGCGCGATAGCGGCTTCGGATGGTCTTGAAGTCATCATTGCGGGAGACGCCGAGCACGCCGTAGGGGTCGCGCTCGCCCATATCCATATGACGCGCGCAGATGGTCTGGAAACGAGCCTCGCTGATGCCGAAGATCTCGGCGACATGGGCCAGGAAATCCAGTTCCTTCTCGTGGATATTGCCGTCGGCCTTGGCGATATGGAACAGGCCGTCGATCACCTCTTCCAGCAGCGGGCAGCCCTCCTCGCCATCCGAGCACAGCCCCTTGAGCTTGCGTGCATAGGCATCGTAGCCGGCGATATCCTGACGGGCGAGATTATAGAGCCGGGCGACGTTGACGCGCTCTTCCTCCGGGATTTCGAAAATCTCGTGGAAGGCGGCAACCTCTTCCATGGTCACGAAGCCATCGGCCTTCGCCATCTTCGCCGAGAGCGCGATCAGCGAAACGGAAAACGCCACCTGGCGGCGGGTTTCGGGATCGCCCTCGAACAGCGTGCGCACGGCTTCGACCACGCCGGTCAGGACGTTGCCGGCGGACTGGCTGACGAAATGGACCAGTTTTTCCCAGAATGACATTCAACAGGCTCCCGGCGGTGCGACCCGCCTTCTCAAGAATCGCAAGATTGGACAAAAACGGCGACGCATGCAAGTCGAACCGAGCGGTTCAATCAGAAATTTTCCGTGATCGCACTGCGACATTTTCGTCCCGTCCCGCACGCGCTCCCGCACCGCGCCCGCCTTTTCCGATTGCCTGCCCGGCAAGCGGGTGGCTATAGACATGGGCAGGGACGCATGACCGGGAGACTTCGCGCCATGGAACGCAAGAATACATTCAACCTTGGCTATTTTCTGGTGGCCTTCCTGATCGTGATCGGGTTTCAGCTCTGGTTTACGTCGCGCGACGTCGCGCGGATCAGCTATTCCGACATGATCAACTATATCGAAAAGGGCCAGGTCCAGTCGGTGGCGATCGCCGAAAACACGATCGAGGGCAAGTTCAAGACGGCGGTGGACGGCAAGGAATATTTCGTCACCTACCGCGTGCCACAGGAACTGGCTGTCGACTTCGACAAGTACAAGGTGGATGTCACCGGCGTTCCCGACCATTCGCTTCTGACACAGATCCTCTCCTGGGTACTGCCGATCGTGATCTTCTTCGCGATCTGGGCCTGGTTCTTCCGCAAATTTGCCGAAAAGCAGGGGATGGGCCTTGGCGGCATGATGAATATCGGCAAGTCCAAGGCCAAGATCTATGTCGAGCGCGACACCGGCGTGACCTTTGACGATGTGGCCGGCGCCGACGAGGCCAAGCTCGAACTGAAGGAAGTCGTCTCCTTCCTCACCGAACGCGAGAAATACGGCCGGCTCGGCGCGCATATTCCGAAAGGACTGCTGCTGGTCGGCCCGCCCGGCACCGGCAAGACGCTGATCGCCAAGGCGGTCGCGGGCGAGGCCGGCGTCACCTTCTTCTCGATCTCCGGCTCGGAATTCGTCGAGATGTTCGTCGGCGTGGGGGCTGCGCGCGTGCGCGATCTGTTCAAGCAGGCCCGCGAGATGGCGCCCTGCATCATCTTCATCGATGAGCTCGACGCGCTGGGCCGCGCCCGCAATTCCTTCGGCATGGGCGGCAATGATGAGAAGGAGCAGACGCTGAACCAGCTTCTGGTGGAACTCGACGGCTTCGATCCCGCCGCCGGCATTGTCATCCTGGCCGCCACCAACCGGCCGGAAGTGCTCGACCCGGCGCTGACGCGGGCCGGCCGCTTCGACCGTCAGGTGGTGATGGACCGCCCGGATCGCACCGGCCGCGCCGCCATCCTCGCCGTTCACATGAAGAAAATCCGGCTTGCCGAAGATGTCGACGCCGGCCAGGTCGCGGCGTTGACGCCGGGCTTTTCCGGCGCCGATCTCGCCAACCTCGTCAACGAGGCCGCGATCTTCGCGACGAGGCGCGGCGGCGAGAAGGTGACGATGGAAGACTTCACCCAGGCCGTGGAGCGCATCGTCGCCGGGTCCGAACGGCGCGGAAGGCTGCTGAACCCGGACGAACGCGAACGCGTCGCCTTTCACGAAATGGGCCATGCGCTGGCCGCAGCCGCCCTGCCCAAGACCGATCCGGTGCACAAGATCTCGATCATCCCGCGCTCTATCGGCGCGCTCGGTTACACCATGCAGCGCCCGACCGAGGACCGCTTCCTGATCACCGCAGGCGAACTACGCGACCGCATGGTGGTGCTGCTTGCGGGCCGGGCGGCGGAAGACATCGTCTACGGCGAAATCTCCACCGGCGCCTCCGACGATCTCGCCCGCGTCACCGATATCGCCCGTCAATACGTCATGAGTTTCGGCATGGACCCGGATATCGGCCAGGCGGCGCTGGAACAGAAGCGCGCCCAATACATGCCCGAGGCCCCCGGCATGGGCGGCGCCAAGGATTATTCCGACGTCACCGCCCGCGAGATCGACCTCGCGATCCGCAAGCTGATCGACGAGGCTTATGAACGCGCCAAGGAAGTCCTCAACCAGCGCCGCAAGGACCTCGACGACGGCGCGCGCATGCTGCTGGAAAAGGAAACCATCACCCCCGACGACTTCCCGCCGCTGGTCCAGCAACCCCTGGCGCAGGCGCGGGTTCTGGGGTGAACGCCTACGTCGTGATCGCTGGTCACCTATCTACGGCAAGCAAAAAGAAACCTAGTTTACTCTGAAAGAGTTTCCAGTTGCATGCCAGCCGCGTCAAACCGATTTTATTGCTGAACGGGCTTTACACCCCGGCGCGGCTGACGCATCCATGTCGCGAAGTCGAAGCCAGGAAAGAGGTCCGATGTCCCAGCACAAAGTCGCCATGCTCACCGCCGGGGGGCTTGCCCCCTGCCTTTCCTCCGCCGTTGGCGGGCTGATCGAGCGCTATTCGGACATCGCGCCCGATACCCAGATCATCGCCTATCGCTCCGGCTATGCCGGGCTTCTGACGGGCGACAGCATGGCAATCACGCCGAATATCCGCCAGCAGGCCCATCTCCTGCACAAGTTCGGCGGCTCGCCGATCGGCAACAGCCGGGTGAAGCTCACCAACCGCAAGGATTGCGAGAAGCGCGGCCTGGTGCCGGAAGGCGCCGATCCGCTGCAGGTTGCCGCCGAGCAGCTGACGAAGGACGGAATCACCATTCTTCACACGATCGGCGGCGACGACACCAATACGACAGCGGCCGATCTCGCCGCCTATCTCAAGACCAACGGCTACGACCTGACCGTGGTCGGCCTGCCCAAGACGGTCGACAACGACGTCAAGCCAATCCGCCAGACGCTTGGCGCATGGACGGCGGCCGAATATGGCGCGGCCTTCTTCGACAATATCTCCAACGAGCAGAGCGCCGCGCCCCGCACCCTGATCATCCACGAGGTGATGGGCCGAAGCTGCGGCTGGCTGACGGCGGCGACCGCGCGCGCCTATCTCGACCGGATCAAATCGACCGAATTCGTGGACGGCATGCTGATGAACCGGGCGATGAAGATGATCGACGGCGTCTATCTGCCGGAAACCGCCTTCGACCTGGAACAGGAAGCGGACCGCCTGAAGCAGGTGATGGACGAAAATGGCACGATTTCGCTGTTCGTTTCCGAGGGTGCCTGCCTCGACGCCATCGTCGCCGAGCGCGAGGCTTCCGGAGCATCGATCGCCCGCGACGCCTTCGGCCACGTCAAGCTCGACACCATCAATGTCGGCGACTGGTTCGCCAAACAATTCGCCTCCCTGCTCGGCGCCGAGCGCGCAATGGTGCAGAAATCCGGCTATTATGCCCGTTCGGCCCCGGCCAACAATGATGATCTGAGGCTGATTCACTCGATGGTCGATCTCGCCGTGGAAAGCGCGCTCGACGGCGTTTCGGGCGTGACCGGCCATGATGTGGAACGCAGCGGTCAGTTGCGCACCATCGAATTCGACCGGATCAAGGGCGGCGGCAGCTTCGATATCGAAACGCCGTGGTTCATTGCCGCAATGGAGGAAATCGGTCAGGAAATCGCCCCCGCCGATTGACCTTTTCCGCCGCGAGGTTTTTTATAATCATTGCGGATGGAGGAATGCCCTTGAGTACCGGTATCGCGGCGGCATACGCCGCGCTCGTTTTCCTGCTCTTCTCTCTGCCTTCGGGTCGAATGCTGGATTTCGCCGACAGGCGCTATCAGCGCGGGCTAAAGGCCCTGCCGGCGGTCGGCCTCGGCATCCTGCTCGCCCGCGCCATCTTTTTCGGCATCGGCCTGGCGGCGGCCATGACCTTTGTGCACGTGATGCCGAGCGGCATGGCGCTTGCGCGGATCGTCGCCTGCGTGGTGATCGTCATCGCGGTGGTGAAGGGTTTTTCCGGCCTCAAACGCCCCTTCCCCGGCGCCGACAACGACAACATCGCCAAGCCGCAGCCCTTGCGGAGCATCTGGCAGGGGATGCGCTGTCGCGACGGCGCGGCCCGGGAAACGGCGCTGGCCGCTGCGGTGCTGGTGCTGTTCATCGGCGCATCGACTGCCACGCTCGAAACGGCAAAGATGCTCGCGGTCGCCCATCTGGCGGCAAGCGTATCGGCGCTTCTGGTTTACGCCGCCTTCGCACGTCCGGTCCTTGCCCGGCTCAACCAACGCCAGGAAACGGCCCGGCGCGAGCGCGTCGCCCGGCTGCTGCGCTCCGGCCTGCCGCGGGTCTCTGCCCGCTTCCGCAACAAGGACGCTGCCTGAAGCGCCGGATTGTGGATCAGCCCCTCATCGTCATCAAAGCGTAGCACAACCGCGTTAGCGCTTCTGTGAGACGCGGCGCGTGACGGAGGGCGAAAAGCTATGAGCGCAGTCGAATACGGCAGAGGCAAAACCGCGCGGCTCAAATCGGCGCTGCTGCAGCACAAGGCCTTCAGCCGGGAAGGCATTTCTGAACGGCTCTTCGGGCTTCTGTTTTCCGGCCTCGTCTATCCGCAGATCTGGGAAGACCCGGATGTCGACATCGCCGCGATGGAGCTCGGTCCGGGCCATCGCGTTGTCACCATCGGCTCGGGCGGCTGCAATGTGCTCGCCTATCTCAGCCGCGGCCCCGAACATATCGACGTCGTCGATCTCAACACCCATCATATCGCGCTCAACCGGCTGAAGCTCGCCGCCTTCCGGCACCTGCCCGACCAAGAGGCGGTGCTGCGCCTGTTCGGCAATGGCGAGAAAGGCAGCGCGCGCGACTACGAAACCCACATCGCGCCGCATCTCGATGCCGAAACCCGGCGCTACTGGGAAGGCCGCGACGGCCTTGGCCGCAAGCGCATCTCGGTGTTCGAGCGCAATATCTACCGGACCGGCCTGCTCGGCAATTTCATCGGCGCCGGTCATCTCGTCGCGCGCCTTCACGGCGTCGATATCACCGAATTGACGCAGACGCGCTCCATGCGCGAACAGCGCCGGTTCTTCGACGAGCGGATCGCGCCGCTCTTCGACAAGCCGCTGATCCGCTGGACCACGGCCCGGAAATCATCGCTGTTCGGCCTCGGCATTCCGCCGCGGCAGTATGAGGAGCTGGCGAAATCGAGCGAGACCGGCACGCTCGCCCCGGTGCTGCGGCAAAGGCTGGAAAAGCTCGCCTGCCAGTTCCCGCTCCACGAGAACTACTTCGCCTGGCAGGCCTTCGCCCGCCGCTACCCGGACGACGGCCCGATGCCGACCTATCTGCAGGCGGCAGCGTTCCCGGCCATCCGCGCCAATGCCGAGCGCGCGACGGTCCATCACGCGAACTTCACCGAGCTGCTTGCGGGAAAACCCGCCGAAAGCGTGGACCGCTATGTCCTACTCGACGCGCAGGACTGGATGAACGATGCGCAGATCAACGCGCTGTGGAGCGAAATCACCCGGACCGCGCGGCCCGGCGCGCGGGTGATCTTCCGCACCGCCGGTGAGAAGAGCATCATCGAAGGCCGGCTTGGCGCGGAAACCGCCGGGCAATGGAGCTATCTCGCGCAGACCTCGCGCGAACTCGGCATGCTCGACCGTTCGGCGATCTATGGCGGTTTCCACATTTACGAGAAAAAGCGGAATGTCTGACGTCCCGGCGCGCGACCATGCCGCTGCCATGGACGCGATGTACCGCTACCAGCGGCATGTCTACGACCTCACGCGGAAATACTACCTGTTCGGTCGCGACAGGCTGATCGCCGACCTCAATTGCGCGCCCGACGACACGCTGCTGGAAATCGCCTGCGGCACCGGCCGCAATCTCGTCAGCATTGCAAAGCGCTACCCCGGCGTTCGGCTTTACGGCCTCGATATATCGGAGCAGATGCTGGTCTCGGCGCGCGCAAAGTTCGCGAATGCCGTCAGCCCGCCCGTACTCGTCGCCGCCGACGCCTGCGACTTCACGCCGGCCGCGTTGGGCGAGACCGGCTTCGACCGCATCGTCATCTCCTATGGCCTTTCGATGATCCCCGACTGGCAGCAGGCCGTGAAACTCGCAAGACGCGCCCTTAATCCCGGCGGCTCGCTTCACATCGTCGATTTCGGCCAGCAGGAAGGACTGCCTGCCTGGTTCCGCGCAGGCCTCCTAGCCTGGCTCGCGAAATTTCACGTGACGCCGCGCGCCGATATGGTGGCCGTGCTTGAGGCCGAGGCGATCGATGCCGAACTTGAGTTCGAAACCATCGGGCGCGGCTATGCCTGGCACGTCATCCTTCGCGCATAAGCAACAATTTCAGTTTTTAATGAAAGCTTAGGTGGTCTAGGCTAGCGTGCGAACCGATTTGACGGGTCCCATGCGGGCCGAAAGTTTCTGAGGAGACGTCTATGCTTTCAAAATCGATCCGGGCGGTTGTCGTTGCCGCCGGACTGACATCACTTTTCGCCGGCCCCGTTGCCGCCCAGCAATGCGGCGGCGATTTCGGCAGCTTCCTGAGCGGGGTCAAGGCCGAGGCCGTCCAGCGCGGGCTTTCGCCGCAGGCAGCCGACGCCGTGCTTTCGGGCGCATCGGTCAGCCAAAGCGTGTTGAACCGCGACCGCGCACAGGGCGTCTTCAAGCAGACCTTCCTCGAATTTTCGCAGCGCACCGCCAGCAATTCGCGTCTGCAGACCGGCAAGAAGAAGATGCAGCAATATGCCAGCACCTTTGACCGCGCCCGCCGCGAATTCGGCGTTCCCGCCGGCGTTCTCACCGCCTTCTGGGCGATGGAGACCGATTTCGGCGCCGTGCAGGGCGACTTCAACACCCGCGATGCGCTGGTGACGCTGTCCTATGACTGCCGCCGCCCGGAAATCTTCCGTCCGCAGCTTATCGCGCTGATCGAGATGACCCAGCATGGCGATTTCGATCCGGCGACCGAAACCGGCGCCTGGGCCGGCGAGCTCGGTCAGGTGCAGATGCTGCCGGAGGATATCATCCGCTTCGGCGTTGATGGCGATGGCGATGGCCATGTCCGCGTCAAGAAGAGCTCCCCCGACGCGCTTCTGACCGCCGCGAACTATATCCGCAGCCTCGGCTGGCGTCCGGGCGAACCCTGGATCCAGGAAGTGGTGCTGCCGCAGAACCTGCCCTGGGACAAGACCGGCTTCGGCGGCGGGCTGACCGCCGGCCAGTGGTTCAAGCTCGGCGTGCAGCCGCGCGACGGCAATACCCGGTTCTCCAACCTGCAGACCGCTTTGCTGATGCCGCAGGGCCGCTTCGGTCCGGCCTTCCTCGCCTATCCGAATTTCAACGTCTATCTGGAATGGAACCAGTCCTTCATCTACACGACCTCGGTCGCCTTCTTCGCGACCCGATTCGAGGGCGCGCCCGCTTATAATGCCGGCAATCCCGAACGCGGCCTGAGCGACAGCCAGATGAAGCGTCTCCAGCGCGTGCTTGCGCAAAAAGGCTACGACGTCGGCGATATCGACGGCATTCTCGGCGCCGGCACCCGCAACGCCGTGCGCGCCGAACAGCTCCGCCTCGGCATGCCCGCCGACGGCTGGCCGACCGTCCAGTTCATGCAGCAACTGATGTAAGGTTGCAGGCAGACAAACACGAAAAAGCCGCGCCGGAGCAAATCCGGCGCGGCTTTTTTATGCGGCTTCAATGGAGCGTCAGTCGATATCCTCGACGCCCTCGCTATTGCCCTCGATGCGGTGGGCGAGCGCTGCTTCCATGAAGGGCGTCAGCGCGCCGTCGAGAACGTCCGACGGCGACGTGCTTTCAACGCCGGTGCGCAAGTCCTTGACGAGCTGATAGGGCTGCAGCACGTAGGAGCGGATCTGGTGGCCCCAGCCGATATCGGTCTTGGAGGCTGCTTCCTGATTGGCCGCGTCCTCGCGCTTCTGCAGTTCGGCCTCGTAGAGGCGGGCGCGCAGCATGTCCCACGCCTTGGCGCGGTTCTTGTGCTGGGAGCGCTCCTGCTGGCACTGCACCACGATCCCGGTCGGGATATGGGTGATGCGGACGGCCGAGTCGGTGGTGTTGACGTGCTGGCCGCCGGCGCCGGAGGAGCGATAGGTATCGATCCGGCAATCGCTTTCGTTGATGTCGATCTCGATCGAATCATCGACCACGGGATAGACCCAGACGGAAGAGAACGAGGTGTGGCGGCGCGCATTGCTGTCATAGGGCGAAATCCGCACCAGACGGTGCACGCCGGATTCGGTCTTCAGCCAGCCATAGGCGTTGTGGCCCTTGACGTGGATGGTCGCGGACTTGATGCCGGCCTCTTCGCCGTCATGAACTTCCAGCACCTCGACCTTGTAGCCCTGACGCTCGGCCCAGCGGGTGTACATGCGCAGAAGCATGTTGGCCCAGTCCTGGCTTTCCGTGCCGCCCGCGCCGGAATGGACTTCGAGATAGGTGTCGTTGCCGTCGGCCTCGCCGGAAAGCATGGCCTCGACCTGACGACGCTCGACATCGGCGAGCATCTTGCGCAGGCCCTGTTCGGCATCGCGCACGACGTCCTCGTCGCCCTCTTCCTCGCCGAGCTCGATCAGTTCGATATTGTCGGAAAGCTCGTTTTCGACCCGGCGCACGGCGGAAATACCGTCTTCGAGAAGCTGGCGCTCGCGCATCAGTTTCTGCGCTTCAGCGGCATCATTCCAGATATTGGGGTCTTCAGCCTTGTTGTTCAGCCAGTCCAGCCGTTTGATTGCCTGATCCCAGTCAAAGATGCCTCCTCAGCAGGCCAACACCCTGCTTGATATCGTCGACAATACCTTCGATTTCCGCGCGCATGATACTCTCTGTCGTTCCTGAAAATCCGTTTGGCCGGTGAATAAGCGGGCGGCGGGCGGATGTAAACCCCGCCGCCGCCTCAATAGAGGCCGCTGGAACCGGTGGAGATCGCCTTCTGGGCCTGCGGGGATTCACGCAGGATCTGCTCGGGCGACTTGTAGCTGCTCATGTCGATCACGTCGAAGGCTTCCGCCGGGCCGGAACCGGGCTTGAACGCCTCCATGATGACATTGGGGCCGGAGCCCGACGCCCGCATGCCGGTCGAACGGTTGACCGCGATATTGGTCATGCCTTCCGGCTCGATGAAGTTTTCCTTGGGCAGCGTCTTCAGCGCGTTGGTCATGAACTCGTTGAAGATCGGGGCCGCGAGCCCGCCGCCGGTGCCATGACGGCCAAGCGTGGCGGGCTGGTCGAAACCGATATAGAGGCCGGCCACGAGATTGGGCGTGAAGCCAACAAACCAGGCATCCTTCTCGTCATTGGTGGTGCCGGTCTTGCCGGCGACCGGGCGGTCGAGCTTGACCGCGCTTGCCGCCGTTCCGCGCTGCACCACGCCTTCCATCATCGAGGTGATCTGGTAGGAGGTCATCGGGTCCAGCACCTGCTGGCGGGCGTCCACCAGGATCGGTTCGCCCTGCCCGCTCCAGACCGGCGCGTTGCAGTTTTCGCACTCGCGCTCCTCATGCTTGAAGATGGTCTTGCCGTAACGGTCCTGGATACGGTCGATCAGCGTCGGGTTGACCTGCTTGCCGCCATTGGCGATCACCGCATAGGCCGAAACCAGCCGCATCACCGTCGTCTCGCCGGAGCCAAGCGACATGGCGAGCACCGGGTCCATGTGATCGTAGATGCCGAAGCGCTCGGCATAATCGGCGACCGTTTCCATGCCAAGGTCGTTGGCAAGGCGCACCGTCATCAGGTTCTTCGATTTCTCGATGCCGGTGCGCAGCGTCTGCGGCCCGGAGAAGTCGCCGGAATAGTTCTGCGGCTTCCAAATCTCGCCGCCCGATTCGAACTCCACCGGCGCATCCATGACCACGGAGGCCGGCGTATAGCCATTGTCGAGCGCCGCGGCATAGACGAACGGCTTGAACGAGGAGCCCGGCTGGCGCATCGCCTGGGTGGCGCGGTTGAACTGGCTCTTGGCAAAGGAGAAACCGCCGACCATGGCAAGCACGCGGCCCGTTTCCGGGTCCATGGCCACGAGGCCGCCCTGCACCTTCGGCACCTGGCGAAGGCGGTAATTATTCCCCTCGCCCGTCGGCTGGACATAGACCACATCGCCCGGCGACAGCACGCCTTCGGGACTGGTGGCGTTCTTCTTGCCCTTTTCGAGGAAGCGATAGGCCCATTTCATGTCGGCGGCGGGGATGAAGCCGGTATCGCGCGCCTCGGCCACCCGACCGGCGGCATCGAGCGGCGGACGCAGGCCGATCTCGGCGCCATCCGCGCTGACGTTCAGCACGACCGCGATCTGCCAGTCCCGCACGTCCCAGAGCGGCGTCATCTTCGCGAGCACCGGGCCCCAGTCCTCGGCGGTCGAGATCTGATCGATCGGCCCGCGATAGCCGGCGGCCTCGTCGTACTTGATCAGCCCGTCGCGCAGCGCTTCCTGGGCATAAAGCTGCATCTGCGGATCAAGCGAGGTGCGCACCGAAAGGCCGCCTTCGTAAAGCATCTCCTCGCCATACTCGTCCTTCAGTTCGCGGCGCACGGCCTCGGCGAAATACTCATCGCCGACAACGGGCTGGTTCTGATAGCCGGAAACGACGCCAAGCGGCTCGGCACGGGCGAGGTCAGCCTCCGCGGCGGTGATATAGCCGTTTTCCTCCATGCGGCTGATCACCCAGTTGCGACGCTCGATCGCGGCATCGGGATGGCGATAGGGATCGTAGTTGGCGGGCCCCTTCAGAACCGCAGCGAGATAGGCGCTTTCGGCAATCGTCAGGTCCGAGACCGGCTTGTCGAAATAGGTCAGCGCGGCATCGGCGATGCCGAAGGCGTTGCGGCCGAAATAGACCTCGTTCAGGTAGAGTTCGAGGATCGTGTCCTTGGAATAGGCCTGCTCGATGCGGAAGGAGAGGATCGCTTCCTTGACCTTGCGCTCATAGGTCTGGTCCGAGGACAGAAGGAAGTTCTTGGCAACCTGCTGGGTAATTGTCGAGGCGCCGACGGGACGGCGGCCGGTGCCCATATTCTTCACGTTGGTGAACACCGCGCGGGCCAGACCGACGACATCAATGCCGGGATGGGTGTAGAAATTCTTGTCTTCCGCCGAAAGGAAAGCGCCGCGCACCCGCATCGGAATGGCATCGATCGGCAGGAACAGGCGACGCTCATGGGCATATTCGGCCATCAGCTCGCCATTGCCGGCATAGACGCGGGTCGTCACCGGCGGGGTATACTGCGCAAGCACCTCGTAGTCCGGAAGGTCCTTCGCCACATTGCCGAGATAGATCCCGATGCCGACGGCAACGACCAGGAAAAGCGCGCAAGCGAGGCCGAAGAGATATCCGATGAACTTGATCACAGTCACGTGTTTTTCATACCTTGTCCTGAACGCGGCGCCGGTGACGCAGCCTTCGCCGCGCCCCGAGTTTCCGGCAGGCTTTGCAGATGCTTTCCCGCATCGCCCCGCCTTCGCCGCCGTCGATTTATCGCAGATATCGCCCGCTGGCCCGAATTAAAATACCCCGTCATCCTTTTTACAACGAATGTGCGCTTTTTGCGACGACAGCTTTGATAAACCTCTCTTTATCGTCCGAACGGCCTATGGCATGGCCGACACCATCGGGCTGCGATAGCGCGTTACCGCATCGACCAGCCTGCCGACGAGCTTGTCGCGCCAGACCGGATCGAGCATGCGCTTCTCATCCTCGGGGTTGGACAGGAATCCGATCTCAAGCAGGATTGATGGAATATCCGGCGCTCTCAAGACCATGAATCCTGCATAGCGGTGCGGGTTGTTGATCAGGCTGATCTGGCCCTCGAAGGAGGCGACAACCTGATCCGCGAGCGAAATCGAAAAGCTCTGGGTCTCGCGCCGCGTCAGATCCAGCAGGATGTCGGTCACCTCCTCCGGCTCGACCGAGGCCTCGATCCCCATGATCTCGTTGGAAAGGTTTTCGCGCTTGGCGAGCGCCGCCGCCAGACGGTCGGAGGCCCGGTCGGAGAGCGTGTAGACAGTCGCGCCCGAAATATCCGGCTGGTTGAGCGAATCGGCATGCAGCGAAATGAACAGGTCCGCGCCATGCTGGCGGGCCAGTTCGACGCGTCTGGTGAGCGACAGATATATGTCTTCGTCGCGCGTCAGATAGGAATCATAGCCGGGCACCGCCTGCAGCTTGCGGGCGAATGCGCGGGCGAAATCGAGGGTGATGTCCTTTTCCAGCGTGCGGGTATCCTCGCCGATCGCGCCGGTGTCTATGCCGCCATGGCCGGCATCGATGGCGACAACGAAACTGTCGTCCTCCTCCGGCGTGGCAACATCCTGCCGGGCAAAGGTTGTGGCAGGCGTTTCCTGCCGGCCGGCGAGAAGCTTTTCGAAGACCGCTTCGTCAGCGATCGCAAGGTCGATCACCAGACGGAAGCCGGCGTCGCCTTCCTCGCGCACTTCCGCAAGCGTCATTTGGATCGGCTCGCGCGCCGAGAGCACGATGCGCGACTGGCCGGGCCCGGTGACGCCGTAGCGGATATCGCTGATCAGGCCGCGCGCGCCGACCGCGTCATCGGAAAAACCGAATGCGGTGGCGGGCAGCGTGATCACCAGCCGCGCCGGGTCTTTCAGGTAGTGATAGCTGAATTCGGGCTCGCGATCGAAATCCACCACCAGCCGGGCCCGCGCATCATCGCCGACAAGCAGGGCGTTGTAGGCGATCAACGGCGCGGCGGCATCCTCGTCGGACGCAAGCGCCGGAGCGGATGGCGAAAGCGCGCACGCCAAAGCGAGAACGACAAACAAAGGTCGAAGCACCAGCATCGTCAATCGTGCAAAAACAAGGCTTTGCTGCCTTCCCCTCATGCCACCTCTCACCGGACTTTCCGTGCGAACCCGCTTTCGCCTTCAAGGCCTCCCGTTTAAGGCCAGACGCATGGCAAAAACGTGACGCTTTGCGAAACATATCGACCTTCGCCACAACCTTGCGTCGTAATAAAGCAGATTCGGCAATTTCTCAAATATTACCGTGGATTGGATTTTTCTTGCTATTGCATCAACGAATACATACTAATGTGGCTCAGGTGGACATTTATGACGGGACAATTGCGCGCGAGGGCAGCCGGTCTTTCCACGATTGGCGCCACATGAAGCGATTGAGCGTCCGCCGTCGTTCCACTCAACGGACAGTATTTCCTGGCCGGCATACGCTACTCACAAAAGCGTTGCGGCTTAAGGGTCAATGCTTCCAGGGCTTTCCCGGAAGCGATTTCATCGCCCCGAATTCGGGGTTAGGCAATGTTTGTTTCGACTGGCTATATATGAGAACGAAGCGTCAAATTCTTCCATCGGCCCGCGCCCCCTTCGAGGGCGCCGGACTGATTCGAGAAGCAGCCGCCCGCGTTTCGTTGCGACGGTCGGACATTATTTCATCCGGCGTTTACGCTGGCGACCAATTCCGGACAAGGGCAGCGACCCGCTCCGAAGCCGCCAGCCATGCGCGCCGAGGAGCTCATCTTAAATGGCAGATAAAATGCTTATTGACGCGTCTCACGAAGAAGAGACACGCGTCGTTGTCGTCCGCGGAAATCGTATAGAGGAGTTCGATTTCGAATCGCAGCACAAGAAACAGCTGCGCGGCAATATTTACCTTGCGAAGGTCACGCGGGTGGAGCCCTCTCTCCAGGCCGCCTTTGTCGATTATGGCGGCAACCGCCACGGCTTCCTCGCCTTCTCGGAAATTCACCCCGACTACTACCAGATCCCGCTCGCCGATCGCGAAGCGCTGCTGCGCGAAGTCTCCGACAGCGATGACGACGACGATACCGACAGCGCGCTATCGCAGCCGTCGGAAGCCTCCGAAAAGGCCGCCGCCGAGGGCGAGAGCAAGCCGAAGCCCCGCACCCGCCGTGGCCGCGCCAAGTCCTCCAAGGCCAAATCCGAGGACGCTAAGGCCGAAGAGGCCAAGCCGCAGGACGCCAAACCGGACGAAAGCGCCGAGCCCAAGGCCGAAGCGACCGCCGACAGCGACACCGCTGAAAAGGCCGATGCGGCGGAAGCCGACGTCAAGACGGCGGACGCCGATGCGGCAACCGCCGAGACCGACGACGAAGCCGCCAAGAAGCCGAAGCCGCGCCGTCGCCGCAAGCCTGCGGCGAAGAAGGACGCCAAGGCCAGCGACGAGGCCGAGAAGCCCGCTGAAGCCGAAGCCTCCTCAAACGACGGCTCCTCCGAAGACGACTCTTCCAACGACGGCAAAGGCCCGACGCATATGGCCGCCGAGGTCGATGCCGACACGGTTTCCGAAGACGTGGACGATGACGACGACAGCGTCGAATCCGTCGGCGCCGAGGACGCCATGGAGGAGGTGCCGGAATACAACCACCGCAAGGCGCGCAAGCAGTACCGCATCCAGGAAGTGATCAAGCGCCGCCAGATCCTGCTGGTGCAGGTCGCCAAGGAAGAACGCGGCAACAAGGGCGCGGCGCTGACCACCTATCTGTCGCTTGCCGGCCGCTATTCGGTGCTGATGCCGAACACCGCGCGCGGCGGCGGCATTTCCCGCAAGATCACCAATCCGGCCGACCGCAAGCGGCTGAAGGATGTCGCCAAGGACCTCGAAGTGCCGCAGGGCATGGGCGTGATCCTGCGCACCGCCGGCGCCAATCGCACCAAGGCCGAAGTCAAGCGCGACTTCGAATATCTGATGCGGCTTTGGGAAAATGTGCGCACCAAGACGCTGACATCGACGGCCCCCTGCCTCGTCTATGAGGAAGGCAGCCTGATCAAGCGCTCGATCCGCGACCTTTACAACAAGGATATCAGCGAGATCATCGTTTCCGGCGAAAACGGCTATCGTGAAGCGAAAGACTTCATGAAGATGCTGATGCCGAGCCACGCCAAGGTGGTGCAGCGCTATCGCGACGTCCACCCGATCTATTCGCGCTCCGGTATCGAAGCCCAGCTCGACCGCATGCTGCAGCCGCAGGTGACGCTGAAATCCGGCGGCTACCTGATCATCAACCAGACCGAGGCGCTGGTCGCCGTCGACGTCAACTCCGGCCGCTCCACCCGCGAGCACTCGATCGAGGATACCGCGCTTCAGACCAACCTCGAGGCGGCGGAAGAAGTGGCGCGCCAGCTTCGCCTGCGCGACCTTGCCGGTCTCGTGGTCATCGACTTCATCGACATGGAAGAAAAGCGCAACAACCGCGCCGTCGAGAAGAAGCTCAAGGACTGCCTGAAACACGACCGGGCGCGCATTCAGGTCGGACGCATCTCGCATTTCGGCCTTCTGGAAATGTCGCGCCAGCGCATCCGCGCTTCGGTGCTGGAATCCACGACCCAGGTCTGCAGCCATTGCGGCGGCACCGGCCATGTGCTTTCGCAGTCCTCCGTCGGGCTGCACGTGCTGCGCGGCGTCGAGGAATATCTGCTGAAGAACACCACGCACAACATCACCGTGCGGACCACGCCCGAAAACGCGCTCTATCTGCTCAACCAGAAGCGCAACACGATCGTGGATTACGAGGCCCGTTTCGGCGTCGAGATCATCATCAAGGCCGACGCCACGCTGACGACCAGCCATTTCGAGATCGATCGCGGCGAGCCCGTGGAGACGCCGGTCAAGATCGAAACCCTGCTCGATTTCCCCGATGAGCCGGAAGACGACATCGTCGAAGAGGTCAACGAAACCGAAGACGACGACAAGCCCGAGGCAAGCGCCGACGACGACAATGGCCGCTCGCGCCGCAAGCGCCGCCGCCGCCGTGGCCGCAACGGCCAGCAGAACGATGAGGGCGACAACGAACAGACCGCCGAGGCGAGCGGCGATGACAACCAGTCATCGGCCGGTGACGACGGCGACCAGGGCTCCGACAAGCCGCGTCGCAAGCGCCGTCGCGGCAAACGCGGCGGACGCCGCAACCGCAGCGACGAAAATGGGCAGCAGACAGCCGACGGCAACAACGCCGACGCGGCGGAAACATCGGTTGAAGGTCAGTCTGACAACGACCAGGCGGATGATGCGGGCAAGGCCCAGCCGACCGAAGAGGTCGCTGCTGAAGCGGTAGCCTCCAATACGGTCAGCGACGCGCCGGCCACAGAGGCCGAAGCGGAGCAGACCGCATCCGACCAGCCGTCCGAGGTCACCGAGGACGAGGCGATGGCCGAGATCGAAGGCCGCAAGCCGCGCCGTCGCCGCAAGCCCAAGCGCGCAGAGAGCGAAGCGCCGGTTGAGCAGGCAGACGCGGAAACGGCCAAGGAAGCCGTCGAGCAATCTCCTGCCGAGCCGGCCGGCGAAACCGAAGTCGAGGAAGATGCGACCGTCGAAGCAGCCGCCGATCTCGACGACGAGGCGGCTGCCGCTCCTGCCGTGGAAGAAGCCGCAGCAGAAGACGCCCCCAAGCGCTCCAACCGCGCCTCCAACGTCAGCCATTCCGCGCCGGTGGTAACCTCCGACGGCGCAAAGGCTGAAAACGACGACGAGGAAGCCAAGCCGAAACGCGGCTGGTGGAACCGCCGCGGCTTCTTCTGAGCCGGTTGACATGAATGAACAAGAGGCCGCCGTTTGCAAAAAACGGCGGCCCTTTTTGTTTTGGACCCTTAACCCAGGGTCTCTCCGCATAGCCTCCCAATCTTCTCGCCCCGCCGGGGGGAGATGTCGCGACAGCGACAGTGAGGGGGGAGTCTATCCCCTCGAACGCTCTCACGATTTGAAACGCTGAACCACCCTCACTGCCCCTTTTGGGGCATCTCTCCCGCCAGCGGGAGAGAATATGGGGAGCAAGACCGCCTCCGCGTGCCAATAGCCGTGCTCACAGGACGAACGCGGCGTGACGTTATGACTATCACCCCGGCAGCCAGTTGCCGATCCGCTCCACGGCTCCGGCGATCTCGGCCTCGGTGCCCGCGTAGGAAAGCCTCAGATAGCGCCCGCCGTTTTCCGGGTCGAAATCGACGCCGGGCGTGACCGCGACATTGGCCTCGTGCAGGATCTGCCGGGCGAAGGCGAGGCTGTCATTGGTGTAGCGCGAGACGTCGACATAGGCGTAGAACGCCCCGTCCATCGGCGAGGCGACGGGAAGGCCGATCTCCGGCAGCGCGCTGGTCAGGAAATTGCGGTTGTTGCGATAAATCTCGCAATATCCGTCGAGCTGATCGCGCGCTGTAAGCGCCGCCTCCGCGGCGATCTGGGAAAGATCGGGCGCGCAAATATAGATGTTCTGCGTCAACTGCTCGAACACCCGCACCAGCTTTTCCGGCAACACCATCCAGCCGATCCGCCAGCCGGTCATGCAGTAATATTTCGAGAAGGAGTTGATCACCACCGCCTCGTCGGTGAAGGACAGCGCGCTCGCCTCCTCGCCCGAAAACACCAGGCCGTGATAGATCTCGTCGGAGATGAAGGCGGTTCCGCGCGCATGGCACCAATCGGCAAGCCGCTTCAGCGCCGCGCGACCGGTCACCGTGCCTGTGGGATTGGCCGGGCTTGCGAGCAGCACGCCTGCAAGCGAGACGCCGTGCGCCCTCTCCGCTTCCTCCAGAGCTTCCGGCGTCAGCGTGAACTCGTGCTCGGCATTGGCGTCGACCTCGACCACCTTGAGGTCGAGCGCCTTCAGGATGTTGCGGTAGGCGGGATAGCCGGGCCTTGCGATCGCAACCGCGTCGCCGGCATCGAACAGCGCCAGGAATGCGAGATTGAAGCCGGCCGACGACCCGGTGGTGACGGCAATGCGGGCCGGATCGATTTCGACGCCCATGCGGGTGCGGTAATCCTCGGCGATCGCCATGCGCAGGCTTTCGCGGCCAAAGGCGTCGGTATAGCCGAGGCGTCCGTGTTCCAGCGCCGCGCGGGCGGCCGCAAGCGCGGCGTCGGGGGCCGGATGCGAGGGCTGGCCGACGGCCATGGAAATCACCGGCCGGCCAGCCTTCTTCAGCCGGTTCGCCTCGGCCAGAACATCCATGGCCAGGAATGAATCGATGTCGCTGCGCTTCGACGGCATGCCGTTTCCTCTTTCAGATGGTCCGGTTCCGGGATGGACCAATAACCCGGTCCCCGCAATGCCGCAGCGCAAAAAAACGGGATTTTGATCGGCAGGGCGGCAGAATTGAGCCCGCCGCTCTGGACAACGCCGCCATTTGCGCACAATTGGTTTCTAAGAGCGATCCGGGCCTGAAAGCGCGGGGCTGCGCACAACCAATGACTGTTTCGCATATCGGCGAGACGAGGATGCCGGAAGGGGAGAACATGTCTTCAAAGGGACTGACACTGGCGGTGACCGCTATTTTTGCGACGGCAATCGCATCGGCGGCAGCCACCACGGCAGCGATCTACCACTTTGCCCCGAACCAGGACACGGAAACAGCGGCTGCCGCGCCGGCAGGCGATCAGGCCGATTTCGGCCAGCGCGTTCATGATTACCTCATCAGCAACCCGGAAGTGCTGCTCGACGTGCAGGTGGCGCTTCAGCGCAAGCAGGCGGATGAGCAGCAGGCCCAGGCCTCTGAAGTGATCGCCCAGAATCAGGACAAGCTCTACCTACCGGCCTATGACAGCGTGATGGGCAATCCGGACGGCGAGATCACCGTCGTCGAGTTCTTCGACTATAATTGCGGCTATTGCCGCCGCGCGCTTGACGACATGGACGCGATCATCGCCACCAATGACGATGTCCGCTTCGTGCTGAAGGAAATCCCGGTGCTCGGTCCGGAATCCGAAGCCACCCAGCGCATCTCCTACGCCTTCTTCAAGGCCGCGCCCGAGAAGTACGAGGAGTTCCACCGCGCGCTGATGGGGTCCGGCGCGCGCGCGACCGAAGCCACTGCCCGCGCCGTGGCGGCCTCCCTTGGCGTCGACAATCAGGCGATCGACCAGGCCATGCAGGAATACCCGGCGGAAGAGGCTCTTCAGGAGCATTTCGGCCTTGCCGGCGCGCTCGGCGTCTCCGGCACGCCGTCCTACATCGTCGGCGACGTGATGCTGCCCGGCGCGGTCGGCGCCGACCGCCTGCAGGAGACCATCAACAATATCCGCGACTGCGGCAAGGGCGTGTGTTCTTGACTATTTTTGGCTGAACAAGCTTAACCACATCCCGGCAACGGTGTGTCTTGGGGCTTTTCCTGTAAGGCTTGAACGTCTATAGGAGAAGGCGAAACCGGAATTGATGTATGACACGCGCGATCTTCGTCCTCAACGGACCAAATCTCAATCTGCTGGGCCAGCGCGAGCCCGGCATTTACGGCGGTATGTCGCTCGCCGCGATTGAGAATGAATGCCGCAAGCTCGGCGAGGAACTCGGTTTTTCGATAGACTTTCGGCAGTCCAATCATGAGGGCATGCTTGTCGACTGGCTTCACGAAGCCAATGAGAAGGCGGCCGGCGTCGCCATCAATCCCGGTGCCTACGGGCACACATCCATTGCGCTTCACGACGCGATCCGCGCCATTGCCGTGCCGGTCGTGGAGCTCCATATCTCCAACATTCATGCCCGCGAGGCGTTTCGCCACAAGAGCATGATATCGCCTGCGGTGAAGGGGGTTATCTGTGGTCTCGGACAAGATAGCTACCTTCTGGCGATACGCGCTCTCAAAACCCTCGCGGAATAACAAGAACAAAGGAAAACATCCCATGGCAGATCAGAAGAAGGCTGTTGACGCGAAGCTCGTGCGTGAACTGGCGGTCATCCTCAACGATACCGAACTGACGGAAATCGAGGTTGAGCAGGACGGCATGCGCATCCGGGTCGCCCGTGAGATCATGGCCGCTCCGCAGCAGATGATGCACTACGCCCCGGCCCCGGCAGCCGCTGCGCCCGCCCCCGCCGCTGCTGCTGCCGCAGAGCCGGCCGCCGCTGTCGCCGCCCCCAAGCATGATGACGCCGTCAAGGCCCCCATGGTCGGTACGGTCTATCTCGCGCCCGCTCCCGGCGCGCGGCCCTTCATCGAAGTCGGCGCCAACGTCAAGGAAGGCCAGACGCTGCTGATCATCGAAGCCATGAAGACGATGAACCAGATCCCCGCGCCCAAGAGCGGAAAGATCGTGCAGATCCTCGTCGATGACGCCCAGCCGGTCGAGTTCGACGAAGCGCTCGTCGTCATCGAATAACGGGTGGCAGAGCTCATGTTTTCCAAGATCCTGATCGCCAACCGAGGCGAAATCGCGCTTCGCGTTCTGCGCGCCTGCAAGGAGCTCGGCATCGCGACCGTTGCCGTGCACTCCACGGCCGACGCCGACGCCATGCATGTACGGCTTGCCGACGAGAGTGTGTGCATCGGCCCGCCGTCGTCGCGCGAGAGCTATCTCAACATTCACCAGATCGTCGCGGCCTGCGAGATCACCGGCGCGGACGCGGTGCATCCGGGCTACGGCTTCCTGTCCGAGAACGCCAAGTTCGCGGAAATTCTCGAAGCCCACGGCATCACCTTCATCGGCCCCACCAGCGAGCATATCCGCATGATGGGCGACAAGATCACCGCCAAGACCACCGCGGAAGATCTCGGCATTCCGGTCGTTCCGGGCTCCGCCGGTTCCGTCGATACCGATGACGACGCTTTCCGCACGGCGGAAGAGATCGGCTATCCGGTGCTGATCAAGGCGACGGCCGGCGGCGGCGGGCGTGGCATGAAGCTCGCGCGCTCCAAGGACGACCTGATCGAGGCCTACCGCACCGCGCGCGGCGAGGCCGCTGCTGCCTTCGGCAATGATTCCGTCTATATGGAAAAATACCTCGACAAACCGCGCCATATCGAGGTGCAGGTGTTCGGCGATGGCGAGGGCGATGCCGTCCACCTCGGTGAACGCGACTGCTCGCTGCAGCGCCGCCACCAGAAGGTCTGGGAAGAGGCGAATTCGCCGGCGCTCAACGTCGAGCAGCGCATGAAGATCGGTGAGATCTGCGCGGAAGCCATGCGCAAGATGAAATATCGCGGCGCCGGCACGATCGAGTTCCTGTATGAAAACGGCGAGTTCTATTTCATCGAGATGAACACCCGCCTGCAGGTCGAGCATCCGATCACCGAAGCGATCACCGGCATCGACCTCGTGCACGAGCAGATCCGGGTTGCCGCCGGCGCCGGGCTTTCGGTCAGCCAGAAGGACATCACCTTCTCCGGCCACGCGATCGAATGCCGCATCAACGCGGAAAATGCAGCGACCTTCCGGCCGTCGCCGGGCACGATCACGCATTTCCACGCCCCCGGCGGGCTTGGCGTGCGCATCGATTCCGGCGTCTATCAGGGCTACAAGATTCCGCCCTATTACGACAGCCTGATCGGCAAGCTGATCGTTCACGGCCGCACGCGCGTGGAATGCATGATGCGGCTGAAGCGGGCGCTCGACGAGTTCGTCGTCGACGGCATTGACACGACGCTGCCGCTTTTTCAGGATTTGATCGCCAATCAGGATATCGCTAATGGCGATTATGATATCCACTGGCTGGAACACTATCTGGAAAACAAACCGAAGTAGCTCATGGAAAGAGGCAGCGCAAAAGGCAGCGGCATAACCCCGGAACTGCTTTTGAATGCTTACAGCATCGGCCTCTTCCCCATGTCAGAATCGGCCGAGGATACCGAGCTGTTCTGGGTCGAGCCGGAAGTCCGCGGAATTATCCCGCTGGATGGGCTGCATATCTCCCACAGCCTGCGCAAGCAATTGCGCAGGTCCCCTTACGAAATCCGTTTCAACCACGATTTCGACGCCGTGATGGCCGCCTGCGCCATGCCCGCGCCGGATCGCCCGCAGACCTGGATCAATGCGGAAATCCGCTCGCTCTACAACGCGCTGCACCGCATGGGCCACGCCCATTCCGTGGAGGCCTATGAGGATGGCGCGCTTGTCGGCGGGCTTTATGGGGTATCGCTGAGGGCCGCATTTTTCGGCGAGAGCATGTTTTCCCGCCGTCCAAATGCCTCGAAAATCTGCCTCGTGCATCTGGTGGAACGGCTGAGGGCCAACCGGTTCCAGCTTCTCGACACGCAGTTCACCACCGACCACCTGAAGACGATGGGCGCGATCGATATTTCCAAGGATCGGTATATGACGCTCTTGAACGCGGCGCTGGTGTGGCCGGATCAGCCGTTTCCCTGAGCGGAAATCAGGGCGCGGGCACGTCCGCGCTTGCAACGCAATCGGTCAGCCAGACGTCGTAGATCGGGTCTTCCACGGCGTTGAGCGCTGGCGAATCGGCGAACATCCAGCCAGAGAAGATGCGGCTGACATCGTTCTGCAGCGACACCTTGTCGACCTGCACGAAAGCGTCGATGCGCTGCTCCTCTGTATCGTCACGCGAATAGCAGACCCGAGGGGTCACCTGCAGTCGACCGAACTGCACGGTCTCGCCGACATAGGCATCGAATGTGTAGGTACGGCCGGTAATCTTGTCGATGCCGCCAAAGACCGCCACGGGATTTTCAACGCGGGCGGCAAGAGCGGGCGTCGCCGTCGCAAGCGCCGCCGCGACGAGGCCGAATGTCGCGACCGTTTTCCCAAAACCCGTTTGACGCATCATTCATCCTTCTTAGCTGGAAACGGTGCGATTGCCACGCCGGTTTGCTGACAAAGCCCGCCCCACTCTCCTTCGTCACCCTCGGGCCTGTCCCGAGGGTCTAAGCACGTATCAAAACGACAAGCGTTTCGGACCAGACAAACCACTAAATGCACTCGCTCCGGAACGCCAACTCCGCTCGTGTGGAGCAGTGGTTAGATCCTCGGCACAAGGCCGAGGATGACGTCCGTAAAAAGGACAGGTCTGCCAACAGTCTGGCGCAGTGAAAGCCGCGCTTGTCTCATTGTCACGCTGGCGAATGATTCGTTACCGTTCAATTGCGGCAGAAACGCAGTCAACCGCCGGGAGTCCAGGCGTCGTAGTCGCCGGTGACTCGGTCACGCTCGCCCTGAACGGCAAGCGAGCCCTTGGGGCGATAGGCGTAGGCCGTGCCGGTCTGGTTGGGGTTATGCGGCTTTTCCCATTCGCGCGGCTTGTAGCCCTGCTCGGTCGGCGGCGTATCGATGCGGTGGTGCATCCAGCCATGCCAGCCGGGGGGAATGGAGGAGGCGTCGGCATAGCCCTTGTAGATCACCCAGCGGCGCTTCAGACCATAGGTGGACATGCCGCCTTCGTAATAGACGTTGCCGAACTCGTCTTCACCGACCTTCTTGCCGAAGCGGCGCGTGAACACATCCGTGCCGATGGTCGATCCGTTCCACCAGGTGAACATCTTGGTCAGAAAGCCAGCCATTTTCTTTCCTTCGTCCCGGCCCGGAGGCCATTTTCCGTTAGTCCGTGTATGGCGCGTCACGCCGCTCTTGTCCAGAGCGACGAGACGTCTCACGCGCCGTGAAGCTTCATTTTGAAGCCGTGATGCGACTTGCGAAAGCCGAGCCGCTCATAGAAGCGGTGGGCATCTTCCCGCGCCGTGTTGGACATCAGTTGCACCAGACGGCAACCCTCGATCTTCGCCTCGTCGATCGCCGCTTCGATCATCTTCGCCCCGATGCCGCGGCCGCGCCAGTCAGGGTGGGTCTGCACCGCCTCGATCGTCAGCGAGGCCCCGCCCCTTCCCGTCAGCGTGCGGATATAGGTTGTCTGGAAGGTGCCGACGATCATGTCATCAAGCTCCGCCACATAAAGCGTGTTGCTGGCCGATGCCTTGATCGCCTCGAAGGCGTCGCGGTAATCGTCATAGGCCTCGTCAGAGGTGGTGTCGCCATGCCCGCCAAGCGTGTCGGCGGCGAAGATCGAGATCAGCACCGGCAAATCGTCAAGGCGGGCCTCGCGGATGACGAGATTTTCCAGATCAGCCGTCCGTTCAGACATTGGCAAGGTCCTTTTCCATGCGGATGGCCGGAATGCCCGAATTGGGCGCGCCGCATTCATTGTGACGCCCGACCTCGCGCATGCCATGCGCCTCGTAAAAGCGGATCGCCGGCGCGTTCTGCGGCACGACTTCAAGCGCCAGCCGCTTCGCATTCGGAAAGCAGGTCTCGATCTCGGCGAAAAGCTGTTCGCCGATTCCCTGCCGCTGGAAGCCGGGCAGCACGTAAAGCTGGCTGAGATTGACGATCTCGGCATTATCCTTGTCGGGTGCTGCAAAGGCCATGCCGCCGATCATGACGCCGCTGTCGGCCACCAGGAATTCGCCATGGGGCCGGCGCAGCCGACGCAGCATCGCTTCCGGCGACAGCCAGCTATCGATGATCTTCTCGACCTTTTCGGGCCCGAGAATCTCGTCATAGGTGACATGCCAGGTCTCGGCCAGCAGGCTGCACACCGCCGGAATATCCGCCTCCATCGCTGTGCGGACAAAGAACATAGGCTTACTCCGTGACGCCCAGCTTTTCCTTGACCAGCGCCTGCACCGCCTGCGGATTGGCCTTGCCTTGAGAGGCCTTCATCACCTGGCCGACGAACCAGCCGGCAAGCGAGGGCTTGTCCTTGACCTTTTCGGCCTGTTCGGGATTGGCGGCGATGATCTCGTCGACGATCTTCTCGATCGCGCCGGTATCGGTCACCTGCTTCATGCCGCGGTCTTCGACGATCTGTTTCGGGTCGCCGCCTTCGTTCCAGACGATCTCGAACAGGTCCTTGGCGATCTTGCCGGAGATCACGCCTTCCTTCAGCAGGTCGAGAATGGCGCCGAGCTGTTCCGGCGAGACCGGCGTTTCGTCGATGCCCTTGCTTGCCTTGTTGAGCGCGCCGAGCAGATCGTTGATCACCCAGTTGGCGGCAGCCTTCGCATCGCGGCCCTCGGCAAGCTTCTCGTAATAATCGGACACCGCCTTGTCGGAGACCAGCACGGATGCGTCATAGACCGACAGGCCGAGCTTTTCGACGAAACGGGCCTTCTTGTCGTCGGGCAGTTCCGGCAGGTCTTTCGCCAGTTCCGCGATGAAGGCATCGTCGAATTCGAGCGGCAGCAGGTCCGGATCGGGGAAATAGCGGTAGTCATGCGCGTCTTCCTTGGAGCGCATAGACCGGGTTTCGCCCTTGATCGGGTCGAACAGGCGGGTCTCCTGATCGATCGCACCGCCCTCTTCCAGAATATCGATCTGGCGCCGCGCCTCGCTCTCGATCGCCATGCCCACGAAGCGGATCGAGTTGACGTTCTTGATCTCGCAGCGGGTGCCGAATTCACCGCCCGGCTTGCGCACGGAGACGTTGACGTCGGCGCGGAGCGACCCCTCATCCATATTGCCGTCACAGGTGCCGAGATATCGGACGATAGTGCGGAGCTTGGTGACATAGGCCTTGGCCTCGTCGGCAGACCGCAGGTCCGGCTTGGAGACGATCTCCATCAGCGCCACGCCCGAACGGTTCAGATCGACGAAGGAGAAGGAGGGATGCTGGTCATGCATCAGCTTGCCGGCGTCCTGCTCCAGATGCAGCCGCTCGATGCCGATCTCGATATCCTCGAAATTGCCCTGTTTGTCCGGCCCGAGCGAAATCGTGATCGTGCCCTCGCCGACGATCGGGTCCTTGTACTGGGAAATCTGGTAACCCTGCGGCAGGTCCGGATAGAAATAGTTCTTGCGGTCGAAGATCGAGCGCTTGTTGATCTTGGCCTTGAGGCCGAGACCGGTGCGCACGGCCTGCTTCACGCATTCCTCGTTGATGACGGGCAGCATGCCGGGCATGGCCGCATCCACCAGCGAGACATTGGCGTTGGGCGCCTTGCCGAATGTGGTGGACGAGCCGGAGAACAGCTTGGCATTGCTGGTGACCTGCGCATGCACCTCAAGACCGATGATGACTTCCCAATCGCCGGTCGCGCCGGGAATCAGGCGTTTGGGATCGGGCGTGCGGGTATCGACAATGGTCATGGTCAGCTCATCGTTCATTCACGGGATATCGTTGGTGAGGTAGAGCAAAGTGTGGCAAGACGCAAGCGATTGGGTGGGCCGCAGCCCTTCAAAACCTTGACCTTCGGCCGCAGCGCGACTATCTCGTGTCGGTCAACACGGAGTGTTTATGTCTAACCGTCAGGAATCCCGGTAAGGGCCCTGCCCGCTCTGCCCCTTGGGGCATGATGCGCGCAGCGGCCGAAAACGAAGAGCCCCGCAAGGCGAATGCTTTCGGGAACCGTTTTCACGCGTCTTCAGGACGCCCATCCGGAATTGACGACCATGGACATCTCGCGCGATGAACAGCGCATACTTCATCTGCTCGCCCAGGGCGGCAGGATCGAACTCATCAGAACCGAAAAACGGAAGATCGAGCGGATCGACTGCTACACCCGCGAGGGTTGGCGCTATCCCGGCCTCGACCTGACTTTGTTTCGCAAGCTGAAGGCCAAGCGGGCGATCCGTTCGCGCGGCGGCCGCCCCTACCAGATCACCGCACGGGGACTGGAACTGGTGCGAAGCCAGCCGGACAACCGGTAAATAAGGGGGGCGGCGCATATCTGCGCCGCGCCTTTGCACCGTCGGGCAGTGAGCTGCGTCAACCTGCCGCGGTCCCGAAACTATTACACGTCACAAAATTTCTTCAACTTTACCGCTAACTCGGGTATCACAACCTAGAGGAGATACCCGATGAAGCTAAAACCAGTTGCCATTGCCGCGCTCAGTCTCGCGGTGACATTCTCGCCGGTGGTCAACGCTCCGGTGTTTGCCCAAACCCAGGTCGAGGCCAAAAGCCCGCTGACCGAGGAACAGGCAAAGGCGATCGTCTATTCGATCTATGTGATGGCCTATCCGATGGTGCTGATGGATGTCAGCACGGCGATCTCCACCAATGTCGCCGAACCGGGAGGCGTCAGCGCGCCGATCAACCAGTTCGCCAATCTGGCGGCCTTTCCCGACGCCTCCTTCGACACCGTTGTCCGGCCCAATGCCAACACGCTCTATTCCTCGCTCACCTATGATGTTTCGAAGGAACCGCTTATCATTTCGGTTCCGCCGTCGAAGGGGCGGTACTACCTCTTCCAGATGATGGACGAGTGGACCGAGGTCTATGCCGCACCCGGAAGCCGGACCACCGGCGATGACGCCTATACTTTCGCGATCGTCGGCCCCGGCTGGGAGGGTAAACTGCCCGACGGTGTGCGGGCCTATCAAAGCCCCACGGCCAATGGCTGGATGCTCGGACGGATCGAAACCAGGGGCAAGGACGATTACGATGCCGTCCATGCCTTCCAGAAAGACCTGAAGGCCGTGCCCCTCAGCGCCTGGGGAACCGACTATGTTGCGCCGAAGGGCACGGTCAACGCCGCCCAGGACATGACCTCCCCGGTTACCCAGATCGAAAAGCTCGACGGTGTGGCCTTCTTCCAGCGCTTCGCCGAGCTGATGAAGAAAAACCCGCCCCACGCCAACGACGATTCCGCCGTCGACCTGATGCGCCAGATCGGGCTGGTGCCCGGCGAAAGCTACGATCCGTCGAAACAGCCGCAGGCCGTGCAGGACGCGATCGCAGAGGCGCCCGCCAAGGTTCTGCCCTTCATCAAGAACACCTGGGTGAAATCCGGCGAACTCGTCAACGGCTGGCGGATCAATCTGACCGGGATCGGCAGCTACGGCTCCGACTACATGCATCGCGCCGGCGTTGCCTTTGGCGGGCTCGGCGCCAACAAGCCGGTTGACGCCGTCTATCCCAGCGCCTTCGTGGATGCCGATGGCAATCCGTTCGACAGTTCCAACAATTATGTCCTGCATTTCGACAAGGGCGAAACCCCGCCGTCGCGCGCCTTCTGGTCGGTCACGCTTTATAATCAGGATCAGTTCTTCGCCAAGAATGCGATTGACCGTTACACGCTCGGCAGCAACGACCCGCTGAAGAAAAATCCCGACGGCTCGATCGATATCTACATTCAGCGCGAATCGCCCGGCAAGGACAAGGAAGCCAACTGGCTGCCGGCGCCCGAGAGCGGCCACTTCAGCCTGACGATGCGCCTCTACTGGCCGGAACTCGCCGTGCTGAGCGGCGCCTGGAGCCCGCCGGCGGTCGAACTTGCAAATAATTGAGTGCGACGAGAAAGGGCCGCGCTTTTTAAGAAGGCGCGGCCCGACCTTTTCTTCATCCTGGAATGACTCGGGTGGGCGCCGCGGTCAGGCCCCGGCAATCTCCGCCCGCAGCGCCGCGCATTCCTCCGCAAGGCTTGCCGTCGAAACCGGCCTTCCCGCGCGCCGGTACCAATAGCCGGCATTGCGGTCATCGCCTTCGATCCGGTGGCAGAGCGCATGGGCGGCATCGAACAGGCTTTCGCCCTCATGCGCCTGGCAAAGCTCATGGGTCGCCTCCCATGCCGGGCCCATTTTGAAGTGGGCAGCCGCAAGCTGTTCCAGCGCCTGATCGAGCGCGTTCAGCGCGGATGTCTGCATGATCCTCTCCTCGTGATCTCCCGGGTCCGGTTCAGCCGAGCCCCTGTATTTCCTCCGGCGCCGCGAGCCGTTCGAACTGCGGCCGGCAGAGATGATAGCCCTGCACCAGACCGGCGCCCAGTCCCGCAAGGGTATCCAGTTCCGCCGCGGTCTCAACCCCCTCGCAGATCACCTCGACCGACATGTCGTCCGCCAGGGCAAGCATATGGCGAACAATCCTCTGGCGCGAGCGGTTGCTGTCGATGCCGCGCACCAGCGCCATATCCAGCTTCAGGATCGACGGCGTGACGTCGGCGAGGAGCGACAGTCCCGAATGGCCGGCGCCGAAATCATCGATCGCGGTGCGGAAGCCGAGCTCTTCATAAACCGTGAGGATCGCATTGAGCCGATCGGCGTCGATCTGCTCGCCTTCGGTAAACTCGAAAATCAGCCGCTCGGCGGGCACGCCGCAGCGACGGCTGGCGGACAGGGTCAGCCGGATGCAGGCCCGCGGCTCATAGATCGCGCGCGGCATGAAGTTGATCGAGAGCCGCGCCCCTGTTTCCACAAGTCCGAGCCCGCCGGCAAGCTCGACCGCCTTGACACGGCAGCGCTGGTCGAACGCATAGAGGTTGTCCTGCGTCACCTTGCTCAAGACGGAGGCAGCCCCCTCGCCGGCAGTGCCGCGCACCAGCGCCTCATAGGCAAAAATCGAGCCGTCGCGGAGGTCGATGATCGGCTGAAATGCCATGGAGAAATCAAATGCCAGGGCCTCGCCATCTCGGCAGCCGATACATGTTTCAGGCATTCATACTCTCTTCGATTGGCGCGTTCGCAGATACATCCCGTCAATGTAGAGCACTTTCGACACAAAAAAAGCCCGGCTCCCAAAAGGAAGCCGGGCCGTGATTTTCAGAAACTGCCTCTATTCGACCGCGAATTCCAGCGGCTTCGCCTGCTTGATCGCCGGATGGGCGAGCAGCTTGTCGAGGACTTCCTGCTTCGGCTCCTCGTCAACGTAGAGCAGCGCGATCGCGTCGCCGCCCTGGTTGTCGCGGCCGAGCTGGAAGTTGGCGATGTTGACGCCGGCGTCGCCCAGCGTGGAGCCCATGAAGCCGATCATGCCGGGCACGTCGGTGTTGGCGATGTAGATCATGTGGCGACCGACATCGGCATCCATGTTGATGCCCTTGATCTGGATGAAGCGCGGCTTGCCATCGGAAAACACCGTGCCGGCGACCGAGCGGGTCTGCTTCTCGGTGGTGATCGTCAGCTTGATATAACCATCGTAAACGCCTGATTTATCACGCTTTGCTTCCTGCAGGATGATGCCCTTGTCCTTCACCATGATCGGCGCCGACACCATGTTGACATCAGCCACGACCGGGCGCAGCAGGCCGGCCAGCATCGCGCTGGTCAACGCCGTGGTGTTCATGTCGGCGAAGATGCCGTCATAGAGCACCTCGACCTGCTTGATCGGGCTTTCCGTCACCTGACCGGCAAAGCCGCCCAGCACTTCCGCCAGCTTGATCACCGGCTTCAGGCGCGGGGCCTCGTCGGCCGAGATCGAGGGCATGTTGATGGCGTTGCTGACCGCGCCCTTCAGCAGGTAATCCGACATCTGGTCGGCAACCTGAAGCGCCACGTTTTCCTGCGCTTCCGTGGTCGATGCGCCGAGATGCGGGGTGCAGACAACGTTTTCGAGGCCGAAAAGCGGGCTCTCGGTCGCAGGCTCGGTTTCGAACACGTCGAAGCCGGCGCCGGCGACATGGCCGGACTTGATGGCTTCGGCCAGAGCCGCCTCATCCACCAGACCACCGCGGGCGCAGTTGATGATGCGCACGCCCTTCTTGGTTTTGGCCAGCGCCTCGGCGTTCAGGATGCCGCGGGTCTTGTCGGTCATCGGCACGTGAAGCGTGATGAAGTCGGCCTTGGCCAGAAGCTCGTCGAGTTCGACCTTGGTGACGCCCATCTTCTCGGCCCGGTCCTGCGAAAGGAAGGGGTCGTAGGCGATGACGTTCATCTTCAAGCCGAGCGCGCGGTTGCAGACGATCGAGCCGATATTGCCGGCGCCGATGACGCCAAGCGTCTTGCCGGTGATCTCGACGCCCATGAATTTCGACTTCTCCCACTTGCCGGCCTGGGTCGAGGCGTCGGCGGCGGGGATCTGGCGGGCGACCGCCAGCATCAGCGAGATCGCATGTTCGGCCGTCGTGATCGAGTTGCCGAAGGGCGTGTTCATGACGATGATGCCGCGGCGCGAGGCGGCCGGGATATCGACATTGTCGACGCCAATGCCGGCGCGGCCGATGACTTTGAGATTGGTTGCCGCCTCGATCAGCTTCTCGGTCGCCTTGGTGGCCGAGCGGATCGCCAGGCCATCATACTGGCCGATGACTTCGAGCAGCTTTTCCTTGTCCTTGCCGAGCTTCGGCTGGAAATCGACATCAATGCCGCGATCCTTGAAGATCTGGACAGCAGCTTCCGACAGCGCGTCGGATACGAGTACGCGAGGTGCCATGATGGCCTCCTTCAAAAAGAATAATTCTCTGGAATGAACGGCTCGCACGGGCGATCACTGTCGGCGCGAGCCTCGTCAATTCGTCTCGCTCAGGCGGCGAGCTTGGCCTTTTCAGCCCGGAAGGCCCAGTCGAGCCAGCCCATCAGCGCTTCCATGTCGGCGGTCTCGACCGTGGAGCCGGCCCAGATGCGAAGGCCGGACGGCGCATCGCGATAGGCGCCGATATCGTAGGCGACGTCCTCCTTGTCGAGCGCGGACACGATCGCCTTGGCAAAGGCGGCCTGTCCGGCATCATCAAGCGCCAGAACCGCCGGATCGACGATCTTGAGGCAGACGGAGGTGTTGGAGCGGGTCTCGGCCACTTCGGCGAGGTTTTCGATCCAGTCGTTTTTCTCGACGAAATCGAAGATCACCTTGGCATTGGCATCAGCGCGCGCCATCAGACCTTCAAGGCCGCCGACGCTCTTCGCCCATTTCAGCGCATCGAGATAGTCTTCGACGCAGAGCATGGAGGGCGTGTTGATGGTTTCGCCGACGAAGATGCCCTCGATCAGCTTGCCGCCCTTGGTCATGCGGAAGATCTTCGGCAGCGGCCATTCCGGCGTATAGTTTTCCAGCCGCTCGACAGCGCGGGGGCTGAGGATCAATACGCCGTGGCCGCCCTCGCCGCCCAGCACCTTCTGCCAGGAGAAGGTGACGACATCGAGCTTGTTGAAATCGAGGTCCTGCGCGAACACGGCGGAGGTCGCGTCGCAGATCGTCAGGCCCTTGCGGTCATAGGGGATGAAATCGGCGTTCGGAACACGCACGCCCGAGGTCGTGCCGTTCCAGGTGAAGACCACGTCATTGTCGAAATTGACAGTGGAAAGGTCGGGGAGCTGGCCATAAGGCGCTTCGATCTTGCGCGCGTCCTTGAGCTTCAGCTGCTTGATGACATCGGTCACCCAGCCCGAACCGAAACTTTCCCAGGCGAGCATGTCAACGCCGCGTTCGCCGAGCAGCGACCACAGCGCCATCTCGACCGCGCCGGTATCCGAGGCCGGCACGATGCCGATGCGGTAATCGCCGGGAACGCCGAGGATTTCGCGGGTAAGGTCGATCGCTTCCTTGAGCTTCGCCTTTCCGATTTTCGCGCGGTGGGAACGGCCAATCGGCGCATCATTGAGTGCTTCGGGCGTCCAACCGGGACGCTTCGCACAGGGGCCAGAAGAAAAGCGGGGATTGACCGGACGCACGTCCGGCTTGGTCATGTCAGTCATAGTCTACCCTTTCAGATAGTGGCCTCTCGTTGGGGAGAGGTGTCCCGCCGTCGGATATATGGAAGCTTTGGGGTCTTGGCAAGCGAAATAATTGTGACGGCTTAAAAGGGCAAAATCAGCCGCGCGTGGTATTTTGCCGACTGCCAGACGACCGAATACCGCAGTGACGCCTCGGCATCGCAGCCATCAATCTCCCCCTTGAGGGGGAGATGTCGCGAAAGCGACAGAGAGGGGTATAGGGCATAAACCGCAAACGCCGTGTTCTCGGAAAGGGTTCACCCCTCTCTGCCCCTGTCGGGGCATCTCTCCCTCAAGGGGAGAGATTATGGGCTGCGATGCGGTGTGACAGAACCAGCCTCACGCGGCGGTGCGCACGCTCGAAATCACGTCGATCAGGCCCGAGACCACGCTTTCGACCTGTGCCGGGTCGTCGCCCTCGGCCATGACGCGAATCAGCGGTTCGGTGCCCGAGGGGCGGATCACTAGGCGGCCGCGGCCTTTCAGTTCGGCCTCGGCATCGGCGATCGCCTTCTTGACGTTGCCGTCTTCCAGGGGAGCCGCGCCGGCGGTGATGCGGACATTGCGCAGAAGCTGCGGCACGGGATCGAACTTGCGGCAGACCTCGCTGACCGGCTTGCCCGCGCGCTTGACGGCGGCCAGCACCTGCAGCGCCGCCACCAGCCCGTCGCCGGTGGTGCCGAAATCGGACAGCACGATATGGCCGGACTGCTCGCCGCCGACATTGTAGCCGTTCTTGCGCATATGCTCGACGACGTAGCGGTCGCCGACCTTGGTGCGCACCAGGTCGAGATTCATGCCGTTCAGATGGCGCTCAAGGCCGAGATTGGACATCACCGTGGCCACCACGCCGCCGCCCTTCAATTCCTTGTCCTCGACCATGTTGCCGGCGATCACGGCCATCACCTGATCGCCATCGATGATGCTGCCCTGCTCGTCGACGATGATAACGCGGTCAGCATCGCCATCGAGCGCGATTCCGACATCGGCGCGCACCTCATGCACCTTTTCCTGCAGGGTCTTGGGATAGGTGGAGCCGCATTCCTTGTTGATGTTGAGACCATCCGGTTCCGTGCCGATCTCCACCACATCGGCGCCGAGTTCCCAGAGCGCCGTCGGGGCCGCCTTGTAGGCCGCGCCATTGGCGCAATCGATGACGACCCTGAGGCCGTGCAGCGTCACATCGCGCGGCAGGGTGCGCTTGACGAACTCGATATAGCGATAGATATCGCCCTCGACGCGGCTCGCGCGGCCGATCTCGCTCGAACGAGCGAGCTGAGCATGGAAATTGTCGCGGTCGATCAGCGCCTCGATCCGCGCCTCGATCTCGTCGGACATCTTGTAGCCATCGGGTCCGAACAGCTTGATGCCGTTATCGGCGAAGGGGTTGTGCGAGGCCGAAATCATCACGCCGACATCGGCGCGCAGAGAGCGCGTCAGCATGGCGACGGCCGGCGTCGGGATCGGGCCGAGCAGGTAGACATCGAGGCCGGCCGCGGTGAAGCCCGCCACCAGCGCATTTTCCAGCATATAGCCGGAAAGCCGCGTATCCTTGCCGATCACCACGCGATGGGTGTGATCGCCGCGCCGGAAGATCGTGCCGACGGCGATGCCCACGCGCATCGCCAGATCCGGCGTCATTGGAAAAACATTCGACTGTCCGCGAATACCGTCGGTACCGAAATATTTACGTGTCATGGCAATCCTCTTCAGCGCCGCGCGTGCCGCGTCGCTCCAAAACTAAAATACAAACGAGAGTGTCTTCGCAGATTATCGCCCTCAGGGCACTTAAAATAACGTCAACACCTCTAACATGGCGTTACCGAGGCGCGATTGACCAGTTGCCCCGCAAACGCCGTCCCGGCCCGCCCTTGCAAACGCCAACAAAAAAACCGCCGGCTTTGGGGCCGGCGGTTAGATGATCAGTTGGTCTGCGGTTCGAACCCGTCGCCCTTGCCGTCAGCCGGCGCGGGCGCGTCCTTCTTGGGCCCCATGGAGGGCACCGCGGAACCGCGCGAAGGCGGGGTATCGTCGCCGAGATCGCGGGCGGGCTTCTCGCCCTTCAGGATCGCCTTGATCTCGTCGCCGGAGAGCGTCTCGTATTCGAGCAGGCCCTCGGCGAGCTGCACGAAACCCTCGCGATTTTCGGTCAGGATACGGGTCGCCTCGGCATAGGCCTCGTCGATCAGGCGGCGGACTTCGCTGTCGATCTTCTGGGCGGTCGATTCGGACACATTTTTCGACTGCGAGACCGAATGGCCGAGGAAGACCTCCTGCTGGTTCTCGCCATAGGAAACGTGACCGAGTTCGTCCGAGAAGCCCCATTGCGTCACCATCGCGCGGGCAAGCTTGGTGGCCTGCTCGATATCGGAGGATGCACCGGAGGTGATGTTCTCCTTGCCGAAGGTGATTTCCTCGGCAACGCGGCCGCCCATCATGATGGCGAGGCGGGAGATCATCCACTTGTAGCTCATCGAATAGCGGTCGCCCTCGGGCAACTGCATCACCATGCCGAGCGCGCGGCCGCGCGGAATGATCGTCGCCTTGTGGACGGGGTCGGCGACCGGCACCTTGAGCGCCACGATCGCGTGACCGGCTTCGTGATAGGCGGTCAGCTTCTTTTCCGCCTCGGTCATCGCGGTGGAACGCCGCTCGGCGCCCATCATGATCTTGTCCTTGGCGTCCTCGAATTCGGCCATGGTCACCAGACGCTTGTTGCGCCTTGCGGCCATCAGCGCCGCCTCGTTGACGAGGTTCATCAGGTCCGCGCCGGAGAAGCCGGGCGTGCCGCGGGCGACGACCTTGAGGTCGACATTCGGGGCCAGCGGGGTGTTGCGGGCATGCACCTTCAGAATGCGTTCGCGTCCGACAATATCCGGGTTCGGCACCACGACCTGACGGTCGAAACGGCCGGGACGCAGAAGCGCGGGGTCCAGAACGTCGGGGCGGTTGGTGGCGGCGATGAGAATCACGCCCTCATTGGCCTCGAAACCGTCCATCTCGACCAGCAACTGGTTCAGCGTCTGCTCACGCTCGTCATTGCCGCCGCCAAGACCGGCGCCGCGATGACGGCCGACCGCATCGATTTCATCGATGAAGATGATGCAGGGCGCGTTCTTCTTGGCTTGCTCGAACATATCGCGGACACGCGATGCGCCGACGCCGACGAACATTTCCACGAAGTCGGAACCCGAAATAGTAAAGAACGGCACATTGGCCTCACCGGCGACCGAGCGCGCCAGCAGCGTCTTACCGGTACCGGGCGGGCCGACCAGCAGCACGCCGCGCGGAATCCGGCCGCCGAGGCGCTGGAACTTTTGCGGGTCGCGCAGGAATTCGACGATTTCCTCAAGATCCTGCTTGGCTTCGTCCACGCCGGCGACATCGTCAAAGGTAACGCGGCCATTGGCCTCGGTCAGAAGCTTGGCCTTGGACTTGCCGAAACCCATGGCCCCGCGCGAGCCGCCCTGCATCTGGCGCATGAAGAACAGCCAGACGCCGAGGATCAACAGCATCGGCAGAAGCGTGCCGACATAGCTCAGAATGCCGCCGGAGCCGTCATTCACCGGCTTGGCATCCACATTCACATTGGCGTTTTCAAGCTTGGTGAGCAGGGAATCGTCGATAACCGGGGCATAGGTGTGGAATGTCTTGCCGCCGCCGCCGGAGTAAGTGCCGGTGATGGTGTTGCCGGTAATGGTCACATCCTTGACCTTGCCGGAATCGACATCGCTGACGAACTGCGAATAGGCCACCTGCGTCGCGCCATTATGCGACGGCGTCGACTGGAACATGCTGAACAGCGCGACCAGCAGCAACGCGATTATGGCCCACAGCGCAATATTGCGTAAGTTTGGGTTCATCAAAATCCCCGAAATCATATGATCGGCACGTTGGTGCCGCTGAGTTACGCCTAACATAGGGTCGACGCCATGTCTTGCCAAGACAAGCGCATCCCAAGTTTAATCTTCCGCGACGAAATAGCCCGGCGCGCGGAAAGGCGAAACCCCGAAGGCCTCCGCCATCCGGTTGGCCAGCGCAAGGTCGAAACCGGGTAGATAGTGCCGGTAGGGCGACAGGATTCGGCTCACTGCGCCCCCTTGCGGCAATGCGCCCTGCCCTGCCGACGGCATGGTCGAATGCGCCAGCTTTGAAAGGCGTGGCGGAAGCGCGGCGAAGGCCTTGATCGGTTCGCCGCCGGCGAGCTCGATTTCAACGCTCGCGTCCGAACGGTTTTCGATCCGCCACCGGCCATCCCAGATGCACGTGGTGTGCGGGCGAACCTCGATGCGCTCAAGACCGCGCCGTTCGCGCAGGATGAACAGGCTTTCCCTGTTGCGTTCAAACAGGCAACGCCCGGCCGTCATGCGCGCGCCATGCGGCGCTTCGGCCATCGCCACAATATCGGCAAGGGCGGCCTTCCCCGGCCCGTGGGTCTCGCCGCCGATAATTGCCGTCAACACATTCAGCAGGTAGCGGGCGGCCTCCCGATTGCGCAAGAGAGGCTCCGCATCGACCTCGGCCACCGTAGCGTCATGAATGCGCGCGCAGGCTCCGAAAAGGCTGGCCGCAGCTTCAGAGAGACGGGCGCGCATATGCCCGGCCATGGCAGCCTCGGCGCCCGGCGCCGCGACCGCGCCGCCAAGCGACCGGCGCACCCGCACCCGTTCATAACGCGGATTGTCATTGGAGGGGTCATCGATCCACGCAACGCCGCGCGTAACCAGCAGGTCCCGGATCGCCTGACGGGAAACGGACAGGAACGGACGCACCGTCCAGACATGTCCCATCACCAGCGTTTCCGCCGCCATTCCGGATACCGGCGGCACCGGGCTGCGGGCCTTGCGCATTGCAAGCGTTTCGACCTGATCGTCGAGCGTGTGGGCCACGGCGATCACGTCCGCCCCGATCCGGGCGGCGTGGTCGGCGAGCAGGCGGTAGCGGGCGTCGCGGGCGGCGGCCATCAGCCCCGTCGCCGGCTTTTCGCCGCGCCAGGGAAGCGTTTCGTGTGAAATCGCGCGTGTGGCGCAGAAGCGCGCGACCGTTGCCGCTTCATCGGCCGATTGCGCGCGCAGGCCGTGATCGACCGTCGCGGCCGAAATGCGGATGTCGCGGCGGGAAAGTTGGTCGGCGGCTTCGACAAGCGCGACCAGCAGCCCGAGCGAATCGCTGCCGCCCGATACCGCGACCAGAACATGACGGTCAGGCTTGAGCCGGTTCACGAAGCTGCGGGCGGCATTGAGGGCGGGTTGCCCTCTGGAAAACTCATCTGATCCGGCTGACACCGAGGTCAGCATCCATTGGCCTTGATTTCGGCCTGGGCTTTGGTCAGCACGGCCTGGGCGGCGTTGGGATAACGCGTTGGCACTTCGGCGAAGGTCGCGCAGGCGGCGTCCTTGTTGTCCATTCCGGCGAGCGACTGGCCGAGCTTCAGAAGCATTTCCGGCGCCTTGGCGGAATCGCCATAGGCCTTGTAGGCATTCAGGAATGTCTTGGCGGCTTCGTTGTATTTCTGCTGCGCCAGCATCGATTCCCCGAGCCAGAAGCTGGCATCGGGAATGAGCGGGCTGTCGGGATAGCTCAACACGAACTCGCCGAAAGCCTCCTCGGCCTGCTGGTAATCGCCGGAGAGAATGAGATCGTAAGCGAGCTTGTAGAAATCGGCATCGGAGCCGCCGCCTTCGGCCGCTTCGGGCAGATCGGCCGGCACGTCGGCGGTCGCCGAAGGTTCCGGGTTCGGCGGCGGCGCATCCATCGTCGCCGTCGCATCATTGCCAAGGCTGCCGGCATCGCCGGAGCCTCCCGAAGGCGGCGTCGCCATGCCGCTTTCTAGATCCTGCAGACGGAACTCCATATCCTCCTGCATCTTGCGGATCTTCTCTTCCATCTGCAGCATCTGGAAGCCCAGATCCTCGACCTGGCCCGTCAGGTTGCGCACCTGCTCCTCAAGCTGCTGGATCCTGAGGGACGGATCCGTGGCCTGCACCTGCACCACCTGCGTGTTCTGCCCGGCCGCCTTGCCGAATGCGGGAAAGACAGCCGCATTGGCGCTTCCTCCCAGCATCGCCGAACCGGCCAGAAGACAAATCATCGCTTTTTTCATCATCGCATGTCCCAAACCTTTTGCCTCAAACCTTCGCACACTGTGTTTCTGGCCATATTTAGATCAAAACGCGCATTCTTGCACGGCGGACATAAAAAAACCGGCGCGAGGCCGGTTTTTCAAGTCTGCTTTCGGATCGATCAGCTTCCCGCGCCCGTCAGCACGGTGACGGTGCGGCGGTTCTGCGACCAGCAGGAAATGTTGTCGCAGACGGCGACCGGGCGTTCCTTGCCGTAGGAAATCGTCGACAGGCGATTGGCCGGGATGCCGCGCGACACAAGGTAGTTCTTGGTGGCCGTGGCGCGGCGGGCGCCGAGCGCGAGGTTGTATTCGCGGGTGCCGCGTTCGTCGGCATGGCCTTCGATGCGGATCGCGTAGTTCTGGTAGCGCTGCAGCCACTGGGCCTGCTTGTCGAGCGTCTGGGCCGCGATCGGCGTGATCGATGCCGAATCGGTTTCGAAATAGACCGTGTCGCCGACATTCAGATCGAAGTCCTGGACGCTGCCCGGAGAGGCGATGCCCGAGGATGAGCCAGCGCCGCCGGCCATGCCGTTGCCAGGCAGGTTGTTCTTGTTGTCCTTGGCGCAGCCGGCCAGCGCAAGAACCGCGCAAAGCGCGACCATGGCGGGCTTTACCCTGAATTTGTTCGCATTGCCTTCAACCCCAAACGTGGCTCGGCTCATTACCGCTCTCCTTAAGAAGCGTTCAAAACATGGACCGGATGCCCGGTCGATAACGCGGAAAAACAACTCAAAACTATGGACGGTACGCAGACCGCCGACCTTGCCGCAAAGAGCTAGCAAATCACTGTTAACGTCCCCTCAACGGAAATGGTTAAGGAAACGTCAAAGGCAAGCCCGCGTTTGCGGCGCGAGCGCCCTTGCCCCTCACGCCCTACTCCAGCAGCGGCGACCAAGCCGGGTCGGATGCGAAGTCCGGCGTCTGGATGCGCTGTTCATTGTAACCCGTCAGGTCGATCGAATAAAGGTGCGGGCCGCCCTCGCCGGCATTCTGGCGGAAGAACATCAGCACCCGGCCATTCGGCGACCAGGTCGGCCCCTCATTGTGGAAGCCGGTGGTCAGAATGCGCTCGCCGCTGCCGTCGGGCTTCATCACCCCGATCGAGAACTTGCCGCCGGACTGTTTGGTGAACGCGATCAGATCGCCGCGCGGCGACCAGACCGGCGTCGAATAGCTGCCATCGCCGAAGGAAATCCGCTGCTGGTTGGAGCCGTCGGCGTTCATTACATAGAGCTGCTGACGCCCGCCGCGGTCGCTTTCGAACACGATCCGGTTACCGTCCGGGGAATAGGACGGCGAGGTATCGATCGCGCCCGTATTCGTCAGCCGCGTGGTCGAGCGGGTACGCAGGTCCATCGTGTAGATATTGGCATTGCCGTCCTGCTGCAGGCTCATGATGATGCGCTGACCGTCCGGCGAGAACCGCGGCGCAAACGTCATGCCGGGGAAGTTGCCGACCACCTCGCGCTGCCCGGTCTCTAGCTGAAGCAAATAGACGCGCGGCTGGTCGTTTTCATAGGACATATAGGTCACTTCCTGCCGGTTCGGCGAGAACCGGGGGGTCAGAACCATATACTGCCCGTCCGTCAGCATGCGGACGTTGAAGCCGTCCTGATCCATGATCGCGAGGCGACGCTTGCGGTCGGTCTTCGGCCCGCTTTCGGAGACGAAAACGATGCGGCTGTCGAAATAGCCCTGCTCGCCGGTCAGCGCCTGATAGATCGAATCGGCGATGATATGGGCGACGCGCCGCCAATTGTCGGGCTGGGTGAAGAACTGCTGGCCGACGATCTGCTGGCCGGCATAGGTATCCCACAGCCGGAATTCGGAGCGCAGCCTGCCGTCCGGCTCGCGGGTGACGCGGCCGACCACCAGCGCCTCGGCGTTGATGACCTGCCAGTCCTCGAAACGCGGGGTCTGGTCGGGATTGCTGATCTGCTCGATGAAGGCGGAGCTGTCGACCGGCTTGAAAAGACCGGAACGCTTCAGATCGGCGGCGATGACGCCGGAAATATCCGCGCCGAGACCATCGTCCGACATGAAATTGGTGATCGCGATCGGCAGCGGCTGCACATTGCCGCTGGAGATGTCGATCTCGACCAGAGCGTTGGCGGGCGTCACGAACAGGACGGCGATGCCGGCCCAAGCGACGGAAAGGAAGACGAGACAATTTTTAAGCATGACAGGACTGGCCTTTCAGCGTTGATTGCTCCGGTTCGCCGGGGATCGCCCTCAGGCGGCACCGAATGAAGAGTTAAAGCATCTGGCTCGGGTCGAAGTTCACGATGACCTCGCTCCAGGCATCATATTTTTCCCGCGGCAGCCCGCTGAAAGGCGAGGCCTTCAGCACCGCGCGCCGTGCGCCGCCGGCGAGAATCCGCCGCGCGCTCTCGCTGCCGCCGGTGGCAGTCACCTCGGGCGCCCCCACGATCGCGCCAGAGGGATCGAGTTTCATCTGGATGCGTATGCGCACATCGTCCGCGCCGTCAAGGCCAGCGAGGATCGACCAGTTGCGCTGGATCTGCCCGCGCAGCGCGTCAAGCTCGCTCTGGCTGAGCGTCGAGCCGCCGGTTGTGCGGGTCGCGCCTGCGGCCGCCGGCGCCTCGGAACGCTGCGCGCCGCCTCCGGTCGCCTCGGTGCGGTTGAGAAGCGCTGCGATCTCATCGACATTGAAAACGTCCTCCTCAGCCGTCGTGGACGCTGTCGTCTGGCTGTCGGTCCGCGGCGCCTCGGCGGTGCGGGTTTCGCGCAGCACCGGCTCCGGCGGTCGCCGGGTCGGCAGCGGCGCCTGGTCGGGGAAGGCCAGTTCCGGTTCCGGCGGCGTCTCGGCGGCCGGCTCGCTGGCTTCCGGCTCCGGCGTAGGCTCGGGGGCCGGCGCGGGTTCAGGCGCAGGCGTCGGCTCCGGGGTCGGCGCAGGCGTTGGCTCCGGTGCGGGGGTGGGCTCTGGCGCAGGCGCGGGTTCGGGACGTTCGGCCGGTTGCGGCGGCGTCGGCGGCGGCTCGGAAGCCGGTTCCTCGACGGGCGCGGGTTCCGGCGTCGGCTCGGCGGCAGGCGTCGGCACCGCGGCCTGTTCCTGCGCGATGTCGTCCGGCGTCGCGTTGGTATCGGTTTCGAGGTCGATGTCGTTTTCGCCGACATTCTGCGCCTCGGCGACCTCCTGCGGCCGCCGTGTCGGCACGGGAGCGGCAATATCGGCAAGCTCCGCCGTCTTGTCGCCTTCCTGCACCTGGGTAATGTCTTCCACCGGTATCAGCGTCACCGGCAACGCTTCGACATCGGCCACCTCAAGCGATGAAGGCGCGCCAAGCACAAACACTGCCCAGCCGAGGACCAGACAGTGCAACAGGAATGAAATGGCAAGGCTGCGCTTCATGGGCTAAGATCAGCTATCCTGTTCCTGCAGGGTTACAAGACCGATATTCTTGAAGCCTGCGGCGGAAATGCGGGCCATCACCTTCATGACCGTGCCGTAATCGGCATTGGCGTCGCCGCGCACATAGATGCGCTCATTGTAGCCGGTGGTGGCGATCGCCTCCAGCTTCGGAACGACCTCGTCGATCGGGATTTCGGTTTCCTGCAGGAAAATCTGCCCTTCCGGATTGACCGAGATGGTAATCGGCCGGGTATCCGAGTTCATCGCCTGCGCCTGGGTTTCCGGCAGATCGATCGGCACGCCGACCGTCATCATCGGGGCCGCGACCATGAAGATGATCAACAGCACCAGCATGACGTCGACGAGCGGCGTGACGTTGATTTCGCTGACGGGCGCGCGCTTCCCGCGCCTGCGGCCTCGGCCGCCGGCCTTCCCGCCTGTTCCTAATGACATTGCCATGTCGTTATCCCTCGTCTCTCGCTATTCGGCAGCCGGACGCGACTGCAGCTTTTCGTCGATCTGACGCGACAGGATGGATGAGAACTCGTCGGCAAAGCCTTCCATGCGGCCTTCAAGCTTGCCGGAATCGGCGGAGAACTTGTTGTAGGCGACAACGGCCGGAATAGCCGCGACAAGGCCGATGGCCGTTGCCAGCAGCGCCTCGGCGATGCCAGGCGCGACGACGGCAAGGTTGGTCGATTTCGATCCGGCGATCGCCTGGAACGAGGTCATGATGCCGACAACGGTACCGAACAGACCGATGAAGGGCGCTGCGGAACCGACGCTTGCCAGAAAGCCGAGACGGGCTTCCAGCTTTTCGGATTCGCGCTGGATGGCAACGTCCATCGCCTTTTCGACCCGCATCTGCAGGCCCATGGGGGCACGCGCGCCGCGCTCGAAGGATTTTTTCCACTCGCGCATTGCCGAAACGAACACGGCGGCCATGCCGCTGGTCTTGCGATCGGAGAGGTTGCTGTAGAGCTTTTCGAGCGAGGTGCCCGACCAGAACGCATCCTCGAACTGGTTATAGGCGCGGCGTTCCTTGTTGTAGGCGATGATCTTCTCGATCACGATCGCCCAGGTCCATACCGACGCGGCGATCAGCCCCAGCATCACGATCTTGACGACGAATCCCGCCTGCCAGAAGAGCGCCAGAAGGCCGACATCGGCGTGCGTAGCTTCCAACCCAAGCTGTTCCATATGACGAAGTCCTTGAATAGATGGGCCCGGCAAGCCGGGCAAAATGGTTAGAGCCGCCTGCGAGACGCTGGTTTGTTCAACTCGGAATTTAAGTGGATTCGCATCTTTGCTTCCTGTCCTTGAAAATCATGGTGAAAGCTAGGCAACTCGGCTTAAAATTCCGCTTTTCGCAGAATACCCGAACATGGTTAACGCCCGGTTACGATTTTATCGCCAGCCCCTGAAGGTAAGGCTTTGACCGCACCAGACGTCTCCCGCGGCGGCGCGAATTCCTTCACATAATACTCATGTTTTAGCAAGCCCAGTTTCCAAGGGCTTTCGGCTTATTGCGCCACTTTACTTCGACTGACCTTCAAGCAACGTGGCGGCCAGATCGTCGGGCATCCGGCGCGCGCGCCCTGCCCTGTTGATCACCACCACGGTCACGGTCGCCGTTGTCAGCAATTGCCCATTGGCGTGGATCGCCTGTTCCAGCACCATGCGCGCGCCCGTCGCCTTCACCGTTTTGGTCGTGATCTCGAGGATATCATCCATCCGCGCCGGACGCACGAATTTCAGGTCCATGTGATGAACCGCGAAGGCGAGACCTTCCTCGTCGATCGTGTGCAGCGCGCGCTGCTCCACGCCGAGGCAGCGCAGCAGATCGGTGCGCCCACGTTCGAGGAAATGCAGGTAGCGCGCGTGATAGACGACGCCGGAAAAATCCGTGTCCTCGTAGTAAACCCGCTGACGCAGGTGATGCGTTCCGTTTTCCAGCCAGCCACTGAGACCGTGATTCTCGGTTTCGGTCATATCCGCCTCATCCATCAATTTTTGGCCATAACTAGGTCTAAACATGGCGCCTCGCAACACGGGGCGGAGGCGGATTGTTTCACCTCGCGCGGCAGATTGCGTAAAAAAACCATTGCATTTATGTCATATTGATTGCGTTTAACGCACAAGATGAATCGCTGAAATGAAACGGAGAGGCGCAATGAAGATCGCTGTTATGGGCGGAGACGGGTTTGTCGGATGGCCGACCTCGCTGCATTTGTCGGATGCAGGCCACGAAGTTCACATCGTCGACAACCTGTCGCGCCGCTGGATCGACACCGAGCTTGGCGTCCAGTCGCTGACGCCGATGGACTCGATCCAGGAGCGCACCCGCATCTGGCATGCCGAGACCGGCCGCCGCATCCATTTCCATCTCATCGACCTTGCCAAGGACTACGAGATCCTCAAGCAGTGGCTGGCCGAGGAGCGCCCGGACGCGATCATTCATTTCGCCGAACAGCGCGCGGCCCCCTATTCGATGAAGACCGACCGCCACAAGAACTACACGGTCGACAACAACGTCAACGCCACCCACAATCTCCTGAATGCGCTGGTTGAGATCGACCTCGATGCCCATGTCGTCCATCTCGGTACCATGGGCGTCTACGGCTATTCGACTGTTGGTGCGGCGATCCCGGAAGGCTATCTGCCGGTCGATATCACCACCAATTCCGGCGACAAGGTTTCGCAGGAGATCCTGTACCCGTCGAATCCCGGCTCGATCTACCACATGACCAAGTGCCTGGATCAGCTTCTGTTCGCCTTCTATGCCAAGAATGACGGGCTTCGGATCACCGACCTGCATCAGGGCATCGTCTGGGGCACGCACACAGAGCAGACCAAGCGCCACGAGCAGCTCATCAACCGCTTCGATTATGACGGCGATTACGGCACGGTGCTGAACCGCTTCCTGATCCAGGCCGCGATCGGTTACCCGCTGACTGTCCACGGCGTCGGCGGCCAGACCCGCGCCTTCATCCACATTCAGGATTCGGTGCGCTGCATCGAGCTCGCGCTCAACAATCCGCCGGAGAAGAACGCTCGCGTCGAGATCTTCAACCAGATGACCGAGACTCACCGGGTGCGCGATCTGGCCAAGATGATCTCCGACATGTCCGGCGTCGAGATCGCCTGGCTGCCGAACCCGCGCAAGGAAGCGCCGGAAAACGACCTGATCGTGAAGAACGACAAGTTCCTGGAACTCGGCCTCAACCCGACCACGCTCAAGGAAGGCCTGCTTGGCGAGATCGTCGATATTGCGAAGAAATACGCCTATCGCGTTGATCGTAAACGCGTTCCGGCCGTCTCCGCCTGGACCAAGGACATCGCGACCAAGATCAACCGCGATCCGGAAGGCAAGTCGCTGAAGTCGGTCTCGTAAGGCCATGAGCGACCCCGCAAATGAAGGCGTCCACCGCAGCGTGGACGCCAAATATCCGTTCGCCTTCGTCACGCTGGTTACCAATAACGACTATGCCATGGGCGCGCTGGCGCTGGCGCGGTCGATCTTCCTGACCGGCACGCCAGCCGATGTTGTCGTGCTGCATACCGGCGGCGCGCCGGAGGAAGGCCTCAAACATCTCGCCGATCTCGGCTGCCGGCTGGTCGGCGTTGACCATCTTCCGCTGTCGGATGAATTCAACGAGCGTCATGCGCGCAAGAACATCCATGGCGAGGCACCGTTCACCAAGGGCCGCAAGCCCGGCTTCCACACCCCTCTCGACAATTTCTGCAAGCTGCGGCTCTGGCAGCTTGTCGAATATCACGCGGCGATCTTCATCGATGCCGATGCGCTGGTATTAAAAAACATCGACAAGCTGTTCTTCTATCCGGAGTTTTCCGCGGCCCCCAATGTCTACGAAAGCCTTGCCGATTTTCATCGGATGAATTCCGGCGTGTTCGTGGCGCGGCCGGACGTCGAGACCTTTGCCGCCATGCTGACCGCCCTCGACCAGCCCGAGGCGTTCTGGAAGCGCACCGACCAGACCTTCCTGCAGCAATTCTTCCCCGACTGGCACGGCCTGCCGGTGTTCATGAACATGCTGCAATATGTCTGGTTCAACATGCCGGAGCTGTGGAACTGGTCCGATATCGGCGTGCTGCACTACCAGTATGAAAAGCCGTGGGAAGACGATCACCCGCGCGCCGAACAGCTGAAACCGCTGATCGACCTGTGGTGGGCCTATTTCGACGACGACGGCATCCCCGATATCGCCAAGCTCGAAAATCCGACAAAGCCGGCATGAAGCGCATTCTCGTCAGCGGCGGGACGGGCCTTGTCGGTCGCTACATCGTCGAAGAATGCCTTGCGGCCGGCCATGACGTGACCGTGGCAGGCAGGTCCGCGCCGGTGCCGGACCTGTTCGCCGCGCCAGTGAGGTTTATGCCGCTGGAACTCGGCGGTTCGGTCTCCGAGGACCTTTTCACAGGCATCGAGGTCTTCATCCACGCCGCCTTCTCCCACGCGCCCGGGCGCTATCGCGGCGGCGAAGGCGACGATCCCGCAGGGTTCCTCAGAACCAATGTCGACGGCAGCATCGCGCTTTTCGAGGCGGCATGCCGCGCCGGCGTCAAACACGCCTTCTTCCTGTCGAGCCGCGCGGTGTTCGATGGCTATCCGGCCGGCATGCCTCTACCGGAAACGACCCCGCCCCAGCCGCAAAGCCTATATGGCAAGGCGAAACGGGAGGTGGAGCAGGCGCTTTTCGCCCTCGCCCGCCCCGGCTTCATTCCAGTGAGCCTGCGCGCCACCGGGGTTTACGGCGACCTGATGCCCAACAAATGGGAGAGCCTGTTCGAGCGCTATGCCAGCGGCGAGGAGATCGCCGCCCGCGCGGGCAGCGAGGTTCATGGTCGCGATCTCGCCGGCGCTCTCCTGACGTTGCTCGACGCGCCGATCCCGAAGATTTCCGGCAAGGCATTTCATGTGTCGGACATCGTCACGGACACCCACACCATCCTCGCGCCGCTGAAGGCGGCGCTGCAATCATCCCATCCCCTGCCGCCGCGCGCCGATCAGACCGCGGTCAGCGCCATGACCACGACGCGGCTCAACGCGCTCGGCTGGCGCAGCGGCGGCATGCCGCTCCTTTCCGCCACGCTTCAGACACTTGTGACGCGTTTTATCGAGGCCCGCAACGAAGGGTGATTTGATCTCCCGCGCGAACAGGTTTATGTGCGGCGCGCCCGCTCTTTTTTACAGGATTCCCAAATGGCCCGTTACGACCTCATCATCTTCGACTGCGACGGCGTTCTGGTCGATTCCGAAATTCTTGCAGCCGAAGTCGAAGCGCGGCTTCTGAGCGATGCCGGTTACCCGATCACCGCCGGCGAGATCGGCGAGCGCTTTTCCGGCATGACCTGGCGCAACATTCTGCTGGCGGTGGAAAGCGAAGCCAATATTCCGCTGTCCGCCGCCCTTCTTGACCTCGCAACCGCCAAGCTCGATGAGCGGATCAAGCGGGAGCTTCAGCCAATCCCCGGCGTGCGCGAGGCCGTCGCCCAGCTTTCCGAGCCGCGTTGCATCTGCTCCAACTCGACGCCGGAACGCGTCCGCATGATGCTGAAGAAGACCGGGCAGCTCGATATCTTCGAGCCCAATATCTTTTCCGCCGAAACCCTGGGCCCCGACCGGGTGAAGCCGAAGCCCGACGTCTTCCTCCATGGCGCGGAGAAAATGGGCGCGAATCCGAAGAACACGCTGGTGATCGAGGATTCGGTCCACGGCGTCACCGCCGCCAAGGCCGCCGGCATGCGCGTCGTCGGCTTCACCGGCGCCTCGCACACCACGCCCACCCACGCCGACAAGCTGACCGAAGCCGGCGCCGAAACGGTGATCCACCGCATGGACGACCTCCCCGCCGTCGCCACCGCCCTGCTGGAGTGGACCGACGCGATCTGAGCGCGCGGTGCGTTTTTTTAAAAAGTTCAGCCGCCCCCCAGTCTGTCGGCATTCCGCCAGACCTCCCAGCCACAATCTCCCCCCCTTGAGGGGGAGATGTCGCGAAAGCGACAGAGAGGGGTAAAGGGCGTAAGCCCTAAAAACCGCGAACTCCGAACCTATCGAGAGGGTTCACCCCTCTCTGCCCCTGTCGGGGCATCTCTCCCTCAAGGGGAGAGATTGATGGCTGCAAACGCCTCATTCAAAACCCGGCGGCAAGTGGATTTAACCACGCCTGCCAGATAACCTAACCACAGTATCGCACCCGCTCAAAGCGCTAGGGCGATCCAGCTTACGATTTCGGACTGTACTTGGGAGAAGGCGTCGTCAAGCGCGGCGACGAGGACGTTGCTGGAGGCGGCGGCGCTGACGGGGACGCTTGCCTTAAACAGCCTCTGCGCCCGCACCACGCCGGTTCTATCATCCAGCAGCTTGACCGAGAGCTCGACATTGGCGGAGCCCGGCCCCGCGGCGTTGATCGCGAATTCGCGCACCTCGACCACGACCTGATAGTCGATCGCGAGCCCCTGCCCCGGCATGCCGACGCCGGAAAACAGGCCGGTGTTCTCAAGGCCGGCCACAAGCTGCGCCTGGATCACCACGGGAAGCTGGTCGCTCCACTGGGCGCCTGCAAGGTAACGCAGTTCTGCGCCGCCGAGCCGCACGACGATGCCGCGATTGTTGAGCACCTGGATTGCGGACGGCGTCGGCACCAGAAGCTGGGAGCGCAGCGCCTTCTGGCTCTCTAAGGTCACCACGGGCTGTGCGGACAGATCGAAGGTGTCGGGCGCCGGGCGCAACGCGCAGCCGCTCAGCCCTGCCGCCAGCAGACCGAGCGCGAGAAGCGGTCTCACTCCGGTTTTATCGATCGCGGCAAAAAGCATCTATCCAAACTTCCCCGGGCTTGCCGAATTGGTATCTGTCAGAATTAAGGCATACGCTGGCGATTGCAAAGACCTGACATGTTTGTTTTTTCAGTGGCTTGCCGGATTGCAACCATAGCCCGCATCCGCCCGCACCGTTCGCCGGGCGCTTAGTAACGCTTGCGCCCGTCATAGGTCTTCACGCTGTCGGACCCGAAGATGAATTGCTGTGGGTCGTTGCTGATCGATTCGATCGTGCGGTTCAGATTGTCGACTGTGCGGCGGGTATCGCTGACGAGACCGCGCACATCCCGGAGACCGGAGCCGGAAAAATTCTCGATATTTGCCGCGATCGGCCCGATCCGGGCGTTCAGCGTCTCGGCCGCCTGCTTCACCGCGACCAGCGTATCGCGCGCCTGGTCGGACAGTGATTCGACATTGTCGGAGCCGAGCAGGTCGTCGACCTTCACCAGGATTTCGTTCACCCGCGTGGACGCCTGATTGAGCTTGATCGACATGTTGGAGACGTTCTCTATCGCGGTATCGATGCTCTGGGTCTTGGCATCGATCGAAGCGGCAACATCCTTGACGGAAGCGACCGCGGACTTGGCATCCGCCATGACAACCGAGAAATCATCGATCGAGCTGCCGACCTTTTCAGGGTCAATCGTTGTGACGATCGCATCGACCTGCTTGAACACATCCTGCGCCGTTTTCCCGAACGTGGCGTAGCTTTCGATTGCGTCGCCGAACTGCGTAATGACCTCATCCAGGTTCTTCGAGGCGACGGCAACGTTGGTCGTGATCGTCTCAGCGTTGTTGACGATCTTGCCGACCTCCTCCGGATTGACCGCCTTGATCAGCACGTCAAGCGAGGCCACCGTCTTGTCGAGGCGTCCGGCGAGCCCGTCGACCGTATCGGACATCCTGCCAATGGATTCGAGGAACTCGCCGATCTGGTCGGAATTGTCGGCAAGCGCGCCGGTGAATGTATCGATGTTCTTGACCGTCTGGGTCAGCGGCGTGCTGACATCATCCACCAGCGTCTGCACCTGGCCAACGGTGTCGTCGAGACGCTTCATGATCCGGTCGGCGGTGGTCAGCAGGTTGGAGAGGCCGGATTTGTCGGCCGTCAGCTCCGCCGGCTCGTCCGTGCGCAGCGATTCCTGCAGGATATTGTCCCCTTGCTCGCCATTGGCCGACAGTTCGATATAGCCGGTACCGGTCAGGCCCTGAAGCTCCAGCTTCGCATTGGTGCTTTTGTAAACCGGCGTGGTCGCCTTCACCTGGGTCCGCGCCATGGTGTAGCGGGAGTCGGCGGGATCGATCTCAAGCGACTTGATCGAGCCCACCTGGATGCCGTTGAAGCGCACCGCGGAACCGACGCTGAGTCCGTTTGCGGAGCCGGGAATGCGCACGATAAGGTCGGCGACGGGGCCTTGGCGGCCGTATTCCTGCATCCAGAAGATAAACCCGGCCCCGGCGGCCAGCACCAGCAGGACGAAGAAGCCGACAACGGTATAATTTGCTTTGGTTTCCATAACTGCCCGTCCGCGCTATTGGCTATTCTGGCCGGCGCCGAAAATGGCGCGGGATCGTTTACCCCTGAAATAGCTCTGTACCCAGGGATCGTCAAAATCGAGGAGCTTCTCCAGCGTTCCCTCGACAAGAACTCTCTTCTTGCCCAGCACCGCGATCCTGTCGCAAACGGCGTGCAGGCTGTCGAGGTCATGGGTCACCATATAGACCGTCAGGCCCAAAGTGTCACGCAACCGGGCGATCAGCTCGTCGAACTCCGCCGCGCCGATCGGATCGAGGCCCGATGTCGGCTCGTCCAGAAAGACGAGGTCCGGGTCGAGCGCCAGCGCGCGGGCAAGGGCGGCGCGCTTGATCATCCCGCCCGACAGTTCCGACGGGAAGCGGTCGGCCGCCTCAGGCCGCAGGCCCACCATCTCGATCTTCAGCCGCGCCAGGTCGTCCATCAGCTTTTTCGGCAGGTCGAGATATTCGCGCATCGGCACCTGCACATTCTCAAGCACGGTCAGGCCCGAAAACAGCGCACCGTGCTGGAACAGCACGCCGATGCGCATATCGATCGCCAGCCGCTCCTCGTAGCTCAGATGGTCGAAATCCTTGCCGAAAATATTGATCGTTCCCGCCTGCCGCTGGTTCAACCGCAACACGGTGCGCATCAGCACGGATTTGCCCGTGCCCGATCCGCCGACAAAACCGAGGATTTCGCCGCGATAGACATCGAGGTCGAGGTTTTCGAGAACCGTCGGCCCGCCAAACCCCACAGTGAGGTCGCGCACACTGAGCACCGTGTCCCTGTCGTCCTGCGGTTGCTGTTCGATATCCACCTCGGCTCCTCAGTAATCGATCGCGGCGTAGAAGATCGCGAAGATGCCATCGGCGAGAATGACGACGAAGATCGACTTCACCACGGAGGCCGTGACCTTCTGACCAAGCGATTCCGCACTTCCGCCCACCTTCATGCCTTCCAGCGCGGCAACGATCGAAATGATCACGGCCATCACGGGGGCCTTGGCCAGACCGGAAATCAGGTCGGGAAGGTCGATCGCCTCCTGCAGCCGCTGCAAGAAGGTCTCATAGGTGATGCCGGCATAAAGATCGACCACCACTGCGGCGCCGACGAGCGCGGCAAAATTGGCCAGAATCGTCAGCAGCGGCAAGGCGATGAGCAGCGCCAGCATGCGCGGAAAGACCAGCACCGCGATCGGATCGAACCCCATGACCCTGAGCGCATCGATTTCCTCGCGCATGCGCATGGCGCCGATTTCGGCGGTGATCGCGCTGCCCGAGCGGCCGGCGATCATGATCGCGGTCAACAGCACGCCGATCTCGCGCAGCTGCAGGATGCCGACAAGATCGACCACGAACAGCTCAGCGCCGAAATAGCTGAGCTGGAACGCCCCCTGCTGGGCGATGATCGCGCCGACCAGGAACGACATCAGCGCGATGATCGGCACGGCGCGGACGCCCATATTATCGATCTGGGCGGTGATCGCGGCCATGTTGACGCCGCCGCGTTTCGAAAACAGTTCGCCGAGTCCGACGAAAAGCGCGCCGAAGAACCCGACGCCGGCATAGATGTCGCGACCGGCCGCCACCGCGGAAATGCCGACCGGCTCCAGCACGTATTGTACGATCGATCGTTGCCGGGCCGGCGCTTTTTCCGGCTCCGGCAGTTCCTCGGGAATGGCCTCAAGCAGTTCGCCGAGCCGGTCCGTCATGCCGTGCATCTCGACGTCGAGACCGGCGTCGCCGCATTTGGCCTCGGCCTCGCGAATCAGCCAGGCGCCCGCGGTGTCGATAACCCCGACGCCGGAGAGATCGAATGTCACGGATCCGCCGCCGGCGCCTTTCAGCTTGCCGCCAAGGCCGTCGAGTTCGCCGTAGAGCGCTGCGGCGTTGTGAACGGTCCAATCGCCTTCAAACACAAGCGCCGACGGCTTTTCGTCGCTTTTGAAGGTGAGAGAGGCTGTGGAATTATCCGCTTTCTGCAAAAGCCATTATCCAGTTTCGTGCGCTCTTGGAACGGGTGGACGCCGCGATCCGGCCGACCGGACAACGCGCCGCGCGACCTTCAAAGCCGGCGCGCGGGCCATGGCGCAACCCTGCAAATAACATTTGCTAGGCTTTTCACGGCCTGTCGGAGATTGCAAGTCTTTTCAATGGCGAGGAGAAGCGTTTGCTGAAGCTTACGCCGCGTGATTCCTGTCGCGGGCGGCCAGAAGCAAGGGCACCGGATCGGCCTCGACCGGTTCGGCAGCGACGGGAGCCTCCGCCGTTTCGATCTTCTGCCAGGAGATCAGTTCAAATGTGCCGTCGAAATGCTCGGCCACCGCCGTGCAGCTTTCCACCCAGTCACCGGTATTGATGTAGCGCAGCCCGTCCATATCCTCGATCACGGCGTGATGGATATGGCCGCAGATGACGCCGTCGACCTCGTTGCGGCGCGCCTCTTCAACCACGACGCGCTGGAACTCGCCGATGAAGTTGACCGCATGCTTGACCTGCAGCTTGGCCCAGGCCGAAAACGACCAGTAGGGCAACCCCAGCTTGCGGCGGAAGAAGGCGAGAACCTGGTTGATGGCAATCGCCGCATCATAGGCCCAGTCGCCGAGATAGGCGACGACGCGGGCATGGCGCACGACCACATCGAATTCGTCGCCGTGGATGACAAGGTATTTCTTGCCGTCGCCGGCCTCGAAGATCATCCGCTCCGCAACTTCGACGCCGCCGAAATGGGTGCCGGGGAAGTTCCGCAGGAACTCGTCGTGATTGCCGGGAATATAGATGATGCGCGCGCCCTTGCGGGCCTTGCGCAGCATCTTCTGGATGACATCGTTGAAGACCTGCGGCCAATACCAGTTCCGCTTCAGCCGCCAGCCGTCGATGATATCGCCGACGAGCACGATGGTATCGGCTTCATGGTGGCGCATGAAATCGAGCAGGAAATCCGCCTTCGCGGCTTTGGAGCCGAGATGAACATCAGAAATGAACAGTGTTCTGAATTGCCTGGGTTCCATGCCTTCGACCCGCCCTGCGTGTGTTGCCGTCACAGGAGTTAAAAGCAGAGTCGTATTTCAACTTGATGACATGCCGTTTTTGGGCGGGGGTTGAGAGGCTTCAGACAGCTTGATAGCGCACGAAGGCGAAGGCATCGCCCTTGGGCGACCAGTTCGGCGAATTCATCGTGCCCTGCCCGCCGAAAAGCTCGAACAATGTCTCCAGATTGCCGCCATCCATGTCCATCATTCGCACCCGCACCTGACAGTCGCGCGGGTGGTCGAAGACGTCCGGATCGTAGGAGATCAGGATCACGCGGTCATTGGTCGGGCATGGATGGGCAAACCAGTTCCCGTAGTCATCGCCGGTGACCTGCTCAAGGCCCGTGCCATCGGGATGCATGCGCCAGATCTGCATCAGCCCGGTGCGCGAGGAATTGAAATAGATCCATTCGCCGTCGAAGGAATAGTCCGGTCCGTCATTGCGGCCCTCGCCATGGGTAAGCCGCAGCTCCTCCCCGCCTTCAGCCGCGATCGTATAGATATCGAAGACATCGTCGCGGATGCCGCAATAGGCAAAACGCGCGCCGTCCGGCGACCAACCGTGCCAGTAGGATGGCAGGTTTTCGGTCACCAGTTTCGGCGTGCCGCCTGCGGCCGCAACCGTGTAGATCGCGGACTTGCCGAATTCGCATTTGTCGGAGATCGCGATGGTCGCGCCATCGGGCGAGATGCCGTGATCATTGTTGCACTGGACGGCGAACCCGGTGTCGATGCGCTCAAGCGCCGGCTTTCCGCCAAGCGGCAGGCGGTACATGATGCCATCGCTGTTGACCATCAGATGGCCGCCGTCCGGCGACCAATTCGGCGCCTCGATCAGCGCGTCGGACTGGAACACGACCCGCGCCTGCCGGCTTGCGATATAATAGATTTCAACCGAACTGCGCACCGGACATCTCCTCCACGAACCGCCCGGACCATAGCATTCCGAGCGCCGATGTCACGCGTGCCTCAGCGGTCGCGGAAACGGTTGGTGATCGGATAGCGCCGGTCGCGGCCGAAATTTTTCTTGGTGATCTTCACGCCCGGCGCGGACTGGCGGCGCTTGTATTCCGCGATATAGAGCAAGTGCTCGATGCGGTGCACGGTCTCCACATCATGGCCGCGCGCCACGATCGCCTCGACCGACATTTCCTTTTCCACCAGGCATTCCAGAATATCGTCCAGCGCCGGATAGGGCGGCAGCGAATCCTGGTCGGTCTGGTTGGGGCGCAGCTCCGCGGACGGCTTCTTGTCAATGATGTTCTGCGGGATAACACCGCGCTCCGGCCCCAGCATGCCCTCCGGCCGCGCGCCGTTGCGCCAGGCAGAGACGCCATAGACCTGCATCTTGTAGAGATCCTTGATCGGGTTGAAGCCGCCATTCATGTCGCCGTAAAGCGTCGCGTAGCCGACCGACATTTCCGACTTGTTGCCGGTGGTCACCACCATCGCGCCGAACTTGTTGGAGATCGCCATCAGGATGGTGCCGCGGGTGCGGCTTTGCAGGTTCTCCTCGGTGATCCCTTCTTCCGTGCCCTCGAACATATCGGCAAGCGCCGATAGGAAGCCGGTGACAGGCTCCTCGATCGGCACGATATCGTACCGGCAGCCGAGCGCTTTCGCGCAATCGGCGGCGTCCTTCAGCGAATCCTCCGAGGTGTAGCGATAGGGCAGCATGACGCAATGCACCCGCTCCGCGCCCAGTGCATCGACGGCGATTGCCGCGCACAGCGCCGAGTCGATGCCGCCGGAAAGGCCGAGCACCACGCTCTTGAAGCCGTTCTTGTTGACGTAATCGGCAAAGCCCAGCACGCAGGCGTGATAATCCGATGCCTCGCCCACGGGCAACGCCGCCATCTCGCCGGTTTCGATAACCCAGCCATCCGCGCCGCGCCGCCATTTGGAGAAAGCGATCTCTTCGGCAAATTGCGGCATCTGGAAGGCGAGCGCGCGATCGGCGTTGAAGCCGAAACTGCCGCCGTCATAGACCAGTTCGTCCTGCCCGCCGAGCGTGTTGAGATAGACCAGCGGCAGGCCGGTCTCGATCACCTGGCGCAGCACCACCTGATGGCGGACATCGACCTTGCCGCGATAATAGGGAGAGCCATTGGGCGACAGCAGCAGCTCCGCGCCCGATTCGGCGAGCGTCTCGCAGACGCCGAGGTCGCCCCAGATATCCTCGCAGATCGGGATACCGATCCTGACCCCGCGAAAATTCACCGGACCAGGCATCTCGCCCGGCACGAAGACCCGCTTCTCGTCGAACTCGCCATAGTTCGGCAGGTCCACCTTGTCGCGGATCGCGATGATTTCGCCGCCGTCGAGCACAGCCACGGAATTGTGCCGCCCCGCCTCGCCCTGTCGCGGAAAGCCGACGATGACGCCGGGACCGCCATCGGCGGTATCAGCAGCCAGCGCCTCCACCGCCTTCAGGCAGGCAGCGAGGAAGGCAGGCTTCATCACCAGGTCTTCAGGCTGATAGCCGGAAATGAACAGCTCGGTCGACACCAGCAGGTCTGCGCCCTTCTCGGCCGCCGCCCTGCGCGCCGCCCTCAACTTCTCCAGATTGCCGGCGATATCGCCAACGGTCGGGTTGAGCTGGGCGAGTGCGATTGTGATGCTGTCCATGGCAAATCCACCTTTCAGGTCTGCAGGGATGGACACCATGTTTTCAGGGAAAAATCAAACCGGAAAAGGCTCGAAAGCTCAAAACATCGAGCTGAAGGTGCTCACCAATAATCTCCCCCCTTGAGGCAGGGCTATCGCATATGAGCGATCATTGAGATTAGGAA
>NZ_JBAKFQ010000020.1:0-82605 GCF_053484255.1 Martelella sp. FLE1502
ATGATGCTCCATCTTACTCAAGAGTAGGAGCCTCCGGCAAACCCGGTGCGGTTCACATCGTCCCAGCCCCCATTTTAGAGCGACTGAACCAATGATCTATCGGGAGGCAGTTTGTCAAAGGTTGAGTATGATTGGGAAAATGGAGCCGAACTCAAAGAGCACACATCGCGAAAGCTCAAAGTCCTCAAGGAGTATTTTGAACAATATCTAAAAGTCAGATGTCGAATACCTCAACAATACCGCTTCAAACTGGCAATCGTTGATGGGTTTGCCGGTGGCGGCAGGTATAAGAATGGCGAACCAGGTTCACCGATCGTTTTCGTTGAGACACTAGTTCAGCTCTCCAATGAGATAAATATACAGCGTTCTGAACAGGGCATGGCGCCTCTTGAATTTGCCTGTCTTCTGATTCTGAATGATGCAGACACAGGCACGGTGAGCCTACTGCAAGAAAACATGTCTCCGGTACTGGCCGCTGCAAAAGAGGGCGCACCACACCTTGTTATCCGAGTTCGATATCTGAATAAGCGTTTCGAAGAAGCCTACCCAGAAATTAAGGCGGAACTGACAAACGAGCGGATAAAAAACGTACTTTTCAATCTTGATCAGTGCGGCGACGCAATGGTTGGCATGCCAACCCTCCACGATATCATGAAAACGTTTCACCCCACCGGTGAGATTTTTCTAACATTCATGATTAAATCGCTGCTTGCATTTCTTCATAGAAGTAACCCGATTGCCCTCGAAGCACGTTTGCAGCATCTGAATATTAAGGCTGCGGACCTCGCCCCGTTAGACGGCCTTTTGAGCAAAAATGAATGGCTGGGTACGGCTGAAAAGATCGTATTTGATGCATTTCAAGGCTGCGCGCCGTTTGTCAGCACGTTCTCTCTAAACAATCCTGACGGCTGGCGCTATTGGCTCATCCATTTTTCAAATGTTCCAAGAGCACGACAGGTCTATAATGACATCCTACACGCGAATGCCAGCCATCAAGCCCACTTTGGCCGTTCGGGACTTGTCTTGAATATGTTCGCCTTCGATCCTGATCGGGAGAATAGCTTATACTTCTTCGAAGGACCCGATCGGAAACGTGCCACCAACGAGCTCGCTGATGACATACCACGACTAGTGGAGGTCTATGGAGATGCAATGGAGATGGGACAATTTTATCAGAGTGCCTACAATCTCACGCCCGCTCACTCTGAGGATATCAAAAGGGCAATGTTCATCAATCCTGATTTGGAAGTACTCACACCAACAGGCAATGTTCGCCGAAAATCTCATAAAATTGAGATAGGTGACACTTTACGCATCAAGAACCAAAAATCTTTCCATATCCTTTGGAAAGATAACGATCGATAGGTTCTTCCAAAAGGGATGTCCCGCCCTCGTTAAGTTAAGTTCTTGGCAGAAAAAACAATCAAGTTCAGTCTGCAAAAAACTGCGCCCGGAATGCGAAAAAGTTTCTGCACGCAAAATCGGTTGCTGCAAAACCAGTTGTCAAAATTGCAAAACCGCGCGTCACGCTACAGTCACGCTACATTAGTTTTCAAATATTTAGAAAAGCCGCAAAGGCTAGTTTCTGGTGCGCGTGGAGGGACTCGAACCCCCACACCTTGCGGCGGCAGGACCTAAACCTGCTGCGTCTACCAATTCCGCCACACGCGCAACGCCATTTCCCGGCCGCGGACCCCGCGATCGCGCCCGGTGAGGGGCGGAATGGCTTTGCGAAGCCTCTTATGCGATGGAGGCGAATGATGCAAGCCGGTATCGCGCCAGGCCCAGACGCAGCGGACAGACGCGGCGTCAGATCACGGCAGACGAAGCCGGAGGAAATCGGCAAAAACACTACCTGAGGTCGTATCTGCGACTTTCCCTGGTTCTCAAGAGGAAAATGAAGGCCGGAACCGGCCTTCGATGTCATACGCCCCTTTCGTGGTCATAGCGGGCCTTTACGTCCTCGATGATCATCATCAGCGCTTCCCGCTTGGACTGGCATTCGTTTTCACGGCCAAAACGATCAATAAATTCAGAATGTTCCGTGGTGATGACGGTCGACAGACTTGTCAATCCGCGCTCCCGAAAGCTGCGGCGGAAATTTCGCATATAGCGATTCCAGGCCGCCCTCTCTTCTTCGGATCTGTTGATCTTGTGATCTTGGTTTTCGACTTCATTGCGGCCCATAGCCAACCTCTCCTGTCTGCTAACGCTTCCAACCTCTCCGAGCACCCAGACAATTTACAATTATAGCTATAGATTACGATCAGTAAACATTTCTGTTTCAACAAAAATTTACATGTATAACATGTAAATCTATTTTAAATGCATAGACTACTCGTAAAAAAGAAACCCATAAATATTAAGATATACGCCAGCATCGCCAAAATGTACAATTCACATGTCATGAAGCGTAAATTTTCTTTATATTCAGAATTCGACAGGTTTTATTTGCGCTAAAGCTTGTGAAAGCCACACGCTACCGACAACCATCTTAGGTTGCAATCCTATTTATAGGATAATATTCCTATATTGCAAGTATTTTATGAAGTTTGCAAAAGGAATTGTGCCGCGAACCAACGGGCGCAAGCGCTTCAAGCATGGAGGGATATTCACCCGGAGCTGATCAACCAAGCCGAGGTACGACCTGTCCGTCGTCGAGCGTTACCTGCCGATCCATGCGGGCCGCAAGATCGAGATTGTGGGTGGCGATCAGGGCCGAGAGACCGGATTGCCGCACAAGCGCCTCGAGCGCCTCGAAAACATAGGATGCCGTCTGCGGATCGAGATTGCCGGTGGGCTCATCGGCCAGCAGAAGCCGGGGCGCATTGGCCACCGCGCGGGCAATCGCCACGCGCTGCTGCTCTCCGCCCGAAAGCTCGGCCGGGCGGTGCTCGGCGCGGTGGGCGATTCTGAGATATTCCAGCATCTCGTCGGCGCGGACTCCGGCCTCTTGTGGAGGCAGGCCGGCGATCAGCTGCGGCAGCATGATATTCTCGCGCGCCGAAAACTCGGGCAGCAGATGGTGGAACTGGTAGACGAAGCCGATATCGTTGCGGCGCAGCGTGGTGCGCTCATCGTCGGAAAGCGCGGTCGCCTCGCGGCCGCCAAGCATGACCTGCCCTGATGTCGGCTTTTCAAGCAGGCCCGCGATCTGCAGCAGCGTCGACTTGCCGGTGCCCGAAGGCGCGACTAGCGCCACCATCTCGCCGGGCATCAGCGAGAGCTGAGCGCCCTTGAGCACCTGCAGGACGGAATCGCCCTGCCCGTATTCCCGCGCGATATCGCGCAACTCAAGTGCGGGAGTGGTCAAGAAAGGCTCCTATTCATAACGCAGCGCCTGCACCGGATCGAGCTTCGAGGCCCGCCAGGCGGGAAAGATGGTGGCGATGAAGGAGAGCGTCAGCGCCATGATAACGACCGTCAGCGTCTCGCCGAGGCTCATTTCGGCGGGCAGCGTGCTCAGGAAATAGAGCTGCGGATCGAAAAGCACCGTGCCGGTGATCCAGGAGAAGAACTGCCGGATCGACTCGATATTGAGGCAGACGATAACGCCCAGAAAGACGCCGGCAAATGTACCGACAACGCCGATCGCGGCCCCGGTCATGAAGAAAATCCGCATGATCGACCCCGACGTCGCGCCCATGGTCCTCAGGATCGCGATGTCCTGACCCTTGTCCTTCACCAGCATAATGAGGCCGGATATGATGTTGAGGGCGGCGACGATCACGATCAGCGTCAGGATCATGAACATCACGTTGCGCTCCACCTCCAGCGCGGAAAAGAAGGTGCGGTTGTTCTGGCGCCAGTCGGAAATCACGATATCCTCGCCGGCCGCCTCCCGGATCCTCGGGACCACCGCGTCGACATCGTCGGGATGATCGAGAAACACCTCGATGCTCTGCACCTTGTCGCCGGCGTTGAAATAGGCCTGCGCCTCGGAAAGCGGCATGAAGATGATCGAGGCATCATATTCCGACATGCCGATCTCGAAGATGCCGGAGATCGGATAGGCCTTCACCCGCGGATTGACGCCGAAGGGGGTGACATCACCCTCCGGCGAGATCATCGTGATCCTGTCGCCGACGAAAAGCCCGAGCGAGGTCGCCATGCGCGAGCCGATCAGCACGCTTTCGCCGGCGGCATAGCCGACCATGTCGCCCTCTTTGATGTTGTCGGAAACGGCCTTCAGCTTCAGCATGTCGTCCGGCCTGACACCGCGCACCAGCGCGCCGCTGCCGGCCCCTTGCGCGCCGGAAACCAGCGCCTGGCCCTCGACCAGCGGAAAGGCGAGACGGACGCCCTCCACGCCTTCCAGCTTCTCGGTCAGCGCGGCGTAATCCTTGAACGGCTCGCCCGCCGGCAGCACCACGACATGGCCGTTAATGCCGAGAATGCGGCTGACAAGCTCGCTGCGGAACCCGTTCATCACCGCCATCACGATGATCAGCGTGGCGACGCCCAGCATGATGCCGACGAAGGAGAAGCCTGCGATCACCGAGATGAACGCTTCCTTGCGGCGCGAGCGCAGATAGCGCCAGGCGACCATGCGTTCGAACACGGAAAACGGCTTGGCTACCTTCAAACTTTCGTCCGTCTCTGAGGCCGCAGCCATCAATCCGTACTCCTCAGCGCCCGTTGGTGAGCTTTGCGATCGCCGCTTCCACCGTCATGGCTTCGCGGGCGCCGGTCTTGCGGTCCTTGAGCTCGACCTCGCCATTGGCAACGCCGCGCGGACCGACAACGACCTGGCTCGGAACGCCGATCAGATCGGCGGTCGCGAACTTGCCCCCGGCGCGCTCGTCGGTATCGTCGTAAAGCACGTCCAGGCCGGCATTCTGCAGGGCTTCGTAGAGCTTCTCACAGACCCCGTCGCAGGCCGCGTCACCCGCCTTCATGTTGATGATCACCGCGTTGAACGGCGCCACCGAATCCGGCCAGATGATGCCGTTCTCGTCATGGGAGGCTTCGATGATGGCGGGAACAAGGCGGGTCGGGCCGATGCCGTAGGAGCCCATGTGAACGGGATGTTCCTTGCCGTCCGGCCCCTGCACCTTCGCGCCCATGGGCTCGGAATATTTGGTGCCGAAATAGAAGATGTGGCCGACCTCGATGCCGCGCGCGGAAAGGCGCTCGCCCTCCGCAAGCGCGCCGAAGGCCGCCTCGTCATGCATCTCGTCGGTCGCCGCATAGACCGAAGTCCACTGGTCAAAAATGCCCTTCAGCCTCTCGACGTTGTCGAAGTCGAGATCGGCGGGCGGGATGTCGAAATTGACGAAATCGCGGTGGCAGAACACTTCCGATTCGCCGGTCTCTGCCAGAATGATGAATTCGTGGCTCAGATTGCCGCCGATCGGGCCGGTATCGGCGCGCATCGGAATCGCGCGCAGGCCAAGCCGGTCGAAGGTTCTGAGATAGGCGGCGAACATCTTGCGGTAGGAATGCTCGGCGCCTTCCAGCGTCAGATCGAAGGAATAGGCGTCCTTCATCATGAATTCGCGCGAACGCATGGTGCCGAAGCGCGGCCGGATCTCGTCACGGAACTTCCACTGGATGTGATAGAGATTGAGCGGCAGATGCTTGTAGGACTTGATGTAGGAGCGGAAGATCTCCGTGATCATTTCCTCATTCGTGGGGCCGAACAGCATCGCCCGGTCCTGCCGGTCGGTGATCCGCAGCATTTCCTTGCCATAGGCCTCGTAGCGGCCGCTTTCGATCCACAGATCGGCGGACTGCATGGTCGGCATCAAAAGCTCGACGGCGCCGGAGCGGTCCTGCTCCTCGCGGATGATGCGGTTGACCTTGTCGAGCACGCGCTTGCCGAGCGGCAGCCAGGAATAGATGCCCTGCGAATGCTGGCGCACCATGCCGGCGCGCAGCATCAGCCGGTGCGAGACGATCTCCGCCTCCTTGGGATTCTCCTTCAGGATCGGCAGAAAATAACGGGAAAGACGCATAAGAATCTGCTTTCTGGCTCATCCCGTTCACGCGGGAATCATGGGGCAATTCAGGTTTGTTCCGGCCCCTTTTAACGGGTTGAGGACGAGAATCAAAGCGGGGATGCGCGACCATAAAAGGATGATTTGATGGCCGCCTTGGGGAACGCTCGAAAGATGTCAACCGCTTGAAACGTTGCAGAACGCATAAACCTGTTTGTCAAACGTAAAAACTTCTCTCACTGTCGCAAAAATGCAAAATAAGGGATGACAAGGCCCAATCATTGGGCTAGGTTGAGCCCATAAAACAGGCAGGGAGCTTAAATCTTTGCCTTTTATTCGCGGTAAAGTCTTGGGAGGATCGATCTTGGCGCGCCCTGCGCAGCCCCGGCAACGGAACGGATCACGCGATACTTGAAAAACAGGGCCTTCGGCCTTGTTTTTTTTTGACTTTACGAAGCCCACCTCAGCTTAAACCTTTATTGACCACCGCAACGGGAAGTTGCGGCGCTTCCTTGACCCTTCGCGGCGACTGCACGACAAGAATGGTTCCGAGCATCCTGTCGAGGCCCCGTTTTGAGCCGTTTTCCACTTCTCACTCTTCTTTCTGTCGCCCTCCCTTTCGCTGCGGCCACGCAAGTCCGCGCGGCGGATTTGTCCGATCTCTTCTATCTCGACATTTCGGGCGGCCCTGCGGCGCTGATGCTGCACATGAATGACGACGCGATGGACGACCTGATCGCCAACACCTATTGGGGTGTCGACGGACGGCTGGGCATCTGCAGTGAGGGTCCGTTCAATATCTGCGCCGGCATCACCGGGTTCTCCAGCCTCGGCAGCACGTCGGCGAGCCTGTCTTACGGCGCCGGCACCAGCGAAACCCGGTTCTCCTCGATCGGCGGCTATATCCAAGGCAAGGCCAATCTCGGCATTCTCACCATCTCCCCGTTCGCGGGCTATCGGCAGCTTTACGGCACGGTCGAGACCAGCTCATCGCGCTTCGGCTACCAGAGCGAGGATATCGATACCGGCGCCCTGTTCGGCGGGCTGGAAACCAGCGTCAAATTCATCCCGACCGGCCTGGAACTCGGCGCCCGCATTGAATACGGCGCATCCACCAATGACGCTGCGGCCGATGATTTCGATTACGGCCTCGGCAGCGCCTTCCTGCGTTATAAATTCTAGGTATTTTACGCCGGCCCGATCAGACGGGCGAAATCGCCGAGCGTAAAGCCGATTTCCATCACCACCAGCCACCACAGCGCGAAAACAACGGCCGAAACCGCGGACGTCCACAGCACCACCCGCCACGGCCGAAATTTGTGCGGGGCGCTCTCGGTGGTGCCGGGCACGACGTCGCCTGCTTCGTCCTGCGTCCTAAGGCCAAACGGCAGGACGGCGAAAAGCGTGATCCACCAGATCACGAAATAAACGGCAAATGCGGAAAACAGCGACACCTATCAACCTCCGACCGGATGGGCGCTGAAGTTTATTGCTCTTCTTGCCGAACCGAGAAAACCGGTCCGCCGCCGGCGCCATCCTGCTCGCCCCTCCTTAAACCTTTTACCCCGTTCGAGGCAACGGCGGGAACCTTGGGCGGATCGTCGCATTACCGCAATAGAAGCTCAACGGCTCACGATCGGAGGCAGACATGACCGGCAAGGCACAGCAGAAGGCGATCGCCAAGGCGATCCTCGAGCGCTATCCGGAGAGCTACGCGGAAGCGCTCCACATCAATGTCGGCAAGAACACGCCGGCCCCTCTCTATCAATGGCTGCTGTGCTCATTGCTGATGAGCGCTCGCATCAACGCCAAACAGGCGCAGCAGGCAGCCTCGGCGCTTTTCGACGCCGGCTGGACGACGCCGGACAAGATGGCGGCGACGACCTGGGAGCAACGCGTCAAGGTTCTGAACGAGAACGGCTACGCCCGCTATGACGAGAGCACGGCCCGCTACATCGCCGACACGACGGAGATCATCAATGATCGATACGCGGGCGATCTGCGCAATCTCCGCAAGGAGGCGGAGAACGATCCGGAGCGGGAAAGAGAGTTGCTTCAGCAGTTCAAGGGCATCGGCAAGGTTGGCGCGGACATATTTTTCCGCGAGGTCCAGCTCGCCTGGGACGAACATTTCCCCTTCGTCGACCGCAAGGCGGCGGACGCTGCCGCCGATCTGGGGCTGGATAGCGAGGCGCTGGCAGATTTGGCGGGCAAGCGGGAGAACTTCCCCCGCCTGCTGACCGGGCTTGTTCGCGCCGCGCTTGACGACGCGAAGGACGACATACTGAAGGCGGCGGCCTGACACGGCCGCCTCGCTCGCCGATCAGAAGCAATCGGCGAGCAACGCTTTGGTGTTCGCTAGAGTCATCTCGACAGGATTGCCGCCGGTGCTCGGGTCTTCCATGGCCATTGCGGCCAGTTCGTCGATCCGGTCCGGCTTGATGCCCATGGCCGTCAGCGTGTCGGGCACATCAAGGGCCGACCTGAACTCCAGAATGAAGTTATAAAAACCCTCATAACCACCTGAAATTTGAAGATAATCGGCAGCCAGCTTCAACCTGTCTTCAATCTTCTCTCGGTTGAAGCGCAGCACCGGCGGCATGACCACGGCGTTGGTCATGCCGTGATGGGTGTTGTAGACCGCGCCGATGGGATGGGAGATCGCGTGGATCGCGCCGAGGCCCTTCTGGAAGGCGACGGCGCCCATTGCGGCGGCGCTCATCATCTCAGCGCGGGCGTCGATATCGGAGCCATCGGCATAGACGCGCGGAAGGTTATCCTTGACCAGACGCATCCCCTCAAGCGCGGTCCCCTGCGACATCGGATGGTAATGCGGCGAGCAGTAGGCTTCCAGGCAATGCGCCAGCGCATCGAGCCCGGTGCCAGCCGTAATCACCTTCGGCATGCCGACCGTCAGTTCGGGATCGCAGATGACGATGCCCGGCAGCAGCTTAGGGTGGAAGATGATCTTCTTCACATGGGTTTCAGAGTTGGTGAGCACCCCTGCCCGGCCGACTTCCGAACCCGTGCCCGCCGTGGTCGGCACCGCGATGATCGGTGCGATCTTGCTGGCATCCGCACGAGTCCACCAGTCGCCGATATCCTCGAAATCCCAGACCGGGCGGGTCTGGCCCGGCATCATCGCCACCAGCTTGCCGAGATCGAGCCCCGACCCGCCGCCAAATGCGATCACGCCGTCATGACCGCCATCGACATAGGCCTTCACGCCGGCGGTGAGGTTCTTCTCGTTCGGATTGGGGTTGACATCGGCAAACAGTCCGGCCTCAAGCCCGCCATCGGCGAGAATCGCGAGCGCGTGCTTCGTGATCGGCAGGCCGGCCAGCCCCTTGTCGGTGACCAGCAGCGGGCGCTTGATGCCAAGGCTGTTGCAGGCATCGGCGAGTTCGACGATCCGTCCAGCGCCGAATTTTATGGCGGTCGGATAGCTCCAGTTTGCTCTCGGGCTCATTTCGTGACTTTCTTCAGGTGATAGGATTTCGGCCGGGTGAGATTGTGGAAGCCGATGACGGAGAGCGACCCGCCCCGCCCGGTATTCTTGCAGCCGGTCCAGCACAGGCCGGGATCGAGGTAATCGGCCCGGTTCATGAAGATCGTGCCGGTGTCGATCCGTGCGCCGAGCGCCGCCGCGCGATCGGCATCCTCAGTCCACAGCGACGCGGTGAGCCCGTACTGGCTGTCGTTCATCAACTCCAGCGCCTCCTCATCGGAGGACACCTTCATGATGCCGACGACCGGGCCGAAGCTTTCCTCGCGCATCACGCTCATCGCGTGATCGACATCGACAAGCACCTGCGGCGCGAGATAGGCGCCGCCGTCATCTTGCGGAAACAGCGCCGGATCGACCAGCGCCTTCGCGCCGGCGGCAACCGCGTCGGCGATCTGCTGGCGGACGACCGCGGCAAAGCGCTTGTGCGCCATCGGGCCGAGCGTGGTTTCCCTGTCGAGCGGATTGCCGAGCTTGTAGGCCGACGCGAAGGCCACGGCCTTTTCGACAAAGGCATCATAGAGGCTGTCGATCACATAAATCCGCTCGATGCCGCAGCAGCATTGACCGGCATTGAACATCGCCGCATCCATCAGCGTCGCGACGGCGGCATCGAGATCGGCGTCGTCCATCACATAGCCCGGATCCTTGCCGCCGAGCTCCAGCCCGAGCGGTGTGAAGGTGCCGGCGGCAGCCCGCTCCATCTCGCGTCCGCCTTCAACGGACCCCGTGAAGTTTATGAAATCAAAGGTTTTTGCGGCAATCAGCTCACTGGTGGTCGCATGATCGAGGAACACATTCTGGAACAGGTCTTCCGGAATGCCGGCCGAGACGAACGCCTTCACGATCCGCTCGCCAACCAGCAGCGTCTGGCTGGCATGCTTGATGATCACCGCATTGCCGGCGATCAGCCCGGGCACGATGGTGTTGATCGACGTCAGATAGGGGTAGTTCCACGGCGCGATAACGAGGACGACGCCGTGCGGCTCTCGGGCGATGTAACGGCGAAAATCGCCGCTGTCCTCCACCTCGATCGGCGCCAGCGCCTGTTCCGCGATCTTCGCCATATAGTCCGCGCGTTCGTTGACGCCGCCGAACTCGCCGCCATAGCGCACCGGCCGGCCCATCATCCAGGCAAGCTCCGTCACCACCTCCTCGCTCATGGCGTTGAGCGCCTTGATTCCGGCCTGCACCAGCGCGACCCGCTCGGCAAGCGGCCTTGCAGCCCATGCCTTCTGCGTCGCGCGCGCCCGTTCAACGGCGCTCTTCGCCGCCTCCGCCGAAAGCGCCTCGCGTTCGGCATAGACCGATCCGTCGATCGGGGAGATACATTGGATCATCGTCATGATCGTCATCCTGTAATTTTGAGCTTTCTTATCGTGACCGCGGATTTCGGGATCAGGCCCTTTCGAACCCGCGGGCCACCTCCCAATCCGTTACCCGTCGATCATATTCCTCCTGCTCCCACTCCGCCGCGCGGCAGTAATGGTCGATGACCTCGTCGCCGAAAGCGCCGCGCAGAAGATCAGAGTTGTTCATGGCTTCACGGGCGGCACGCAGCGTCTTGGGAATCTCGCGGACCTCGGACGAACTGCCATAGGCGTCGCCGACATAAGGCTCCTCCAGCGTCATTTCCTTCTCGATGCCATCGAGCCCTGCCGCAAGCTGCGCGGCGAAGGCGAGATAGGGGTTGAGGTCCGCCCCGCCAACGCGGCATTCGATGCGGATGCCTTTCGAATGATCGCCGCAAAGCCGGAAACCGGCGGTACGATTGTCCTTGGACCAGATCGCCTTGGTGGGCGCGAAGGTGCCGGCCATGAAGCGCTTGTAGGAGTTGATATAGGGCGCCAGGAAATAGGTGATCTCGGCGGAATGGGCGAGCAGGCCGGCCACGTAATGCTCCATCAGCTTCGACATGCCGAACCGACCGTCGGGATCGTAGAACAGCGGAGTCTTGCCATCCTTGCTCCAGAGCGACTGGTGAACATGAGAGGAGTTGCCGGCGGCCTCGTAATTCCACTTGGCCATGAAGGTCACGGCCTTGCCCTTCTGCCAGGCAATCTCCTTGCAGGCGTTCTTGGCGATCACATGGCGGTCGGCCATGGTCAGCGCATCGGCATAGCGCACGTTCAGTTCCGCCTGCCCGGCATCGGCCTCGCCCTTGGTGTTTTCGACCGGGATGCCAGCACCCTGCAGACCGTTGCGGATCGCCCGCATCACATCCTCCTCCTTGGTGGTCTGGAGAATGTGGTAGTCCTCATTATAGGCGCTGGAACGGGTCAGCCCGCGATAGCCGGATTGCTGGGCGCTTTCGAAGGACTGGTTGAACAGGAAGAATTCCAGCTCCGTCGCCATGAAGGCGCGCCAGCCGCGATCTTCCAGCCGGGCGACCTGCTTCTTCAGGATCGCGCGCGGCGAATGGGCGACGTCGGCATGGGTGGCGTGGTCGGAGACATCACACAGCACCAGCGCCGTGCCTTCCAGCCACGGCACGCGGCGCAGCGTCGAAAGATCGGGCGTCATCGTGTAGTCGCCATAGCCGGACGCCCAGCTTGTCGCGGCATAGCCCTCGACGGTGTGCATCTCCATGTCGGTCGCCTGGACGTAGTTGCAGCTATGCGTCTCCTTATGGGCGCTTTCGACGAAGTGCGTTCCGGTGAAACGCTTGCCCATCAGGCGGCCCTGCATGTCGATCTGGCAGACGAGAACGGTGTCGATGCTGCCGTCCACGACATCCTTTTTCAGTTGGTTGAATGTGTATTCCGCGCTCATCGGGCTTATCCTGTGGTTCATGCGATCGTCCGGAGCAGGAACACTCCGGACGATAAGTGTCAATGGCGCCGCTGCCGGCGGCAGCGACGCTTGTCAGCCGGCGCGGTAGGGCGGGCCGGCGGCGTTCATGTCGGCCTGATACTGCTTCAGGATCTTGACGACTTCCGCCGTGCGCTCCGTCTCGGCGGCGATTTCGTCCCAGAAACTGTCGGCGGCATCCTCGACCGTTTTCCATTCCGCATCCGGAATGGTCGTCAGCTCCAGCTTCTCGCCATGGGCGCGCAGCCGGGCCTCTCCGCCCCAGTACCAGTGCAGACGGTGCAGGTGGGAGCTATCCGTGCACATGCGGAACAGCACCTTGAGATGCTCCGGCACTTCCGCCCACTTGTCGGAATTGACGAAGAACGATCCGCACCAGCCGCCGGAAATGTTGTTGGTCAGGAAGTAGTTGGTCACATCCGCCCAGCCGACGGTGTAATCCTCGGTGATGCCCGACCATGCAAGGCCGTCAAGCTCGCCGGTCTGCATCGCCACCTGCACGTCTTCCCAGGGCAGCGTGACCGGCACGACCCCGAACTGCGACAGGAACTTGCCAGCCGTCGGGAAGGTGAAGATGCGCAGGCCCTCGAGATCGGACAGGCTCTTGACCGGATTGACGGTGGCAAAGTTGCACGGGTCCCAGGCGCCAGCGGAAATCCATTGCACGCCGACCTCCGAATAGGCCTTTTCCCAGATATCGGCGAGGCCATACTCGTAAAACAGCGTCGGCACGTCGAGGCTGAACTTCGAGGCGAAGGGGAAGTAGCCGCCGAACACCTTGATATCGAGCGGCGAGTTCATGGAGTCGTCGTCCGACTGCACGGCGTCGATCGTGCCGCTCTGCATGGCGCGGAACAATTCGCCGGTCGGCACCAGCTGGTCGGCGGTGAAGAGCTGGATTTCCATCTCGCCGTTTGCCGCCTTGTTGAAGTTGTCGATGCAATCCTTCACCACATGTTCAGCCAGCGCCGGACCGGCATAGGTCTGAAGGCGCCAGGTGATCTTCGACTGTGCGCGCACGACGGCAGGTGCGGCAAGCGCGGATGCGCCGGCGGCTGTCGCCAGACCGGCATTCTTCAGAAAACTACGTCTGCTGTTCATCGTTCTGTTTCCCTCTGTTTTGTCGAAACCCGGCCTCATGCCGCATTCCGCATTTTCCCGGCAAAACCGGTTCCAGCGCGCCGTCCGCTCCCTTAGCGCGCATAGACAAGGTTCGGCAGCCACAGCGCGATCTGCGGGAATGCCGTGACGATCGCCAGACCGATGATCATGATGATCACGAACGGCCAGACGGAGCGGTAGATATCGACGAGCGATATTTCGGGCGGGGCCATGGCCCGCATGAGAAAGAGATTGTAGCCGAAGGGCGGCGTCATATAGGCGATCTGGCAGGTGATGGTGTAGAGCACGCCATACCAGACGAGATCGAAGCCGAGGTGACCGACCAGCGGCACGTAAAGCGGCGCGACGATCACCAGCATCGCCGTGTCGTCCAGGAACGTGCCCATGATGATGTAGGAAATCTGCATCAGGATCAGGATTTCCCAGGGGCCGAGCTCCCACTTCTCCAGCAGCAGATGCTCCAGCGCCCGGACCGCGCCAAGCCCGTCGAACACCGCGCCGAAGCAGAGTGCGGCAACGATGATCCACATAAACATGCAGGAAATGCCGAGGGTCTGCTCCATGGTCTTGTTCAGCAGTTTCCATGTCAGGCGGCGCTTGACGAGGGCGGCGACCAGCGCCGAGAGCGCGCCAATGGCGGCACTTTCCGTCAGACTGGTGACACCCATCAGGAACAGGCCCATCATCAGGAAGAAGATCAGGAACGGGATGATGCCGGCACGCAGCAGCTTCAGCTTTTCGCCGAGCGGCATGTCGCGCTCTTCCTTCGGCAGCGCGGGGCCGAGCGCCGGGTTCATGCGGCAGCGAATGACGATGTAGATCACGAACAGAGCTGCAAGCATCAGGCCGGGCAGCGCGCCCGCCACCCAGAGCTTGCCGACCGGCTGACGCGCGATCATGCCGTAAAGCACCAATACGACGCTCGGCGGCACCAGAATGCCGAGCGAGGAGCCAGCCTGGATGACGCCCGACACCATGATCTTGTCATAGCCGCGCCTAAGAAGTTCCGGCAGCGCGATCGTCGCGCCGATCGCCATGCCGGCGACCGACAACCCGTTCATGGCCGAGATCACCACCATCAACCCGATGGTCCCGACCGCAAGCCCTCCCGGCAGCCCGCCCATCCAGACGTGAAAGGCCTTGTAGAGATCTTCGGCGATGCCCGATTCCGAGAGCATGTAACCCATGAAGATGAAGAGCGGCAGCGTCAGCATCGGATACCACTTCATCAGCTTCATGCTGGCCGAGAAGCCGAGCTCGTAACCGCCGGTGCCCCAAAGTGCTGCAGCCGCCACCACGCCGACAAAACCGATTGCCGCGAACACGCGCTGGCCGGTCAGCATCGTCATCATCATCGAGAAGAACAGCAGAAGCGCGATCATTTCATAGGAGAGGTTCATGCCATTTCCCTCCCCAGCGCCTTCGCTAGGTCCTTGAAGAATATCGATGTCGTCTGCAGGAACATCAGGAAGATGCCCGCGACCATGACGATCTTGATCGGCGCCATATAGGGCGACCAGCTCGAATAGGAGGTTTCGCCGTATTTCAGCGCGTACTCAGTGGAGGACACGCCGCCGATCAAAAGGAAGATCAGGTAGACGAACAACATGATGACGGTGACGGCATCGACCGCAGCCTTCTGGCGCGGCGTCCAGCGGCCATAGATCAGGTCCATGCGCACATGGCTGTCGAGCTGAAGCGAATAGGCGCCGCCGAGAATGTAATAGGCGGTCATCACGAACTGCGCCATTTCCAGCGTCCAGAGCGACGGGTTGAACATCGTCTTCGACACCGACGACCACAGCAGGATGCCCATCATCACGAAGACCAACCACATGGCGATGCGGCCGACCACGCGGTTGAAGCCGTCGACATAGCGCACATAGGTCCTGATCGCCTGCGGCATCATCCGGTCTCCCCGCCAATGCACTCGCCGAGAAACGCCGCGATGAAACCGGCCGCCTGAGCCTGTCCGGCCGCATCCGCGATCAGATCGTTGCGGATTTCGATCATGACATTGAGGAGCCGGCGCGGCAGCCCATGGCGGCGCAGCGTGTGGGTCACGCCATCGACCGGCGCATAGGGCTCGTTGCGGCGCACATCGTAGCCGCCCGCGACCTTCGCCAGCATGCAATCGGCAAGCCGGCTGTCACTGTCATGCAGAATGCCGATCTCGACATCGCGCGACACGCCCTTGTAGACCGGTGTAAAGGAGTGAATGGTGACGATCACGGGAGCACGCCCGGCATTCTGGCGCGCGACAAGCAGATCATCGATCGTCTTGTGGAAGGGGTGGTAAAGCGCATCAGCCCGGGCCGCGCGCTCCACCGGCCCCAGACCACGATTGCCGGGAACCTCGAAGACTTCGCTGATTTCGGGAATGGCATCCTTCGCCTCGGGCGGCCTGTTGCAGTCATAGGCAAGCCGCGAAAAGCGCTGGTGAATGAGGGTGGCGTCGAGCGTCTCGCTGAGCATCATGGCAACCGCAAGCGCGCCGGGGTCCCAGGCAATGTGGCTTTTGAGCAGCTCTTCGCTCAGTCCCATATCGCCAAGGCTCTCCGGCACACGCCGGCTGGCATGTTCGCAGATCAGCACGATATCGCTTTTCGCTTCCGCGCGTTCGATGGCAACAGGCGCACCGTCGCGGGCGCTCAAGAGCCCCGACATTTCCAGCATCCGATCCCCTGATTTATGTGTTTCTTTTTTTGTAAATAGTTCTTCAGAACGCAAACGATGTCAATCACCGCTTGAAAACTTCTCTTCATTTTTGCCATTGACGGATATGGCGCCGCGTCTCTTAATGACAGCAAAACATGGAGCAGAGCGTGAACGAACCGGTCCGCACAGTCGCCGACATTATCGCCGCCAGCTATGAGGGGCTGACGCGGTCCGAGAAGCGGCTGGCCGACACCATCCGGGAAAACTATCCGGTCTCCGGTCTCGGCAGCATCACCACGCTTGCCGAAAACGCCGACGTGTCGACGCCAACGGTTGCCCGCATGGTGCAGAAGCTCGGCTTCAAGGGCTATGGCGAATTTCAGGCGCGGCTCCATCAGGAGCTCGAGGCAACGCTTTCCAACCCGATCGCCAAGCACGACCGCCTCGCCCGCAATGTTCCCGAAACCCATATCCTGAACCGCTTCGGCGAGGCCGCGATCGACAATATGCGTCGCACGCTGTCACAGCTCGACCAGGCGACCTTTGCCGGCGCCGCCGAGCTTCTCTCCGATCTCGATCGCGCGATTTATTTCGTCGGCGGTCGCATCACCGGTGCGCTGGCGAGCTATTTTTTCACCCATATGCAGGTGATCCGGCCGAAGACGACGCTGATGTCGTCCAACTCCTCCTCATGGCCGCAGCATATGCTTAACATGGCCAAGGGCGATGTGCTGGTGATCTTCGATATCCGCCGCTACGAGCAGGACATGGCGGTGCTGGCGCGGGTGGCGAAGGAGAACGGACTCGAAATCATCCTGTTCACCGACCAGTGGGCCTCCCCCGTCGCCAAATTCGCCCGCCACACCTTCCGCGTCAACATCGAGGTCCCGTCCGCCTGGGACTCCTCGATCGTGACGCTGTTCGTGGTGGAAGCGCTGATCGAGGCGGTGCAATCGAAGAGCTGGGACAAGACCCGCGAGCGCATCAGCGTGCTGGAGGGGCTGTTCGAGCAGAGCCGGCTGTTTCGCAAGCCGGGGTGAGAGGGATGTGCGGATGCGCAATCGGATCAAGCACACCGCATCGCCCAGGCACGGCGCAGTCTATTTCAGCCTATCGGAGATTCGTCTGCGCCTCAGCCCCAATCTCCCCACTTGAGGGGGAGATGTCGCGAAAGCGACAGAGAGGGGTACAGGGCGTAAGCCCTAAAAGCTGCATACTCCGTGCTCTCGGTAAGGGTTCACCCCTCTCTGCCCCTGTCGGGGCATCTCCCCATCAAGGGGGGAGATTGTGGGCGGAAGAGCTCTCACCTACCCTCGAAGACGCAAACAACTGAAAATGTTCTTAAAACACTTCAAAGGCTTAACCGAAAACCTTCAACCTGCCTGATAAGTCTTCACCCAAGCCTGTTCACAAACACCGTCACCACCGGCTTCTTGCCCCAGCACTCGTTTGCGGCGGCGCGGACGGAGCGGCGGATGGCTTCCTTGACCATGCCGAGGTCTTTTCGGCGTGAGCGCGGAATGCTCTCGACGGCGCCGAGGACGGCGTCGAACAGCACGTCTTCCATCTTCTCGTCGTCATCGTCGAAGCCCGGAAGGCCGATCGGCACGACATCGGGATCACCGGAAAACTCGAACTTGGAATTCAGCACGACATTGACGGAGACGTGGCCGACGAAGGAGAGCTTGCGGCGATCGCCGATGCCCATTTCGTCGAAGTTACCGATCAGCTTGCCATCCTTGAAGACGCGGCCCGCTTCGACATGGCCAATCACATCAGCCGGCCCCGGGGCAAGGCGCACCATGTCACCGTTTCGCACACGTGGAACCTGGGCGATGCCGCTCTGCTCGGCCAGTTCCTTCTGCGCGGTCAGATGCTGGGCCTCGCCATGGACGGGCACGAGGATCTCGGGTCGGATCCATTCATACATCTGCTTCAACTCGTTGCGGCGGGGATGGCCGGAAACATGCACCAGCGCCTCATTGTCGGTGAGGATATGCACGCCCTGCTCCACCAGACCGTTCTTGATCTCCTGGATCGCCTTCTCGTTGCCGGGAATGGCGCGCGAGGAAAACACCACGAGATCGCCGGCGGCGAGCGCCACATTGCGCATCTCGTCGCGGGAAAGCTTGGCAAGGGCCGCGCGCGGCTCGCCCTGCGACCCGGTGAGGATCGCAACCACCTTGTCGCGCGGGATATAGCCGAATTCGTCCTCGTCCACGAACGGCTTCACGCCTTCCATCAGGCCGAGATCGCGGGCGACCGCAACCGCGCGCTTCAGCGAGGAGCCGAGCAGCAGCACCTGACGACCGGCCTCGTCTGCGGCCTTCGCGATCGAGCGGATACGGCCGATATTGGAGGAGAAGGTGGTCAGCGCGACCCGGCCCTCCGCATTCTCGATCACCTTGCGCAGGCTTGCCGAAACCTCTTCCTCCGACGGCGAAACGCCGTCGCGCATGGCGTTGGTGGAATCGCACATCAGCGCCAGCACGCCCTCGTCGCCGATCGCGCGGAAACGGGCCTCGTCGGTCTTCGGGCCAAGCGTCGGCGCGTGGTCGATCTTCCAGTCGCCGGTATGGACGATATTGCCGAGCGGCGTGCGGATCGCAAGCGCCATCGGTTCCGGGATCGAGTGGTTGACGGGCACGCCCTCGATCGTGAACGGCCCGACATTGATGGTGTCGCCGCCCTTGAAGATCGTCACCGGGATTTCGCGCATCCAGCTGTCATATTCGCGCTTGGCTTCCAGCAGGCCGGCGGTAAACGGCGAGGCATAGACCGGCACGTTGAGGCCCGGCCAAAGCGTCGCGATCGCGCCGAAATGGTCCTCGTGCGCGTGGGTGATGATCATTCCCTTGAGATTGTCGCGCTGCTCGCGCACGAATTCGATATCGGGAAGAACCAGATCGACGCCGGGGAGATCCGGGCCGGGAAAAGTGACGCCGCAATCCACCATGATCCACTCGCGCTTTTTCGCAGGGCCATAGCCGTAAAGCGCCAGGTTCATGCCGATTTCGCCCAGACCTCCCAGAGGAAGGAAGACCAGTTCCGCGTTATTGTCCGCCATCAAGCGTTATCCATTTCCATTGTCGAAGAACACGTCGCCCGCAGCAAAGGTGCGCAGGCCGTCCTTCGTTTCCAGTTTCAGCATGCCGGCATCATCGATGCCGACGAAAATCCCCGAGACCTGCTCGCGGGCAAGGTTCACGGTAATACGTTCATTGATGCCGCAGGCTTGCTTGCGCCAGCGCGCCACCGTCTCGGCAAGGCCCCTACCCCGATCCCAGATCGCAAGTTCCTGCGCCATGGTATCGAACAGATGCGCAAACAGCGTGGCGGGATCGGCGCCTGCGACATAATCGGCAATCCGCGCGACCGGGTACGGCGCGTCGTCGGGGCCGATCATCACATTGACGCCCATGCCGATCACGACGGCCAGCCTGCCATCGGCAAGGCGCTCGGCTTCAAGTAGAATACCACAGACCTTGCGGCGGTCGATCAGGATATCGTTCGGCCATTTGATCGCGATTTCGTTGTCGTGACCGGCCATGACCCGCGAAATTGCGCCGTGAACGCCGAGTGCCGCCACCAGCGGCAGCGAGGCCGTCATCGCCTGGGGCGCGGGGTCCACAAGCAGAAGCGAGGCATAGAGATTGCCCCGCTCCGACGCCCAGTTGCGCCCGCGCCGTCCGCGTCCTGTCTCCTGCCGCTCAGCCGTCAGCCACAACAGGCCGGGATCACCGGCGCGCGCCCGATCCATCGCCTCGCTATTGGTTGAGCCGACGGTATCGAGCGCTTCATGGCGGTAGGCGTCTGCGGCGGAATATGCTGCCGCCATCCTAGAAGAGAGCCGCAGCGGCCTTGGCCGCGGCATCGTTCAGCGCGCCGCCGAACAGGAGATAGCCGATCGCGAAAATGCCGCTGATCCCGAAGACGAAGCGCAGCTCGCCGGCAACCCGCGAAAACTCGACGGACGGCTCGTCAAACCACATCACCTTGATCACCCTCAGATAGTAGAAGCAGGCAACCACGGAGGACACGATGCCGATGATGGCAAGCGTATAGAGCTTGGCATCGATGGCGGCCAGGAACACGAAATACTTGCCGAAGAAGCCGGCAAGCGGCGGCACGCCCGCAAGCGAGAACATCAGCGCGGTCAGCACGACGGCCATCACCGGCTTGGTGGTCGAAAGGCCGGCGAGATCGTCGATATTCTCGACATTGCCGCCTTCCTTCAAACGCATCGCCATGATGATCGCGAACACGCCGAGCGTGGTGAACAGGTAGATCGCCATGTAGAGCGCGACGCCCTTGACGCCCGCCTCGCTATCAGCGGCGAGGCCGACCAGCGCATAGCCCATATGGGTGATCGAGGAATAGGCCATCAGCCGCTTGATGTTGCGCTGGCCGATCGCGGCGAACGCGCCGAGCACCATGGAGGCGATCGCGATGAACACCACGACCTGGCGCCACTCGTCGGCGGCCGGGCCGAAGGCTTCGGTCAGAAGCCGCACGATGATCGCCATGGCCGCAACCTTTGGCGCGGAGGCGAAAAAGGCGGTGACCGGCGTCGGCGCGCCTTCATAGACGTCGGGCGTCCACATGTGGAACGGAACGGCGGAGATCTTGAAGGTGATGCCGGCCAGCACGAACACCATGCCGAAGATGAAGCCGAGACCGGTTTCGCCGGCCGAGATCGCGGCGGCGACCGGGCCGAAACCGATATTGCCGGTGAAGCCGTAGACCAGCGAGATGCCGTAAAGCAGCATGCCGGAGGACAGCGAGCCGAGCACGAAATATTTCAGCCCCGCCTCGGTGGACCGCAGGCTGTCGCGGTTGATGGCAGCGATCACGTAAAGCGGCAGCGACATCAGCTCGAGGCCCATATAGAAGGCGAGCATGTCGTTGGCCGAAGTCATCAGCAGCATGCCGGTGGTCGACAGCAGCATCAGCACCGGAAACTCGAAACGGTCGAGATATTCCGGCTCCTCGTGACCGACCGACAGGATCATCGACAGCGCCGCGCCGATCAGCGCGAGCGCCTGCATGAACAGCGTGAAGTCGTTGAACACCAGCGAACCGCCGAAGGCCGTGCCCTCGCCCGCCCAGAACAGCGCGCCGAAGGCCGCGATCAGCAGGAACACGGCAAGGCCCACGATCGTCTGGCCGCTCTTGCGGCCGGCGAACGCGCCGATCATCAGCAGAACCATCGCACCGAGCGCGAGGATCAGCTCCGGCATGATCAGCTTCAGACTTGAAAGTATGAGTTCCGATGTCATGTCCAAAAGATCCTGTCTCAGTATACCGGCAGCGCGATGTTCTTGGTCTGCTCAAGAACGGCGTCATAGTGTTGAACGATCTGCGCCACCGGGCCGTGGATCGCCGCGAAGATCGGCTCCGGATAGACGCCGAAGAAGATCGTCAGGAAGATCAGCGGATACAGCACGATCTTCTCACGCGTGCTGAGGTCCAGCAGCGCCTTCAGGCTGTCCTTCTCCAGTGCGCCGAAGATCACCCTACGGTAAAGCCACAGCGCATAGGCCGCCGACAGGATAACGCCGGTGGCGGCGAACAGGGCAACCCAGGTGTTGACCTGGAACACGCCGATGACCGTCAGGAACTCGCCGATGAAGCCGGAGGTGCCGGGCAGGCCGACATTGGCCATGGTGAAGATCATGAAGGCGACCGCGAATTTCGGCATGTTGTTCACGAGCCCGCCAAACGCCGCTATCTCACGCGTATGCATGCGGTCGTAGACGATGCCGACGCAGAAGAACAGCGCGCCCGAGACGATGCCGTGGGAGAGCATCAGGAAGATCGAGCCCTCAACGCCCTCGGTGGTGGCCGAGAACATGCCCATGGTGACGAAGCCCATATGGGCAACCGACGAATAGGCGATCAGCTTCTTCATGTCGGTCTGCATCAACGCCACCAGCGAGGCATAGATGATTGCAATGATCGACAGCGCGAAGATGAACGGCGCGAAGTAATAGGAGGCGTCGGGGAACATCGGCATCGAATAGCGCAGCACGCCGAAGCCGCCGAGCTTCAACAGAACGCCCGCCAGCACGCCCGAGGCGGCAGTCGGCGCTTCCACGTGCGCATCCGGCAGCCAGGTATGCACCGGCCACATCGGCATCTTCACCGCAAACGACGCGAAGAAGCCGAGGAACAGCCAGTATTGCATGTTGACCGGGAAATCATACTCCAGCAGCACCGGCACGCTGGTCGTGCCCGTCACCCAGTACATCGCCATGATGGCCAAGAGCATGAACACCGAGCCGGCGAAGGTATAGAGGAAGAACTTCAGCGATGCATAGACGCGTCGCTCATGCCCCCAGATGCCGATGATCAGATACATCGGGATCAGGCCCGCCTCGAAGAAGATGTAGAACATCACGATATCGAGCGACACGAACACGCCGATGATCAGCGTTTCGAGGATCAGGAAGGCGATCATATAGGCCTTCACCCGATAGGTGATGGCTTCCCACGAGGCGAGGATGCAAAGCGGCATCAGCACCGTCGTCAGCAGGATGAACAGCAGCGAGATGCCGTCGATCCCGAGATGATAGGAGATGCCCGTGCCAAGCCAGGGATGGTTTTCGACCATCTGGAAGTTCGGGTTCGACGGATCGAACTTCATCCACACGAATAGCGACACGATGAAGGTGAACAGCGTCGTCAGCAGCGCGACGTTGCGGATGTTCCTGAGCCCGGTCTCGTTATCGTCGCGGGTGAACAGGATCAGCACCACGCCGATAAGCGGCAGGAAGGTGACTGTTGAGAGAATTGGCCAGTCGCTCATTACCGAGCCCCTCCGAGCATCATCCAGGTTACAAGCGCGGCCACGCCGATCAGCATTGCAAACGCATAGTGGTAAACATATCCGGACTGCAGCTTGACGACGCGGTTGGTCACGTCGTTGACCCTTGCTGCAATCCCGTTCGGGCCGAAGCGGTCGATCACGCCGATATCACCCTTCTGCCACAGGAAGTATCCGAGCGCCTTGGCCGGCCTTACGAACAGGAAGTCGTAAAGCTCATCGAAATACCACTTGTTGAGCAGGAAGGCGTAGAGGCGCGGAAATGTCTTCGCCAGAGCCGGCGCGGAGGACGGCTTGATCAGGTACATGTAGATCGCGACCACCGTGCCGAGCAACATCGCGATGAACGGCGACAGCACCACCCACAGCGGCACATGGTGATGCTCATCGAGCACCTCGTTGTGCGGTCCGGTGAACAGCGCGCCCTTCCAGAACTCGCTGTAATCATGCCCGAAGAAATAGGGCAGGAAGACAACGCCCGCGAACAGCGCGCCGATCGACAACACGACCAGCGGTAGCAGCATGACCCAGGGGCTTTCATGCACGTGGTGCATGACATCGGAAGACGCGCGCGGCTTGCCGAAGAAGGTCATGAAGATCAGGCGCCAAGAGTAGAAGGCGGTGAAGGCGGCAGCAATGACAAGCATCCAGAACGAGAAGTTGCCGAGCGGGCTTGCCGAGACATAGGCCGATTCGATGATCGCGTCCTTGGAGAAGTAGCCGGCCGCCCCGATCGGCGTGCCGGGAATGCCGGCGCCGGTGATGGCAAGCGTGCCGATGATCATCGCCCAGAAGGTAACCGGGATGTGCTTCCTGAGCCCGCCCATGTGACGCATGTCCTGCTCGCCGGAGACGGAATGGATCACCGAGCCGGCGCACAGGAACAGAAGCGCCTTGAAGAAGGCGTGGGTGAACAGGTGGAACACGCCGGCCCCGAACGCTCCTGCCCCGAGCGCCGCGAACATGTAGCCGAGCTGCGAGCAGGTGGAATAGGCGATCACGCGCTTGATGTCGTTCTGCACCAGACCGATGGTCGCCGCGAAGAAGGCGGTGATCGAGCCGATCAGCGTGACGAAGGTGAGCGCCGTCGGCGACAGTTCGAACAGCGGCGACATGCGGGCGACGAGGAAGACGCCGGCGGTCACCATGGTTGCCGCGTGGATAAGGGCGGAAACCGGCGTCGGGCCTTCCATCGCGTCCGGCAGCCAGGTGTGCAGCAGGAATTGCGCGGATTTACCCATCGCGCCCATGAACAGAAGCAGGCAGACCGTGGTGATCGCGGTCGACACATCCATGCTCATGCCGAGGAAATGCAGAACGGAAACCTTGCCCTCGGCCGTCGCCAGCGTGACCTCGCCATTGGCGAGACGTTCGGCAGCCGAGAAGATCGGGTCGAAATTGATGGTGTGGGCGAGGAAGAACAGGCCGGCAATGCCAAGCAGAAAACCGAAGTCGCCGACGCGGTTGACGATGAAGGCCTTCATCGCGGCCGCACTCGCCGAAGGCTTCTTATACCAGAAGCCGATCAGCAGGTAGGAGGCAAGGCCGACGCCTTCCCAGCCGAAGAACATCTGTAGCAAATTGTCGGAGGTGACCAGCGCCAGCATGGCGAAGGTGAACAGCGACAGATAGGCGAAGAAGCGCGGGCGATGCGGATCGTCATGCATGTAGCCCACCGAATAGAGGTGGACGAGACAGGAGACCGTGTTGACCACGACCAGCATCACCGCCGTCAGCGTGTCGACGCGAAGCTGCCACAGGACGTCGATGTCGCCGGAGGTGATCCAGCGCATGACCGGAACCTGGATGACGAAGTCTTCCGCATGCGTGAGGAAGCCGACCGAGATGAACACATACCAGGACAACACGGCTGCGACCGCCATCAGGGCGATCGTCACCCATTCCGTGGCCTTGGCGCCGATACGGTTTCCGAAGAGGCCGGCGATGAGGAAGCCTAGGAGCGGCAGGAAGACGATGAGTTTGTAGATCATCTGGAAATCAGCCCTTCATCACGTTGACGTCTTCGACCGCGATCGAGCCGCGGTTGCGATAGAACACCACCAGGATCGCCAGACCGATGGCGGCTTCGGCCGCCGCGACGGTCAGAATGAACAGCGCGAAGACCTGGCCGACCATATCGTTCAGGAACGAGGAGAACGCGACCATGTTGAGGTTGACCGAAAGCAGGATCAGCTCGATGGACATGAGAATGATGATGACGTTCTTCCGGTTCAGGAAGATGCCGAAGACACCAATCGTGAAGAGTATGGCACTGACCGTCAGGTAGTGGGAAAGTCCGATTTCCATTGCGTTGTCCTTAGATCCCGTATCCCTGCAAATTCTCGTTCTTATATGCCCTGGCCAGGCTTGACCTTGACGGTCTCGTGCGCGCTTTCAGGCGTGCGCGCAACCTGCTTGGCAATGTTCTGGCGCTTGACGTCCGGGCGATGCTTCAGCGTCAGCACGATCGCGCCGATCATGGCAACGAGCAGGATGAGGCCGGCCACCTGGAAGAAATAGGCGTAATGCGTGTAGATCACGTCGCCCAGCGCGCTCACGCTCGAGCGGTCGGCCGGCATCGGCATCGCCGTGTTGGCGGCGATATCGGTCGGAATGAAGCTGCCGCCGACGACCACGATCAGCTCCGCCAGAAGCACGATCCCGATCAGCGCGCCCACCGGCGCATAATGCAGAATGCCGGACCTGAGCTCGGCGAAGTCGATGTCGAGCATCATCACCACGAACAGGAACAACACCGCCACCGCGCCGACATAGACCACCAGCAGAAGAAGGCCGAGATATTCCGCGCCCGCCAGGATGAATAGCGCCGCCGCATTCACGAACACGACGATCAGGAACAGCACCGAATGAACGGGGTTCTTCGCCCAAATCACCATGAACGCCGACGCCACGGCGACGAACGCGAAAATATAGAAAAAAAGAGCATGGAGACCCATGATGGTGCCTTCTCTTCGTGGTCGCAGCGGCTCCCGCCGCTATCACATTTGTAAAAGCCCCGCCGCCGGATGCGGCAGGCCCTTCATTTCAGATCTATCGAACCGCCGGGCGAAATCCACCCGCCCGGCCTCTCCTTACCGGTAAGGCGCATCCATCGCGATGTTCTTCGCGATCTCGCGTTCCCACCGGTCGCCATTGGCGAGCAGTCGTTCCTTGTCGTAGTACAGCTCCTCGCGCGTCTCGGTGGCGAACTCGAAATTCGGCCCCTCGACGATTGCTTCCACCGGACATGCCTCCTGGCAGAAGCCGCAATAGATGCACTTCACCATATCGATATCGTAGCGCACCGTGCGGCGCGTGCCGTCATTGCGGCGCGGGCCGGCCTCGATGGTGATCGCCTGCGCGGGACAGATCGCCTCGCACAATTTGCAGGCGATGCAGCGTTCTTCGCCGTTCGGATAACGGCGCAGCGCATGCTCGCCGCGAAAGCGCGGGCTCACCGGCCCCTTTTCGAAGGGGTAGTTCACCGTCGACTTCGGGCTGAAGAAGTAGCGCATCGTCAGAAAGAACGCGCCGAAGAACTCCTTCAGGAAGAGCGCGTTGAATGCCTGAGCGACAGAACCCATTTCACAATCTCCATTGCGGTGTTGCGAAAAACACCTGCATCAGCCGACCCAGCCGGTCAGTTTGACGACGAAAGCGACGATCACGACCATGGCGAGCGATAGCGGAAGGAAGACTTTCCAGCCAAGACGCATCAGCTGGTCATAGCGGTAGCGCGGCACGAAGGCCTTGACCATGGCGAACATGAAGAAGCACAGGCACACCTTGATCAGGAACCAGATGACGCCAGGGATCCAGTTGAGCACCGCGACGTCCAGGATCGGCAGCCAGCCGCCGAGGAACAGCGTGGTCGTCAGCGCGCACATCAGCACGATCGCGGCATATTCGCCGAGCATGAACATCATGTACGGGGTCGAGCCATATTCGACCATGAAGCCGGCAACCAGCTCCGATTCCGCTTCCGGAAGGTCGAAGGGCGGACGGTTGGTCTCGGCCAGCGCCGAAATGAAGAACACGATGAACATCGGGAACAGCGCCAGCCAGTTCCAGTCGAGGAAGGACGGCGGCAGGCCAAGCATGGTGCCGAGGCCGGTTTCCTGCGCGAACACGATATCCGAAAGGTTCAGCGAGCCGACCGTCAGCAGCACGGTGACGATCACGAGGCCGATCGAGACTTCGTAGGACACCATCTGCGCTGCCGAACGCAGCGAGCCAAGGAAGGCGTATTTCGAGTTCGAAGCCCAGCCGCCCATGATCACGCCGTAGACCTCAAGCGAGGAAATGGCGAAGATATAGAGAATCCCGATATTGATATTGGCGATCACCCAGCCCTCGGCAACCGGCATCACGGCCCAGGTCGCAAGCGCGAGCGTCACCGAGATCAGCGGCGCCAGCAGGAACACGACCTTGTCCGAGCTCGCCGGAATGACCGGTTCCTTGAACACGAACTTCAGAAGGTCGGCAAAGGACTGCATCAGACCGAAGGGACCGACCACGTTCGGGCCGCGACGCATCTGCACCGCCGCCCAGATCTTGCGGTCGGCGAGCAGGATGAAGGCGATGCCGACGAGCAGCAGAACCAGAAGCAGCAGCGACTGGCCGATCATGATCAGCGCGGGCCAGAGATACGTCCAGAAAAAAGAATCCATTGCTCCGTCCTTACTCCGCTGCCGCCTGGAAATTATTGCGCGCCAGCGCCGAGCATTCGGCCATGACGGCAGACGCCCGGGCAATCGGGTTGGTCAGGTAGAAATCGGTGACCGGCGATACGAAACCGGAATCACCAAGGTCCCCACCTCTGCCGGCCAGCGTTTCGATGGCGTTGATATCAGCGTCAGCGATCTCGTCAAGCGCGGCGAGGTGCGGAAATTCGCCATAAAGCGCAGCGCGCAGCGCGCCGAGCGAGTCGTAAGGCAGTGCCTTGCCGAAAACGCCCGACAGCGCGCGGATGATCGCCCAGTCCTCGCGGGCATCGCCAGGGGCAAAGCCGGCACGGTTGGTCATCTGCACCCGGCCCTCGAGATTGACGTAAGTGCCGGATTTTTCGGTGTAGGTCGCAGCGGGCAGAACGACATCGGCGTTCATCGCGCCGGCATCGCCATGGCTGCCGATGTAAACGGTGAAGCCGGCCTTCTTCGCCGAGAAGTCAAGCTCATCAGCGCCCAGCAGGAACAGCACGTCCATGTCGGAAAGCATCGAAGCGGTATCGGCAGCGCCCTCGCCCGGCACGAAGCCAATATCGAGACCGCCGACGCGCGAGGCCGCCGTGTGCAGCACCGCAAAGCCGTTCCAATCGGCTGTGACGGCGCCGATGTCCTTTGCGATCGCCGCAGCCTTGGAGAGGACCGCCGCGCCATCCGCGCGGGCAAGCGCGCCGGGGCCGACCAGCACGATCGGACGCTCGGCCTTCTTCAGCACGTCCATGAAATCACTGGAAGCCAGATCGGCAAGCGAGGACGGGCCCGCGCCGAGATAGCTCACGGGATAACGCAGATCGGCATTCTCGCCGATCACGCCGATCGGGAAATTGCCCTTGCGCGACCGCTTGCGGATACGGGCGTTCAGAACCGAGGCCTCGAAGCGCGGATGGGAGCCGATGATCAGCAGCGCATCGGCATTCTCGATGCCTTCGATGGTCGGGTTGAAGACATAGCCCGCGCGACCGGCGGCCGGATCGAGTGCTGCGCCATCCTGACGACAATCGATATTGGCCGAACCGAGCGAGGCCATCAGGCCCTTCAGCGCGTACATTTCCTCGACGGCAGCCAGATCGCCGGCGATCGCACCGATCTTCTCGCCCTTCACGCCATCGACCTTGGCCTTGATCGCGGCAAAGGCATCGGCCCAGCTTGCGGGCTGAAGCCTTCCGCCCTGGCGGATATAGGGCTTGTCGATGCGCTGGGTGCGCAGACCGTCCCAGATGAACCGGGTCTTGTCGGAAATCCACTCCTCGTTCACCTGCTCATTGATGCGCGGCATAATGCGCATCACTTCTCGGCCACGGGTATCGACGCGGATCGCCGAGCCAACGGCGTCCATCACGTCGATCGATTCGGTCTTGTTCAGCTCCCACGGACGCGCGGTAAAGGCAAACGGCTTGGAGGTCAGCGCGCCGACCGGGCAGAGGTCCACGACATTGCCCTGAAGCTCGGACGTCATCGCGCGCTCGAGATAGGTGGTGATCTCGGCATCCTCGCCACGACCGATAAGGCCAAGCTCGGAAATGCCTGCAACTTCAGTGGTGAAGCGGACGCAGCGCGTGCAGTGGATGCAGCGGTTCATCACGGTCTTCACCAGCGGGCCGATATACTTGTCCTCGACGGCGCGCTTGTCCTCGCGGTAACGCGAACTGTCGATGCCGAAGGCCATCGCCTGGTCCTGCAGGTCGCATTCGCCGCCCTGGTCGCAGATCGGGCAATCCAGCGGATGGTTGATGAGCAGGAACTCCATCACCCCTTCGCGCGCCTTCTTCACCATCGGCGTCTTGGTGAAGATTTCCGGCAGGGAGCCATCCGGCCCGCCGCGGATATCCTTCACGCCCATGGCGCAGGAAGCGGCCGGCTTCGGCGGTCCGCCCTTTACCTGAATGAGGCACATGCGGCAGTTGCCGGCAATCGACAGCCGCTCGTGAAAGCAGAAGCGCGGGATTTCGGCGCCTGCCTCCTCCGCCGCCTGCAGCAGCGTGTAGTGGTCGGGAACCTCGATTTCCTTGCCGTCTACAATCAGATTTACCATATCCGTTTTTCCCGCTTCGCCAATGATCCCTGTAAGACCGTCGGCATTCCATTCTCGATTGCGTCCGCCCGGCTTTCCGGGCCCCGCCTCAAGCCTTGTGTTCTTTCCACAGCGCCAGCAACGCGCCGACATCGATGCCGTTGATCGTCATGCCGTGCAACCGGCATTCGCTGATCGAGACGCCGGAAAGATTGGCATCCGTCACCGTCATGCCGGAAAGGTTCGCGTCCGTGACCACCATGCCGGAGAAGTTGGCGTTGCTCACCTTCCAGCCCGACATGTTCACGTTGTGAAACTTCGAACCAGACAGATCCACATCATCAAACGCCGAGCCCGCCAGGCAGCTCTTGCTGGCGTCGATGCGATCAACCTGGTCGTGAAACTTCATCACTTTACTCCGCAGCTTCCATCACAGCGCCTTCAGACGTGGCGTTGGCCGTGTACTGGTCGATCCGCTTTTCGATTTCCGGACGGAAATTGCGGATCAGGCCCTGGATCGGCCACGCCGCCGCATCGCCAAGCGCGCAGATCGTGTGGCCTTCCACCTGCTTGGTGACCTCGAACAGCATGTCGATCTCGCGCTTCTGGGCGTTGCCCGTCACCATGCGCTCCATCACCCGCCACATCCAGCCGGTGCCCTCGCGGCACGGCGTGCACTGGCCGCAGCTTTCATGCTTGAAGAAGGCTGAAAGCCTTGCGATCGCCGCGATGATATCGGTCGACTTGTCCATCACGATCGCGCCGCCGGTCCCGAAGGACGACTTGACCTCGCGCAGGCCATCAAAATCGAGCTGGACGTCGATCATGTCCTCGGCCTTCACCACCGGGCAGGACGCGCCGCCGGGGATGACCGCCAGCAGATTGTCCCAGCCGCCGCGAATGCCGCCGCAATGCTTTTCGATCAGCTCACGGAAGGTGATGCCCATCGATTCCTCGACAACGCAGGGCCGGTTCACATGGCCGGAGACCATGAACAGCTTGGTGCCGACATTGTTGGGACGACCAAAGGAGGAGAACCAGCTCGCGCCGCGCCGCAGAATGGTCGGCGCAACCGCGATCGATTCGACGTTGTTCACCGTCGTCGGCAGGCCGTAGAGACCCATGTTTGCCGGGAATGGTGGCTTCAGGCGCGGCTGGCCCTTCTTGCCTTCCAGGCTTTCCAGAAGCGCGGTTTCCTCGCCGCAGATGTAAGCGCCGGCGCCGTGATGGACGATGATGTCCATGTCCCAGCCGCACTTGTTGTCCTTGCCGAGAAGGCCGGCGTCATAGCACTCGTCGATTGCCGCCTGCAGCGCCTCGCGCTCGCGAATGAACTCGCCGCGCACATAGATATAGGCGGTATGCGCGCCCATCGCGCAGCCGGCGATCAGGCAGCCCTCGATCAGGTGATGCGGGTCGTTGCGCAGGATCTCGCGGTCCTTGCAGGTGCCGGGCTCGGATTCGTCAGCATTCACAACGAGATAATGCGGACGGTCATCCTTCGGCATGAACGACCATTTGAGGCCGGTCGGGAAGCCAGCGCCGCCGCGGCCGCGCAGACCCGAATCCTTCATCTCCTGAACGATCCAGTCGCGGCCCTTGTCGATGATCGATTTCGTGTCATCCCACAGACCGCGCGACATCGCGCCTTTCAGGGACTTGTCCCTGTGGCCGTAGAGATTGGTGAAGATGCGATCTTTATCCTTTAACATGCTTCACTCCTACCGCGCTGTCCTGCCGAATACTTTTTCGTATTCCTCGATGCCGCCCTTGGCCAGAACGCCGGCCTGGCGCACCCATTCGTCGCGCTCGATGCGACCGCCGAGCTTCAGCGAGTCGTTTACCCAGGCGCATTCGCCGGGCGTCCAGGCCGCAATCTGCTCGAATTTGTAAATGCCGATATCGTTGAGAAGACCGGCAATCTTCGGGCCTACGCCGGACATCATCGTCAGGTCGTCGGCGTCATCGGGCTTCTGGTCGACGGCCGGCGGACGATCGCCCTTGGCGCCGTCGATCGCCTCCTTCGAGCCCGCGCCCTCGTCGGTGGCGTCGGTATCTTCGGATTCAAGCGCGCCCTCGCCTTCCTCGGTCAGCGAGGTGAAGCCGCCTTCGGGCGCGGAAAGCCAGCGGTCGATCTGCGGACCGGGCTTGATCTCGGAGCCGCGGCCGGCCTCGAATGCGTCGATGATCTCTTCCATCCGCTCGGGCGTCAGGTCTTCATAGACGTCCTTGAAGATCATCACCAACGGCGCGTTGGCGCAGGCGCCGAGGCATTCCACCTCTTCCCACGACATCGTGCCGTCGGCATTGGTCTCATGCGCCTTGGCGTTAATCTTCTTCTTGCAGACATTGATCAGGTCGCCGGCGCCGCGCAGCATGCAGGGCGTGGTGCCGCAAACCTGGATATGCGCGTTTGTTCCGACCGGCTTCAGCTGGAACTGGGTATAGAACGTCGCCACTTCCAGTACGCGGATCAGCGGCATGGCCAGCATGTCGGCGACCTTTTCGATCGCGGCGCGGGTCACCCAGCCTTCTTGGTCCTGCGCCCGCATCAGAAGCGGGATCACGGCGGACTGCTGGCGGCCTTCCGGATATTTCCGGATCGTGGCTTCGGCCCAGGCCGCGTTCTCGTCGGAAAACGCGAAGGCGGCGGGCTGGACATTCTCATCGGCTAATCGACGAACGGACATGCTTTCTTACACCTCTTCGGAGGTTGTCATCACGGCTTCCGCATATCCCACGTTCTGCCGCCGGTCTGCAACCGGCGCGGGACAGTCGGAAACGAATACTGCACTCTTTACGACCGCAAGCGTCACCGGTCCACCTCGCCGAACACGATGTCGAGCGTACCGATAATGGCGGTGACGTCGGCAAGCTGGTGGCCCTTGGACATGAAATCCATGGCCGACAGGTGGGCAAAGCCCGGCGCGCGGATCTTGCAGCGGTAAGGCTTGTTGGTGCCGTCGGAGACGAGATAGACGCCGAATTCACCCTTGGGGGCTTCCACGGCGGCATAAACCTCGCCCTCGGGCACGTGATAGCCTTCGGTATAAAGCTTGAAGTGATGGATCAGCGCTTCCATCGAACGCTTCATCTGCGCGCGCTTCGGCGGCACGACCTTGCCGTCCATCGAGTTGAACGGCCCGGTCTTGGCGTCGCCCAGAAGCCGCTCGACGCACTGCTTCATGATCTTGACCGATTCGCGCATCTCGTTGATGCGGACCACCCAACGGTCATAGCAATCGCCGTTCTTGCCGATCACGACATCGAAATCCATGTCGTTGTAGCATTCATAGGGCTGCGCGCGCCTGAGATCCCAGGCAGCGCCGGAGCCGCGCACCATCGGGCCGGAAAAGCCCCAGGCAAAGGCGTCCTCAAGCGTCACATTGCCGATATCGACATTGCGCTGCTTGAAAATGCGGTTGCCGGCGAGCAGCGCCTCGATGTCGTTGAGCTTCGCCGGGAACTGCTCGCACCACTTGCCGATATCCTCGACCAGTTCGGGCGGCAGGTCCTGATGCACGCCGCCGGGCCGGAAATAGGCCGCATGCATGCGCGCGCCACAGGCCCGCTCATAAAACACCATCAGCTTCTCGCGCTCCTCGAAGCCCCAGAGCGGCGGCGTCAGCGCGCCGACGTCCATGGCCGCCGTGGTGGTGTTCAGAAGATGGTTCAGCACGCGGCCGATTTCGGAGAACAGCACGCGGATAAGCTGGCCGCGGATCGGGATTTCGACTTCCAGCAGCTTTTCCACGGCAAGCGCGAAAGCGTGCTCCTGGTTCATCGGCGCGACATAGTCGAGCCGGTCGAAATAGGGCACCGCCTGAAGATAGGTCTTGGTCTCGATCAGCTTTTCGGTACCGCGGTGAAGCAGGCCGATATGCGGATCGACGCGCTCCACGATTTCGCCGTCAAGCTCCAGCACCAGTCGCAATACACCGTGCGCCGAGGGGTGCTCGGGCCCGAAGTTGATCGTGAAGTTGCGGACATTATGTTCAGTCATGCCGATCAATCCTGTTGCGACGCTATCGCCGCGAAAAACGCCGCGGACGTCATCTTCTTGGTATCGTTGGCGAAGGCGTAGTTATCCGGCTTCTCGTCGATGAATATCTCGCTTGCGAAACGGAAGCTGCCCGGCTCATCGAAAGCCTGGGACGAAACGACGGTATCCGAGCCATCCTGCATGCGCCAGAACAGGGTGGAGCCGCAGGTGCTGCAGAAAACCCGCTCGCCATACTCCGAGGACTTGTAGACCCCGAGGGCGGGCTCGCCTTCCACCTCGACGCTCCGGCCGCACTCAACGCCGAGGAAACCGGCCCCGCCGGTCCAGCGACGGCAAAGCCCGCAATGGCATGCACCCATTTCGTGACCCTTCGGAACGGCCGAAAACCGAACCGCGCCACAGATACAGCCGCCTTTCATACGATCAGCCATCACCCGCTCCTCAGTTCGCCTTTTCGTCGCCGGGCAGAACGTAATCGGGCCCTTCCCATGGCGACAGGAAATCGAAGCTGCGGTATTCCTGGCGGAGTTCGACGGGTTCGTAGATCACGCGCTTGGCTTCCTCGTCATAGCGCAGCTCGACGAAACCGGTGGTCGGGAAATCCTTGCGCAGCGGATGGCCCTCGAAACCGTAATCGGTGAGGATCCGGCGCAGGTCCGGATGGCCGCTGAACGGGATGCCGTACATGTCCCAGGTTTCGCGCTCGAACCAGTCGGCGCCGGGAAAGATCGGCGTGATCGACGGCACGACCTCGTCTTCGCCGACTTCCAGCTTGATGCGGATACGGGCGTTCTGAGTCGGCGACAGCAGGTGATAGACAACATCGAATCGCTTCTCGCGCGTCGGCCAGTCCACGCCGCAGACATCGATGATGCAGACAAAGGCGCACTGGCCGTCATCGCGCAGGAACTTGGCGACATCGACAATGCTCTCGGGCGTCGTCATCACCGTCAGTTCTTCATGCGCGAACACGATATCCGAAACGCCCTCGCAGGCTTCGCGGATATGGGCGCCGAGATCGTTCAAAGCTTCGCTCATAATAGTCTCCCGCCGCTATCGCTCGATCGTTCCGGTGCGCCGGATCTTCTTTTGCAGAAGAAGCACGCCGTAAAGCAGAGCTTCGGCGGTGGGCGGACAGCCCGGCACGTAGATATCGACCGGGACGACGCGGTCGCAGCCGCGCACGACGGAGTAGGAATAATGATAGTAACCGCCGCCATTGGCGCAGGAACCCATGGAAATGACGTAGCGCGGCTCGGGCATCTGGTCATAGACCTTGCGCAGCGCAGGCGCCATCTTGTTGGTCAGCGTGCCGGCGACGATCATGACGTCGGACTGGCGCGGCGAGGCGCGCGGGGCAAAGCCGAAGCGTTCGCAGTCATAGCGCGGCATCGACATCTGCATCATCTCGACGGCGCAGCAGGCAAGACCAAACTGCATCCACATCAGCGACCCGGTGCGCGCCCAGGTGATGAGCTGGGCCGAGGAGGTGACCAGAAAGCCCTTGTCGGCGAGCTCGTTGTTGATCTCGCCGAAGAAACGGTCATCAGCGCCGACCGGCTTGTTGGTCATCGGATCGACGACGCCCCGCGGTACGGGGGCGACGAGTGTCTCGTTGCTCACTCCCATTCCAGCGCTCCTTTCTTCCATTCATAGATGAAGCCGATGGTCAGCACGGCCAGGAACACCATCATCGACCAGAAACCGAACCAGCCGATATCGCCGAAGGATGCCGCCCAGGGAAACAGGAAGGCGACCTCGAGGTCGAAGATGATGAACAGGATTGCCACGAGATAGAAGCGGATGTCGAACTTCATGCGCGCATCGTCGAAAGCATTGAAGCCGCACTCGTAGGCGGACAGCTTTTCCGCATCGGGCGCTTTGAAGGCCAGCGCGAAGGGCGCGACCATCAGGGCCAGCCCGATGATGAGACAGATAGCGATAAAGATGACGATCGGAATATAGGAACTGAGGACTTCAGCCATATAAAACACCCTTGCCGTTTTGAGGCGCCCGGGTCAGCGCACCCGCAGGATAAACCGCGAGACCGAAAATTGATAGATGTCGGGGTCGTGACTAGCGCAGCCGGCGCGCTCGCGCAAGACATTCAAACCCTTTTCGTCGCGCTGCAACAAAGTTTCAACCGCCCGCCCTGATAAGCGGCGGGCCCGGCAGGCAAAGGCTGCGGCAAATTGTTGCGGTTGTCATCCATTATGGAAAGAAGCGCGAAACGCGCAACGACGTCCGAAACGAAGAATCGCGCCAACGCAAGGCTATGAGAACAAGCCACGCTGTAAGCGCAAATTTCGGACCATCCTAGGAGAAGAATAATGGCGCGAGTGACGGGGCTCGAACCCGCGACCTCCGGCGTGACAGGCCGGCACTCTAACCAGCTGAGCTACACCCGCGCTTTTGCCGTTTCAAGTTCGAACCGCTTGTTTTCGAAGCGCTTCGTCTGTCGGCGTGAGCGGCTGTTTAAGGGGGTCGCCTGAAAGTGTCAAGCAGCTTGTCACGCATTTCTGATTTTTTTACGATCGCCGTCCTGGGCCTGTGCGAAACCGGCAAAATGAAGCCTCTCGGCGGGGCCGCCGGATGCACCGGAGCAACAAGAGACGTCACGGCCGCAGGAGCGAAGCGACGTCGTTTCCAGTAATGCATCTGGGATCGGTTACTGTGGCAGTTTCGGATTGGCGTGCGCGAGCCGGCGGAATCAGGAGACTGATCTCGGCCTGCGCTTGAGGATCAGCAGATCCGTTACATCTCTCAACTCGTGGCCGAGGACACTCCAATCTTGAGCCATTTGCCGTCGCGATAGGTTTCCGTTGAGTCGTAGAGTTTCATAAGTCTGGGGCTAAGAGCCTCACGCCGAGCTTCCACCTTTTCGCGTTCCGCCGCTCCCAACACGATGACCACGTAAAAAGCGCGGTACTCCGGCAGAAAGGTACAGAACGCCCTGTTCTTCTTGTACCGCAGCGCCCAGCCGTGCTTCTGGCCGCCAAATATCCAGTCCGGCGCGAATACCCCGGGATAGGCCGCGGCAATCCAGTCGCGCAGCGCGGACCATTGCGTATATGCCTCCGGCCCGATCCAGTCGCGAATGGCGATGTCATCGGGCGGGGCCGATCTGTCGGTGAGGCGGTCGCCAATGTGGGGAGACTGATTCATAACGCAATGCCCTCTGCAACCACGCTGTTATCGCAGATGCGCGAAGTTCTGGAAAGGCACCTCACCTTGGCCGGCTCCAGGGGCGGGCGGCGAAGGCGCGGTCAAGCCTGCGGCGCAAATTCATGCAGACTGTCGCAAGCTTTGCGGGCGCGGACGCGAAAAAAATATGTAAAACCGTACATTCCCCTCTTGCGGTTTTGCCGCGTTCCGCATATTTCACGCCTCACCAACGCGGTCGGGCGATTAGCTCAGTTGGTAGAGCGCCTCGTTTACACCGAGGATGTCGGGAGTTCGAGTCTCTCATCGCCCACCATTCCCTTTTTAGGGCACTGTTTTCCCATCATAGTTTCCTCAATCTGTCTGATCGGCGCTTTTTTGCTTTCAAGAGTGAGACATTTCTGTTCCTGAAGCGTTCGACACGTTCGAAGGCAGTTCGGGAAAGACGGCGCTTTTCGGCTTTACGAATGTAGATCTGAGCAGTGCTGCGATGGCGCCACCCAAAGGGATTTCTGTTCGGTTTTGGAAAATGGCCATTCTTCATAGACCATTTATGCGCCCTCACCCCCGCATCGCGGAGGCGACAATTAGGGACATCTGGGGACAGATAATACCTTCCGATGCGATTTTAGAGGTCGAGATCCGATATCTTATATAAGTGAAATTGAACTTTAATACGATATTCGTCGGCTATTTTTCGACTTTTCATTTTTATATTATTCACTTCCTCAATGGAAATCTCATTTCCAGTTACAATTACAAAATGCAGAAACATTCTCCTGCCTGAATTACGAAATTCATCCGAAACTATCTGATATCTAGGAAGTATTTTGTTAAGAAATGACACAATATTTCTATAAATTCTAACGTATTTAACCTCTACAACATGAACTAAATTACCGTCATACGCCACCCCATCAAATACGATACTTGGTGATAATTTCGACGAGAACTTTACGTTTCGATCAAAGCTAATCTCTAGTTCACTTCCAAGACGGGTCAAGGCATTCCGTTCTATCGAGGATAGGTACGATAAGCCGGTAGTCGCACCATATCTCCTCGATTGAGAGCCGACGGGCGCGGTGATGGTCACCTTCGCGTCGCTTTGTGCAGGCTCCTCGACTGTTCCCTCAATCCCATCGGCTGCAACGAGATCACTTTCTCCATTTTTCTCAGTTTCGATCTTCTCCTCCTCAGCTTTCGACGCAAGCTCTTCGTCCGTTGCCTTGGAGAACCTTCTGAAGAAATTGGTTTCGTCCTGCCAATCGGACGGAGCATACAGCACACTCCTATTAAAATTAAGTGTAGCAAAAAACAAAAAAACCAACATAGATGGAAAAAATATAAGAAACCAAATATACAATCTCTGATTATCTTGAGAAATAAATGGCAAAACCCCCGTTCCGCTTATTTCCGCTATCCCTGCAAAAATAGCTATAATTGTTAAAGGGTTTCTTATCGAATTTTTGCCCGACATTTACTGTCTCCGATAGCGACGAATATGTGGTCTTTCTGTCAAAGATACCCTATTTCAAGTTCCGCGAACATTGCAATTATTTCGACCCAAAATGAATGTTCCCTTCACAGAGCGGAACCGTCGCTTTACGCGGATCTTTTTTTGACCTCATGGTTCGTATTGATTTCTCTTGCAGCAGGCGGTCTATCATCGCCCACCATTCTTCTTCCTTCAAATATCGTTTTCTGATTGGCATCGTCGGGCTTGCCTTGTGTCGGTCGACGACTCGGCAGTGATTCAATCGCTGTGGAGCGTTTGATTCTTTTACGATTTTGACATTCTGCAAGCCTGCCCTGCGGAACTCCTTCGGAGAATTGGGTCCGAAAAGCAAAAATCCGCGACCCGCGTAACCGCCCCAATACATTATAAACGTTTTAAACAATCAAGCCGCCTCGATATTTGACCTTCCGGTCAAAAAATCCAGAAGAATCCTGCGTTTACCATATCATACTTCCGCGTTTTATATTGCCTGTAACAGAAAACCATAATAAACTCCGCTGCGGAGGATCACTATTATGGCAAACTATAAATGCACTGATTGCATGATGGTGCAGAACACCGGTCGCGTTTGCCGGCGTTGCGGGAGCTATAGTCTTTCTGCGCTTGAAACCCATGGTGGCGCTGTCACGGAACGCGAGCGCAACACCCAGGTGCCCGCTGCAGCATCGTCCAACATGCCGGTTTGGCTGTCATTTTTCGGAATTGCGGTTTTGACGTCCTATCTGCTGCTTTTCCACGTGTGACGCTCGGCGCGCGCCGCATGCCACCTCCGCCGCAGGAAAATCCGGGGCGGAGTGGCAGCGCTTTGGTCGTTTGGTCAGCAGACTTCGGGCCCGAGTCGGGGCGTCGACGAAAAAGTGGAGTCCGGCTTTTCGGTCAAGCTGTGCTTCAGGGGTAGACGATCCGACCCGCCAGAAAAGGCAATACGCGGCTGAAGGCCATGGCTGCTGCGTCTGATGGTGCCAAGTCTGAGGCAAACGTGATCGGCCGGCGCTTCGGCAGCACATAGGTCGCCACGGCCACGCGCTCAATCAAAAGAGCTTCGAAGCCGGGTCGCGTCCTCAGGCACCCTCAGGGCGTCAGCGCGGCGGGGTATGATGGCCTCAGGCCGTGCGGCTCTTGGCGCCGTCGGAAAACAGCGAGCGACCATTCTGGTCGATGATCTGCTTGCCCTTGCGGAAGGTCCACTCGATCGCTTCATCCTGGGAGGAGAACAGGTCGGCGCGGATGAAGGTCCGCGTCAGCGTCTCGTCGTTCACCTCTTTTTCGATTCGGCCCTGAAGGCGGTACTGCGCCCCTTCCTTGACCGGCTCGGCGAAGATGATGCAGTCCTCATGGACGATCGATTTCACCGCCTGCTCGTTCTCGCGCCCCTCGCCGCCTCCGCCGCCCGAAAACAGTGAGCCGATCCGAGAAAAAAACGATGCCATCTTCAAAACTCCTTTTTTATCTTTTTAGCCGATCGGCGATTGCCGCGCCAGCGTCGACTGTCAGATGATCAGGTTGGCGAGAATCTCGTTTTCGGTAATGTCCTGATATTTCAAACCGTTATTTGCAAGGTTTTCAAACAGAACATGAAAATTTTCCGGACGCGAGGTTTCGATCCCGATCAGGATCGAGCCGAAATTGCGCGCCGATTTCTTGAGATATTCGAACCGCGCGATATCGTCGTCCGGCCCCAGCAGGCCAAGAAAATCTTTCAGCGCGCCGGGGCGCTGCGGCAGACGCAGGACAAAGTACTTCTTCAGTCCCGAATAGCGCATCGCCCTTTCCTTGACGTCCGGCAGGCGATCGAAGTCGAAATTGCCGCCGGAGACGAGCACCACGATCTTCCGGCCGCGGACCCTTTCCGCCGGTAGCCTGGAAAGCGCGGTCAGAGCCAGCGCGCCCGCCGGCTCCAGCACCACGCCCTCGACATTCAGCATCTCGGTCATGGTCACGCACAGCGCATTTTCCGGCACCGCCATCACCTGATCCGGCGAAAACCGCCTCAGCGCCTCGAAATTGGCATCGCCGATGCGGGCGACGGCCGCGCCATCCACAAAATTATCGACGTCCTCGAGCGTCACGATCTCGCCGGCCTCAAGCGAGCGCTTCAGGCTCGGCGCGCCCTCCGGCTCGGCGAACAGATAGGCGTCATCCGGTAGGCGATCGGAGAAATAGCTCGTTATCCCCGCCGACAGCCCGCCGCCGCCGACCGGCATCACGATCAGATCGGGCAGCCCCTCACTTTCCGGCCAGGCGTCCTCGATCTCGCTCGCCACCGTCGCCTGTCCCTCGATGATGTCGGGATGGTCGAAGGGCGGCACCATGATGCCATCATGCTCGGCGGCAAATGTGCGGGCGGCCGAATAGCAGACGTCGAATATATCGCCGACCAGTTCGATGCGGATGAAACCCTCCCCGAAGGTGCGGGTCTTGTCGATCTTCTGCTGCGGCGTGGTGACCGGCATGAAGACCACGCCCTTGACGCCGAAATGCCGGCAGCTGAAGGCAAAGCCCTGGGCGTGATTGCCGGCAGAGGCGCAGACGAACACTTTCGACGCTCCGTCGCCGCCCATCCGCTTGCGCATGAAATTGAAGGCGCCGCGCAGCTTGTAGGAACGCACCGGAGACAGATCCTCGCGCTTCAGATAGACGTCCGCGTCGTACTTCGCGCTGAGATGGGCGTTGCGCTGCAGCGGCGTCGCCTCGCACAGGTCTCTCAACGCCGTTTTGGCCGCTATCACGTTATCGCGCATTTCCTGCTTCCCATTGAGTTTGTCCTGTGACACCGCTATGGCATACAAACCGGGTCACGAAAAAGCCCGTATCTGACAAGAGAGTATGACAGGGAACTGACCCTTGAACGCCACGCTTCTGCGGTCTGCCTTCTATATCGCGGCGATTTGCGGCATTTATCTCGCAGCCGCGATGTTCGTTCCGGCCATGGTTGACCTCTATTACGCGAATGCCGACTGGCAGGTTTTCGCCCTGTGCGGCTTCATGGTCGGGGGCACCAGTGCGGTCACCGCGGTGGCCATGCGCGGCAATCCGCCGCCCTTCAGCCGCCGCCTCGGCTTCTTTCTGGTCAATCTCTTGTGGATGACCTTCGGCCTGATCGGCGCAATCCCGATCTATCTCGCAAGCGGCGAACTGACCTTTGCCCAGTCGCTGTTCGAATCAATTTCCGCGATCACGACCACCGGCTCCACGGTTCTGACGGGGCTCGATCAGGCAGCCCCCGGCCTTCTCCTGTGGCGCTCGCTGCTGCAGTGGATGGGCGGCATCGGCATTGTCGCGCTCGGCCTGTTCATCCTGCCGTTTCTGCGGATCGGCGGCATGGCGTTCTTCAAGATGGAATCCTCGGATACCGGCGACAAGCCGTTCGCGCGCATGGCGAGTTTCACCCGGGCGTTTCTGGCGATCTATGTCGGCATTACGCTGCTATGCGCGATCTGCTACGGCTTTGCCGGCATGTCGCAGTTCGATGCCTTCAACCACGCGCTGACGACTGTGGCGACGGGCGGCTTTTCCACCCATGACGCCTCGTTCGGCTATTTCGACAGCCCGGCGCTCTTGTGGGTCTCGACCTTCTTCATGACGCTGTGCAGCCTGCCTTTCTCGATCCTGATCCTGTTCGTGGTGCGCGGCCGGCTCGATTCGCTGCGCGATCCGCAGATCATGCTGTTTTTGACCTATCTTTTCGTGGCGGTGTTCCTGCTCTCGCTCTATATCAGCCTCAACGACCAGATGGACTTCCTCGCCGCGCTGACGCAGTCGGCGTTCAACGTCTCGTCGATCCTGTCGACCACGGGCTACGCCAGCACCGACTATTCGCAATGGGGCGCCTTCGCGGTGGTGCTGGTGTTCTTTCTTACTTTCATGGGCGGCTGCTCGGGCTCGACGGCGGGCGGCATAAAATCCTACCGGTTCCTGATCCTCTTCAACATGCTGAGGACCGGCATGAAGAAACTGATCTATCCGAACGCGGTCTATTCGATCCGCTACGGCCGGCTCAGCGTCGATTCGGAAACCCAGCGCGCGGTCTCGATGTTCTTCACCGCCTACATCCTTCTGTGGGCGTTCGGCAGTATGGCGATGTCGCTGCTCGGCTACGACCTGATCACCTCGACCACCGCCGTGCTGACCGCGCTTTCCAATGTCGGCCCCGGCCTTGGCGATATCATCGGGCCGGCGGGCAATTTCTCGACCTTCGCCGATCCGGAGCTCTGCCTGCTGGCGATCCTGATGCTGCTCGGCCGACTCGAAATCCTGACCGTCATGGTGGTGCTGATGCCGATGTACTGGCGCAGTTGACGCCGGCGGACGGACCGGAAAAACCGAAAAACCATGTCGCCTCGCGCGGCAACATCGGTTATGGAACGCGAATGCCATCTGAAAAACCAAAGCGGGATGCTCACCTCTCATGACCCTTTCGAACAGCCAGGTCATCACCCCGGAACTGATCGCGGCCCACGGGCTGAAGCCGGATGAATACGAGCGGATATTGTCGCTGATCGGCCGCGAGCCGAGCTTCACCGAACTCGGCATCTTCTCCGCGATGTGGAACGAGCACTGCTCCTACAAATCCTCCAAGCGCTGGCTGCGCACCCTGCCGACCACCGGCCGCCGCGTCATCCAGGGCCCCGGCGAGAATGCCGGCGTCGTCGATATCGACGACGGCGACTGCGTTGTGTTCAAGATGGAGAGCCACAACCACCCCTCCTATATCGAGCCCTATCAGGGGGCCGCGACCGGCGTTGGCGGCATTCTGCGCGACATCTTCACCATGGGCGCGCGTCCCGTTGCCGCCATGAACGCGCTGCGCTTCGGCGCGCCGGACCATCCGAAGACCCGTCACCTCGTCTCCGGCGTCGTTGCCGGGGTCGGCGGCTATGGCAATTCCTTCGGCGTTCCGACGGTCGGCGGCGAGGTTGAGTTCGACGCGCGCTACAATGGCAACAATCTCGTCAACGCATTTGCCGCCGGCATCGCGAAATCCGATTCGATCTTCTATTCCGAGGCCAAGGGGGTCGGCCTGCCGGTGGTCTATCTCGGGGCCAAGACCGGGCGCGACGGCGTCGGCGGCGCAACCATGGCATCGGCCGAATTCGATGAGGATATCGAGGAAAAGCGCCCAACCGTGCAGGTCGGCGACCCCTTTACCGAAAAATGCCTGCTTGAGGCCTGCATGGAACTGATGCAGACCGGCGCGGTGATCGCGATCCAGGACATGGGCGCTGCCGGCCTCACCTGCTCGGCCGTGGAAATGGGCGCCAAGGGCAATCTCGGCATCGAGCTCGACCTCAACCGCGTGCCGGTGCGCGAGGAGAACATGACGGCCTACGAGATGATGCTCTCGGAAAGCCAGGAGCGCATGCTGATGGTGCTCGACCCCGAGAAGGAAGAGGTCGCCGAGGCGATCTTCCGCAAGTGGGGTCTCGATTTCGCGATCGTCGGCAAGACCACGGACGATTTGCGCTTCCGCGTCTTCCACAACAACGAAGAAGTCGCCGACCTGCCGATCAAGGATCTCGGCGACCAGGCCCCCGAATACGATCGCCCGTGGCGTGAGCCCGATACCCGTGGCACCCTGCCCGCCCATCTGGTCGAAGCGCCCGCCGATTACAACGAGGCGCTTCTGAAGATTATTGGCGGCCCGAACCAGTCGAGCCGGCGCTGGGTCTACGAGCAGTACGACACGCTGATCCAGGGCAATTCGCTGCAGCTTCCCGGCGGCGATGCCGGCGTGATCCGCGTCGATGGCCATCCAACCAAGGCGCTGGCCTTTTCCTGCGACGTGACCCCGCATTATGTCGAGGCCAACCCGTTCGAGGGCGGCAAGCAGGCGGTGGCCGAGTGCTGGCGCAACATCACCGCGACCGGCGCGGAGCCGCTCGCTTCGACCGACAACCTCAATTTCGGCAATCCGGAAAAGCCGGAGATCATGGGACAGCTCGTCAAGGCGATCGAGGGCATCGGCGAGGCCTGCCGCGCGCTCGATTTCCCGATCGTCTCGGGCAATGTCTCGCTCTACAACGAGACCAATGGCGAGGCGATCCTGCCGACCCCGACCATCGGCGGCGTCGGCCTTCTGTCCGACTGGCGCAAGATGGCGCGGATCGGCTCGTTTTCCGAGGGCGACCAGGTGATTCTCATCGGCAATGACGGCGAGCATCTCGGCGCGTCGGCCTATATGCGCGACGTGCTCGGCCTCGTCGATGGCCCCGCGCCCTCGGTCGATCTCAATCTTGAACGCCGAACCGGGGATTTCGTGCGCTCGGCAATCAATAACGGCCAGGTCACCGCCTGCCACGATATTTCGGCGGGCGGTCTTGCCGTCGCGCTTGCGGAAATGTGCATGGCCGCCGGCAAGGGCATGGAGATCAGCATCGCCCAGGCGCGCGGTCAGGCCCACGCCCTGCTCTTCGGCGAAGATCAGGCGCGCTATGTCATCACCGTGCCGGCGGAATACGGCAATTTCGTCTGCGCCTCGGCGGAAGGCAGCGCGATCGCCTTCCGCAGGCTCGGGACCGTCAAGGGCGATGCGCTCGTGATCGACGAACTTGTTTCACTCCCCGTCGAGGAGTTGCGCACCGCCCACGAAATGTGGTTCCCTCGCTTCATGGCCGCTCCGGGCGGCGACAACCAGTCGGCATAAGACCGGCATCCATCGAGGAGCATTCAACATGGCGATGAGCGCGGGCGAAATCGAAGACATGATCAAGGCCGCCCTTCCCGACGCCAGCGTCACGATCAGGGACCTGGCCGGCGACGGCGACCATTTCGCGGCCGAAGTCGTATCGGAAAGCTTTCGGGGCAAGACAAGGGTGCAGCAGCACCAGATGGTCTATGACGCCCTGAAGGGCAATATGGGCGGCGTTCTGCACGCGCTGGCGCTGCAGACCTCCGCGCCGCAATAGAAGCGCGGCAGCCATCCGGCTTTCGCTCAATTCCTCGCCTGGCGGGGTTGGCGAAAGTCAATCGATCGATTATATGCTGAAAGCAAATAAACGCTACGGACCTTGAACCCGTATGTGAAAGGATTGCACATGAGTGACATTCAGACTGCCATCAAGAGCGAAGTCGACAGCAATGATGTCGTGCTGTTCATGAAGGGAACGCCGCAGTTCCCGCAGTGTGGCTTCTCCGGACAGGTCGTCCAGATTCTCGACTATCTCGGCGTCGATTACAAGGGCGTCAACGTGCTGGCCGACGGCGATCTGCGCCAGGGCATCAAGGATTTCTCCAACTGGCCGACCATCCCGCAGCTTTACGTCAAGGGCGAGTTCCTTGGCGGTTGCGACATCGTCAGGGAAATGTTCCAGGCCGGCGAGCTTCAGGAACATCTTTCCTCCAAGGGCGTGGCCGTTCGCGGCGCCGCTTGAGGCGATCCCGGCACACATAGCCGTATTCGGGCGCGTTTTTTTTCGGCGCGCCCGCTCTGTGACCTCACAGAATTGACCGGGCGCCGCTATCGCGGCGCCTTCTTTTGCTTTCAGGAATAGTTGTTGTGACAGAAACATTACAGACGCGGGCGGAGATCGCCCGCAAGGCGCCCGGCAAGTGGGAACTCGTCGCCATGATGGCGGGGCTGATGGCGCTCAACGCGCTGGCCATCGACATCATGCTGCCTGGACTGAAGCAGATCGGAAGCAGCCTCGGCGTCACCTCCGACAATGAGCATCAGTTCATCATCACCGCCTATGTGCTCGGCTTCGGCATCGCCCAGCTTGCCTATGGGCCGATCGCGGATCGATTCGGCCGCAAGAAGCCGCTGCTCGTCGGCCTGGTGATCTATTTCATCGGGGCGGTGCTGTGCGCCTTCGTACCGAGCTTTACCCTGATGCTGCTGGTCCGGTTCTGTCAGGGCCTTGGGGCCGCGGCCACCCGCGTCATTTCCGTGGCGGTGGTGCGCGACCTTCATGGCGGCCGCGCCATGGCCGAGATCATGTCGCTGATCATGATGGTGTTCATGCTCATCCCGATCCTCGCGCCCTCGATCGGCCAGACGATCATGCTGTTCGGCGACTGGCATCTGGTGTTCGTGTTCCTGGCACTGGCCGCGTTCGGCAACTTTCTGTGGGTCACCTTCCGCCTGCCGGAGACGCAGCATCCGGAAGATGTCGTTGAACTGACGCCAAAGGCGGTGATCCACAGCGCGAAGACCGTGCTGACCAACCGCGTCGCGCTGTTCTACACGCTCGGCACGACCTTCATCATGGCCTGCATTTTCGGCTTCGTGAATTCGGCGCAGCAGGTCTATGTCGAGATCTACGGTCTGGGCACGCTGTTTCCGGTGGCCTTCGCCGGCATCGGCATCGTGATGGCGGCATCCTCGCTGATCAACTCCCGCATCGTGGGCAAGATCGGCATGCGCAGGCTGTCGCATGGCGCGATGATCGGCTTCACGCTGACCAATGGCGTCTGGCTGGTGATCGATCTGATGTATGCAGGTGCGATGCCGTTCTGGCTGTTCTATGCCCTGTTCATGCTGGCATGGTTCCAGTTCGGCTGGATCGGTCCCAACTTCAACGCGCTCGCCATGGAGCCGCTCGGCCACGTGGCCGGCGCCGCCTCATCGATCCTCGGTTTCGCCAGCACCGCGTTTTCCGCGCTGCTCGGCGCGGCGATAGGCTATGCCTATAACGGCACGACCACGCCGATGATCGCGGGCTTCTTCGTCTTCGCCGCAGTCGCGCTCGGCTTCACGCTGATCGCGGAAAAGGGCAAGCTGTTCCAGCCCCACAACCCGGAAATCTGACGCAGACGACACCAAACGAAAAAGGGCGCCCTCGCGGCGCCCTTTTTCGGTCGGTTCTCTCCCGAGCCCTCTACCGGGGCCTTGTGCCTTCCGCAATAAAACGACAGCGCCTAAAGCGTGAAGACCTTTTCCTTCAGTTCCATCCAGCTATCCTTGTCGGGCGCGCCGAGCAGGCCGCCGTCGAGGTGTTTCGGCAGGTAGGACGAGCCGTCATAGCGGGCGATATGGCCGCCGGCTTCCTGGCCGATCAGAACGCCGGCCAGATGGTCCCACGGCATCAGCTTGAAATAGGTGAAGAAATGCGAAGCGCCTGAGGCGAAGGCGCGGTACTCGACGGCTGAGGCGCGATAGCTCGCCGCATAGCGGACCCTGGCTGTGTTGGCGAGGAGCGTGGCGCGCTTCTCCTTCGGCATGAAGGCCACCGATGCCGTACCCAGCATCTGTTCAAGCGGAACGGGTGTGGCGACCTTCATTTTGCGCGACGAGCCGTCGGCGCGCTTCAGCCAGGCCCCGCCGCCCTTCTCCGCGATCATGAAATCGTCGCCCATCGGATCATAGATCAGGCCGGCGACGGTCTCGCCGTTGACGACGACCGCGGCCATGACGCCGAAGGCGGAGATGCCATGGGCGAAATTGAACGTGCCGTCGATCGGGTCGACCACCACCGCCACATCGGCGTCCTTCAGCTTCGACAGCAGGTCGGGATCGGCGGCAACGCCTTCCTCACCGATGAACAGGGCCTCGGGCAGGATTTCGGCGATGCCGGCCTTGATCACGCGTTCCGCCCCGGTATCGGCGATCGTCACCAGATCGCTCGCCTCGGTCTTCGCGGCGACGTCGCCATCGTCAAGTGCGCGGAAACGGGGCAGGATTTCCTGTTTGGCGGCATGGCGCATCAGCCCGGCGATGGCGTCGAGCGTTTCGGAAGTGATCGGCATATGGTAATTCCTGGCTGGAAGGATTGTTGCACCCGGTTAAACCATGACCTCCGCCCATGAGTCCATGCCACAGGCGTTGACTTTCGGGCAAAAGCCGACTATCAGCGCGCCAACACTGAATTGATCGGTGTTCTAACCGACATGTCCCGTGGTTTTCCGGGCGCTTTATTCCGCGAAAACCTGTCAGGCCCTTCGAAAGAGGGCGCCAAAGGAGGGCGTGTTTCCTTGGGCTCCCGGTGATACCGGTCCCGCTATGTTGAGATTAAGGAAATACGATGAGCAAGCGCGAATCGTCCAAGCATAAAATTGACCGCCGTATGGGCGAAAACATCTGGGGCCGTCCGAAGTCCCCGGTCAACCGTCGCGAATACGGCCCCGGCCAGCACGGCCAGCGCCGCAAGGGCAAGCTCTCCGACTTCGGCGTGCAGCTGCGCGCCAAGCAGAAGCTGAAGGGCTATTACGGCGAACTGCGCGAAAAGCAGTTCCTCGCAATCTTCGAAGAAGCCAACCGCCGCAAGGGCGATACCGGTGAAAACCTGGTGGGCCTGCTGGAAAGCCGTCTCGACGCGATCGTCTACCGCGCCAAATTCGTACCGACCGTGTTCGCAGCCCGTCAGTTCGTCAACCATGGCCATGTCACCGTCAACGGCGTCAAGGTCAATGTCGGCTCGTACCGCTGCAAGGCCGGCGACGTGATCGAAGTGCGCGAGCGCTCCAAGCAGCTCGCAAGCGTTCTTGAGGCGACCCAGCTCGCCGAGCGCGACGTGCCGGACTACATCGACGCCGACCACAACAAGATGACCGCAACCTTCGTACGGGTCCCGGCGCTCGCCGACATCCCCTACCCGGTCATCATGGAACCGAACCTCGTGGTCGAGTTCTACTCGCGTTAATTCTCGCGAGATCGCATACGAAAAGCCGCCTCTCGGGGCGGCTTTTTTGTTGTCGGGAGCAAGTGGCCTCAGGCGACCTTCAGGACCGCCTCTGGCGCGGCCAGCTCATAGCCGAGCGCGGCTGCTACGGCGGCGTTGGTGACGCGGCCGCGATGGACGTTAAGGCCGTTGCGCAGATGGCGGTCCTCGGAAATCGCGGCGAGCCCCTTGTCGGCCAGCATCAGCCCGTAATGCAGCGTTGCATTGTTCAGCGCGGCGGCAGAGGTGATCGGCACGGCGCCCGGCATGTTGGCGACGCAGTAATGCACCACGCTGTCGACCACGAAGGTCGGATCGGAATGGGTGGTGGCGTGGGAGGTTTCGAAACAGCCGCCCTGATCGATCGCGACATCGACCATGACCGCGCCGGTCTTCATGCCCGGCAGCATTTCGCGGGTGACGAGCTTGGGCGCGGCTGCACCCGGGATCAGCACAGCACCGATCACCAGATCGGCGGCGAATATCTCGTTTTCGAGCGCTTCCGTGGTCGAATAGAGCGTCTTGACCCGGCCGCGGAATAGTTCGTCGAGCGTGCGCAGGCGCGGCAGCGAGCGGTCGAGGATCGTGACCTCGGCGCCAAGCCCCGCCGCCATCAGCGCGGCATGGAGGCCCACAACGCCGCCGCCGATCACCACCACCTTGCCGGGCTGGACGCCGGGAACGCCGCCGAGAAGGACGCCGAGCCCGCCATTGGCCTTCTGCAGCGCGGTCGCGCCCGCCTGGATCGAAAGCCGGCCGGCCACCTCCGACATCGGCGCCAGAAGCGGCAGCCCGCCGCGCTCGTCGGTCACCGTCTCATAGGCGATCGCGGTGACGCCGGAGGCGAGCAGCCCCTCGGTCTGCGCCGGATCGGGCGCGAGATGCAGATAGGTATAGAGCAACTGCCCTTCCCGGAGCTGCGCCCATTCGGAGGGCTGCGGCTCCTTGACCTTGACGATCATATCCGCCCTGGCGAACACGGTGGCCGCATCCGGCACAACCGTCGCGCCCGCCGCGCGGTAGGCGTCGTCGCCGGCACCGATGCCTGCGCCCGCCCCGGTCTCGACGATGACCTGATGGCCATGCGCCACATATTCGCGCACCGATGCCGGCGTCAGGCCGACGCGGTACTCATGGTTTTTGATTTCTTTCGGACAGCCGACAAGCATTTTCGATCTCCTCGCTCCAATCGGTACAACCTAACCGGGATTGAAACGCGAAATCGCAGCAATGTCCTTGCAAAGTTATCCTTGATTTTTCACTTTTTTCGTTTAATTTTCGAAAAAGAACAATAAAAATCGAAGGGTATTCGAACGATGGATATCGACGAGATTGATCGTGCGATCTTGAAGGCGCTGCAGAAGAACGGCCGCATCACCAATGCGGACCTTGCCGAAACCGTCGGCCTGTCGCCATCCGCCTGTTCCAGACGGCTCGATATATTGGAAAAATCCGGCGTGATCGAGGGCTATACCGCAAGAATCTCGCCCGAGGCGCTCGGTTACAAAATGGTGGCGATCGTGCAGATCTCGCTCTCCGGCCAGTTCGCCCGCACGCTGGCCGAGTTCGAGGAGGCGGTGAAGCGCTGCCCGAACATCATCGTCTGCTACATGGTCTCCGGCGTTTATGACTATACGCTGCGGGTGGCGGCCAAGGACCTGAAGGATTACGAGCGCATCCACCGCGACTGGCTGTCTGCGCTGCCGCATGTGGTGCAGATCAACTCGTCCTTTGCGCTCCGACCAATCATCGAGCGGATCAATGTCGGGATCGACTAGGCTTTCGAGGGCTTTGCCAGCAGCAACCAGTTCTCGCCCTCGGCCTTCCAGTCCTCGGCGGTGACGATCGCTTCACGCGCGATTTCGCGAAAGCCGAGCTGATCGTAGAAGCGGCGCGCCGGCGCATTGCCGTCGGAAACGATCAGGGCGAGATCGCGCCCGCCTGCCATCCGCGCAGCCCGCTCCATCAGCAATTTACCGAGCCCGCGCCGGCGGTACTCCGCATAGGCCGCGAGCACGTGAATATAATAGCTGCCCACCGCCTTCGCCTTCAGCGCCTTCAGCGGCTCGAACACCGGATGGTCGGCCTCGCCGGTCGGCGTTTCGCGCTCCAGCGGATAGGCCAGCAGCAGGGCCACGATGTCGGAGCCCAGCGTCGCGACCGTGCCGTTCTTCCAGTTGACGACCTGGTCTTCGCGTCGAACCCTTTCGCGCCCGGCTTCCCACGGATCGCCCTCGCCGCCCTCCAGCCGCCCCCAGCGCCACAGCGGCAGGCCGTGATCGGCGATATTGATGAGCCGCACCATGTCCGGCGCATCCTCGGCCGTCGCTGCCCTGATCGTAAAACTCGAAACCAATCCACCCCTCCCCGTATTGACCCGAAGCCGGCCGCGCGCCTAGCCTGTCATTAAGCTTTCACAGACTTGCAATTCATTCCATGATCATTGTCAACCGCCGACGGCGCGAAGCCCGCGCCACAACACAAACGGAGCCGCCGATGTCCGCGCTTTTCGAACTGCAACCGATCTCCCGTCGCACGCTGCTGCGCGGCATGGCAACGGCCACCGCCATGGTCGCCCTGCATCCGTTTTCCGCCCGGGCCGCCGGCAATCAGGCGCATCTGCGGCTGATGGAAACCACCGACATCCATGTCAACGTGTTTCCCTATGACTATTACGCCGACAAGCCCAACGACACGATGGGCCTTGCCCGCACCGCCTCGATCATCGACGCGATCCGCGCCGAATCGACCAATTCCATGCTGATCGACAATGGCGATTTCCTGCAGGGCAATCCGATGGGTGATTACATCGCCTATGAGCGCGGCATGCAGGACGGCGACGTCCATCCGGTGATCAAGGCCATGAATGTGCTCGGCTATGATGTCGGCACGCTCGGCAACCACGAGTTCAATTACGGCCTCGATTTCATGCACAAGGTGCTCGCCGGCGCGAACTTCCCCTATGTCTGCGCCAACCTGACCACCGGCGCGTTGGCCGACGATCCGACCAAGGACGACCTGATGATCAGGCCCTACCTGATCCAGGAGCAGATGATCACCGATGGCGACGGCAACAAGAGCCCGGTGAAGATCGGCTTCATCGGCTTCGTGCCGCCGCAGATCATGGTCTGGGACGAGAAAAACCTTTCCGGCAAGGCCAATACCCGCGATATCGTGGAGGCGGCCGAAGCCTGGGTGCCGGTCATGAAGGAAGAAGGCGCCGATATCATCGTGGCGCTGTCGCATTCCGGCATCGATGGCACGGGCCCCGCGCCCCTGATGGAAAACGCCTCGCTCTATCTCGCCGGCGTCGAGGGCATAGACGCGGTGTTCACCGGCCACCAGCATCTAGTCTTCCCCGGCACGGATGATTTCGCCGGCATTGAGGGCGTCGATATCGACAAGGGCACGCTCAAGGGCAAGCCCGCGGTGATGGCCGGCTTCTGGGGCTCGCATATGGGCCTGATCGACCTGCTTCTGGAAAAGGACGGCGATAGCTGGAAAATCGTCGACTTCACCACCGAGGCCAGGCCGATCTACCACCGCACCGAGGACCGCAAGGTGGTCGCCGATGTCGAAAGCGACGCGGCGGTGATCGCCGCCGCCGAGGCCGATCACGAGGCGACGCTGGAATATGTCCGCACCCCGGTCGGCAAGACATCCGCGCCGCTGCAATCCTATTTCGCGCTGGTGGCCGATGACCCGTCCGTGCAGATCGTGTCCAAGGCGCAGACCTGGTACACGAAGGACATGCTGAAGGACACGGAATACCGGGACTTCCCCGTGCTTTCCGCAGCAGCCCCCTTCAAGGCCGGCGGTCGCGGCGGGCCGGATTATTATACCGAGGTTCCGGCCGGCGACATCGCCATCAAGAACGTCGCCGACCTCTACCTCTATCCCAACACCGCCCGCGCCGTGCTGATCAATGGCGCGCAGGTGCGCGAGTGGCTGGAAATGTCGGCGGGCATGTTCAACCAGGTGGCGCCCGGCGCGACCGACGCCCCGCTCCTGAACCCGGATTTCCCGTCCTACAATTTCGATGTCATCGATGGCGTGACCTACAAGATCGACCTGTCGAAACCGGCGCGCTACGCCAAGGACGGCAGCCTCGCCAATCCGGACAGCCACCGCATCATCGACCTTTCCTATGACGGCAAGCCGATCGACCCCGAGCAGCAATTCGTGGTGGCGACCAATAATTACCGCGCCGGCGGCGGCGGCAATTTCCCGGATATCAATTCGGACGTGATCGTGTTCGTCGGCCCAGACACCAACCGCGACGTGATCGTGCGCTACATCGTCGACCAGGGTACGATCAACCCGTCCGCCGATTTCAACTGGACCTTCGCCCCCATGCCCGGCACCACCGCCACCTTCGAAACCGGCCCCCGCGCGGCGGAATACATCGCCGACGTGAAGGGCGCGAAGATCGAAACGGTCGGAGATGGAGAGAACGGGTTCGCGCTTTATCGGGTGGTTTTGTGATTGGTTGATTTTTTTGGAGAGCGAGACGACAGGGGCCGGCCTTCGGGCTGCTGACAAACCCGCCCCACCCTCTTTCGTCACCCTCGGGCTTGTCCCGAGGGTCTAAGCACGTAACCGCGCGACAGGCGTTTCGGGTGAAAAAAGACAGAAAGAACAGTGTTTTACTGACCGCAAACTCCGCTCGCATAGAGGGGTGATTAGATCCTCGGGTCAAGCCCGAGGATGACGCAGAATGTAGGGAGACGTTTTTCAGCAGTCGAGGGTCAGACATGGAATCGGCCATTGTTTGTCCCTCTGCCCCACTTCGCGCAATCCTCGGCTTTGACCCAGTGAGTGCAAATCCAGCACAGTGGGAACACGCACTAAGGGGCTGTGAGCGAACTGACAGGTTTAGGCGATCAAATTTGGTCGAGCACCATCCGATTCGACAACATAAAATTGCACGTTGCACCAAATGGTGTGAGCGTATCGTCAATCAAATCGAATGCCTGAAAACTTAGAACAAGCTCAGTTATCGAGAGGGCTGAATCAGTCTCCCGTTCACGCGGAATTTAGAAACTCGTCGGTTTCGCGACATCCTAATCAGCGCATCGTCGTCTAGTCGTGTCTCATTGATATCGGTCGCAGCAATTCCAGAGTTGTCGATCAAGCAATTGTGAAATTTCAAAACTCCGAAACACCGCGCCTCAATGAATGTCTCTGCAAAAGTGCAAGCATCAAAAATGACGTCCCCTAAGACGGCCTCCTCAAACCGAATTCTAGAAAGGTCATAGTTGACCAAGCGCACTTGGTGCAGGTGGATACCACGCAATGCTAGGCCCTCGTTATCATGCTCCAATTCCAACCATCGCCGTCTCCAATTGGTGCGAGCGACCGCCGAGAGAGCCGCCATGACAACGAAGTCAGTGGCTGGAAGCGTCGCAGGGTCGAAAGTACGTCCTTTTTTATAAACCATTTCTGTTGGGGCCGCGCAGCGCTCTAACAAGAACTGGCGGAGCGTCCTAAGCACAGGCTCTTGATATTCTCGATAATCTTCCCGCGCGACTACTGACAACAATTCGATACCGCCCAGCTTGGAACTGTCTGCCGCAGCGCCCAGCAACTCGATACCCTTTTGATAGCGATTTGCGACAGCCGCACGCTGATTTACGCGGTAACTCCTCAAGGCAAGAAATGCTGCGATAATCGCGATTACCGTTGTCATCAAGCCAATGATGAGATCGTACACGCTCTTGGAACCCAACCAAAATTCGTAGGCGATCTTTCCGTCTGGAGTGGCAAGCGAAGTTAGAACTTCTTTAAGACTTGGGGCCGTCATGACTATAAAAAAAACCGTAGCCGCTGCGACCCAGACATAGATAGGCCAGTACTCGCGCCGCCGCTGCCTATAAGTAGTTAACCTGGTCAGCCGCTCTTCTGCTAACAGCGCTGCAAAAATTCCTCTCCGATATGAACGGCGGAACATCCTTGAGATTTTTCTGCGCAACTTTAGAAACCCTTTAGCCATACCTGCATCAGTACAACTACTTGGCCTGCCTAACAAATAGGATGTAGCATTGGCACCAACATGGGTACGCTTGCTGGGTGCCATTTTTGAAAAGAAAGGCGGCGATGCTGCGGTTGCCTTCAGCGCGAGCACCGATGATTTCAGAACGTCTGAATTGGGGGCGCAAAAAACCTCACCCCTCCCGGATCATCTCCCACACGGCCGCCACCAGCTGCTTCAGATTATACGGCTTCGGCAGGAACCCGAATTTGGCGTCTTCGGGGAGGTTTTTGGCGAAGGCGTCGTCGGCGTAGCCGGAGACGAAGATGAATTTGAGGTCGGGGTAGATGCGGCGGGCCTCGCGCAGAAGCGTCGGGCCGTCCATTTCCGGCATCACCACGTCGGACACGACGATATCGACAGCGCCTTCGAGCTTTTCCAGCACCTTCAGGGCGTGGACGCCGGTATCGGCCTCGTAGACGGTGAAGCCGCGCATTTCCAGCATGCGCTTGCCGGAGCGGCGCACCGCGTCCTCGTCTTCCACCAGCAGCACCACGGCGGACTGGCCGGTGAGGTCCATATCCTCCTCGCGCGGGGCCTCGTTGTCGCTCTCATTGCCCTCGCCGAAGGCGGCGGCGATCGGCTTGCCCTTGTGGTCCTTGGGCGCCTCCGCCATGTCCTTCTCGCCGGCGGCGCGCACGTGGCGCGGCAGCAGGATGATGAAGCGCGTGCCCTTGCCGACCTCGGAGACCGCATGCAGGAAGCCGCCCGACTGGGTGACGATGCCATAGACCATGGCAAGGCCAAGGCCGGTGCCCTTGCCGACATCCTTGGTGGTGAAGAACGGCTCGAAGATCTTGTCCAGCACTTCCGGCGGAATGCCCGTGCCGGTATCGGCGACCTCGACCATCACGAAGTCCTTCTCCGGCACCTCGCGCAGGCCGAGGCTCGCGACGTCTGCCGCCGGCACGTTGCGGGTCGTCACCGTCAGCGTGCCGCCATCGGGCATGGCATCGCGGGCGTTGACAGAGAGATTGGTGATCACCTGGCCGAACTGGCCGGGATCGGTCTTCACCGGCCACAGATTGCGGGCGAAATCGGTGGTGAGGCGCACATCCGAGCCACCGGTCAGGCGCTCGATCATCATCCGGTTGTCGCCGATGACATCGTTGAGATCGACCACTTCCGGCCGCATGGTCTGCTGGCGCGAGAAGGCCAGCAATTGCCGCACGAGCCCCGAGGCGCGGTTGGCATTGCGTTTGATCTCGACAAGATCGGCGAACTCCGGATCGGAGGCGCGCGATTGCAGCAGGAGATGATCGGCCGAAAGCAGGATCGCGGTCAGCACATTGTTGAAATCATGGGCAATGCCGCCGGCAAGCGTGCCGACCGCGTTGAGCTTCTGGGTGCGCGCCATCTGCGCCTCCAGCGATTTCTGCTCGCTGATTTCGATCACATAGAGAAGCGCCTGCGCATCCGGCGCGGAGCCGCTGGCGCCGTGGACGAAGAACCGGAAATGGCGGCTGTCGTCGCTGAAGTGACGCGCCTCGAAGGGGGCGATATCGCTCTGGCCCGCCGCTGCCGCCGCCAGCGCCTCGTCCAGCCGCGGCCGGTCATTGGCATCGATCAGCCCGCCCGCGCGCGTACCCGTGCCGATATCCTCGCGCCGCACGAGATCGGCGAACATGGTCAGAAAGCGGGTATTGGTGGTGAGCAGCCTGCCGTCGCGGTCAACGGTGGCGATCGCCATCGGCGTATCGTCGAAGAACCGGCCGGGTGCGGCATCGCCCGCGCGCTCGTCGGCCTCGCGCCTGACGATCACGGTGCGGCTGTCGCCCGCCCTGCCCTCGCGCCCGCCAACGGCCTCGTGGAGCATCACGACAGGCATGGTCTGTCCTGACGCAAGCTTCAGGTTCGCCTCGATCCTTTCGCTGACGCGTGCGCCGGGTTCGGGATCGAGTGCGGTCAGAAGCGCCATGCCCTCGCCGGTCGCCAGATCGGAGAATTTCAGCCTGCCCGGCACGAAGGCGGCAAGATCGACGCCGAGCCAGCCGGCGAGCGTGGCGTTCATATAGCTGACCTTGCCGTCGCTATCGGCCGCCACGAAGCCGACCGGGGCGTGGTCGAGATAGTCGATCGCCTTCTGCAATTCGCGGAAATAGCGTTCCTGCTCCTGACGCTCCTCGGTGATGTCGGAAATCTGCCAGATGTGGAAATTGCGCGTCGTGGCACGGCTGTCGGTGACGGGGAAGAAGCGGGCGCGCAGGCGATACCAGCGCGGGCCCTCCCCGTTCGCAAGCGGCTTGACGAGGCGGAACTCCTCCTGCCCGTCGCGCCCGGCGCGCACCGCCTGGCTGAGGCGATAAAGCACTTCCGAACTCTCCGGCTCCTCCGAAAGCAGGGTGTCAAGCGTCGCCGGCTCGGCCGCGCCCGTCAGCCGGCCATAGGCCGCATTGGCATAGACCAGCCGGTTGCGGTGATCGGTGATCACGACGGCTTCGGGATACTGGTCGAGAAACGGCCGGGCGAAGTGATTCTGGCGTCCCGTCGGGAACAACTCCGCGAGGCCAGTGAGCGCGGCCAGCACGAAAAACACGCCGAGCACGGCAAACAGGCCGAGGATCGCCAGCAGGAGATCTTCCGGCAGATAGCCGCGATACTGATAGGCAAGCACGACGATCGTCGCCAGGATGAGAAGCACCAGGGCCAGCCGGGAGATGATGCCGGCGCCGAAGCCGTGCCTGACGGTGGTCTCTTTCGCCGTGTCGTCCTTTTGCCCTGATGTCATTGAAACCTCGTCATCCGTCCGGCCCGCGCCGCGAAACATCGTTGGTGCCCGATGCAACAGGATCGGCCAGTTCTGCTAGCATATATAGCGACAAATGCTTAAATTTCGGTATTGCCGCCCGGTTTCCGCCCCGATCAGACCCGGTTGCGCCCATGCCTTGCTTCGTTCTGGTGATATTGCCAAAAAAGGCGCGATTTCAATCCGTAAGCCATGCTAGATTGGCGCGCGGATGCGCAGGCAATGCGCAAACTGGTAAAGGCAGTGAAAGGCAGACAATGGGCGACCTCGGTTTCGGCAGCATGATTTTCGATATACCGCTGATAGCGATCGGCGTGATCATCGTGGTCATTGTCGCGATCTGGGTCCTGATGCATCTGCGACCGCCATCGCCCTTCATAAGGGGCGGCAAGAACCGTAAGCCCAGGCTTTTCGTGGTCGATGCCGCAGCCGTCGACGCGCGCCGCCGGGTGGTGCTGATCCGGCGCGACAATGTGGAACATCTCGTGATGATCGGCGGTCCGAACGATATCCTGCTGGAAACCCGCATACCGGCGCCCATCGGCACGCGCCGCGCGCCTTCGGCCGAAGAGGCCGCCGCCAAGCCCGCGGCCGCGCCCACCGAGCCAAGGTGATTCGGCAACCAGCGCAAACAGCCATGAGAATCAAAAGGCCGCGTCCTCTGGCGCGGCCTTTTGATGTGTCATGCTATTCGTCGCGGTAGACTTTTTCGCGTCGCTCGTGGCGCTCCTGCGCCTCGATCGACAGGGTTGCGATTGGTCGCGCATCGAGCCGCTTGAGACCGATCGGCTCACCCGTCTCCTCGCAATAACCATAGGTTCCGTCGTCGATACGGCGCAGCGCGGCGTCGATCTTCGAGATCAGCTTGCGCTGACGATCGCGTGCCCGCAATTCGATGGAACGGTCGGTTTCGGAAGAGGCCCGGTCTGCGAGATCGGGATGGTTGGCGCTTTCGGCGGCCAGATGTTCGAGCGTTTCGCGTGCTTCCCGCAGAATATCGTTTTTCCAGGCGATCAGTTTTGCGCGAAAATAGGCCCGCTGGTTGGGATTCATGAACTCTTCGTTATCGGAGAGAACATAGCTACTAAGATCAATGTTCTTGTTCAAAGCCATTCTCCTGAACAACACCCCACGGGCGGTGTATATCCCAAACAAATACGAAAATTCAAGCCTCTGCTTCATATTTGGGCATGTAAAAAACTGTTGAAAAAATAGGCCCTGCCTGAAGAACGGCCTTACTGTCACAATGCCGTTCAAAATCACGCTTGCGTTGCAGGTCCGATGAATATCGCTCTCAAGGGCTGCATTTGAATGGATTTTCGAGGCTCGGGAAGCATCGAACAAAGCCGGCAAAAAAGCGTGAGGCCTTGTGAAAAAATCATGGTAAAGACATGGTCGATTTTTGAATGTCAGCGCAGCCACCGCGCGTTCGATACCGCTTCACGCCGCTTCGAGATTGAGAATGTCGACCATCAACCCGCACCCCGACCGGATCTATCTTCTGCGCCATGCTCAGGCGGTCTGGCCCGAGCCGACCATGCGCGATTACGACCGGCCACTGTCGAAGCGCGGCGTCGATGACGCGGCCGAACTTGCCGAGCGGATGAAGCAGAGCGGCTACGTGCCGGGCCTGATCCTGTCGTCTTCCGCGATGCGCTGCCGGCAGACGGCGGACGCCGCCTATCGCACGCTCGGCCGCGCGCCGGAATGCCGGTTCCTCGACGATTTCTATCAGGCCGCGCCCGTGACCTATCTCGAGGCGCTGGCCGAGAATGCCGACGCCAAGTCCGTGCTGATCTGCGGCCACAATCCCGGCATAGAGGAAACGCTGCTGATGCTGGTGGGCCCCGAAGCCTTCAACAGAGCCTGCCCCTACGGCTTTCCCACCGCAGGCATGGCGGTGCTCGACCACGCGGGCGATGGCGCGGGCGCCGAAACCCCGCAATGGAACATCACCGCCTTCCTGGCGCCGAATTGAGCTATTGGACGCGCGCGCTCCCGTTCACAACGGCGCTTTGATCCGCGCGCCGGCCTCCCTATATTGCGGGTAGACCCATGAAAGGAAGCCGATCTTGATGCCGATCCATACGTCGCTGGGCGACAATGCCAGACTTACGCTCGACAACATCACGGATCGCGCCTCCGACCTTGTTCAGCCGACGCTGAGGCTCGGCGTCACCGGCCTGTCGCGGGCCGGCAAGACAGTGTTCATCGCCTCGCTGGTTCATAACCTGCTGCACAATGGCCGCCTGCCCTTCTTCGAGGCGATGCGTTCGGGGCGCATCTCCGATATCAGGCTGGAAGAGCAGCCCGACGACCAGGTCCCCCGCTTCGACTACGAAACCCATATCGACCGGCTGGTGGACGAACGCATCTGGCCCGATTCGACCCGCGCGGTGTCCGAACTGCGCCTGACCCTGCACTATGAGAGCGCACGGCGCTGGAACCGGATGTTTTCCCGCGGCAGGATTTCCATCGATATCGTTGATTATCCTGGCGAATGGCTGCTCGATCTGCCGCTGCTCGGCCAGGATTTCCGCGCCTTCAGCCGCGAGACCGAGGCGCGCGCCGCAAGCCCCGCGCGGGCGGCGCTCGCGAAGGACTGGATGGAGCTCGCCGGCTCTCTCGACTATGACGCGCCGGCCGACGAGAAGACCCTGAAGGCGCTGCATGAAAGCTTCTCGGCCTATCTGACCGCCTGCCGCGCCGACGAGCATTCGCTTTCCACCCTGCCGCCCGGCCGCTTCCTGATGCCGGGCGATCTGGAAGGTTCGCCCGCCCTCACCTTCGCGCCGCTGCCGGGTCTTAGCGAGGAAAAATTCAAGCGCGGCTCGCTTGCCGCCCAGATGGAGCGGCGCTTCGAGGCCTATAAATCCGTCGTCGTAAAACCGTTCTTCCGCAACCATTTCGCCCGCCTCGACCGCCAGGTCGTGCTGGTCGACACGCTGCAGGCGCTGAGCCGCGGGCCGGAGGCGATCGCCGATCTGGAGCGCGCGCTGTCCGAGGTGCTGTCCTGCTTCCGTCCGGGTCGCAATTCCTGGCTCTCCTCGCTTGCGCGGCGGCGGATCGACCGGGTGCTGATCGCAGCCACCAAGGCCGACCATCTTCACCACGAAAGCCATGACCGGCTGGAGAAGCTGACCCGCCGGCTGGTCAATGACGCGATCAAGACCATCGGCATTTCCGGCGCAGGCATTGACGTGATGGCGATCGCCTCCGTCCGCGCGACCCGGGAAGCGACGGTCGAATCCGGCTCGCAGGTTCTGCCGGTCATCGTCGGAACGCCGATAAAAGGCGAGAAGATCGGCGCGGAAACCTTTGACGGAATTCGAAAAACCGCGATCTTCCCCGGCGACCTGCCGGCCAATCCGGAGGCGTTTTTCCGAATGCTGAAGCGCGGCGGCGACGTGCCGGAAAGCCTTGCCGATATCAATGCCGTGCGGTTCCGCCCGCCCGAAATCGACATCGAGGCCAGCGAAGGCGGCGTTTCGATCCCGCATATCCGCCTCGACCGGGCATTGCAGTTTCTGATCGGAGACAGACTGGCATGAGCCCCGACCACACGCGCCGCCCGGCGGTATTCGATATCGAGGAAAAATCCGCGCGCAAGGGCGACGAGCCGCGCCGCCCGCCCCGCCATTTCGATCCGCCGCCGGTGACGCCCGATGAGGACGACCCGTTCCTGAACGACGCGGAGACGATTGCGGCGGACGAGATGGAACCGCCGGTCGCGACCATGAAGAAGCGCGGCTTCTCGTTTTCCAAGCTTGCCGGCATCGCCTTCGGCATCCTGCTGTCGCTGGCGATCGGGCTCTGGATCGACGATCTGGTGCGCTCGCTGTTTGCCCGTGCGCCCTGGCTCGGCTGGCTGGCGCTCGGCGCTGTCGTGGTGGGCGTCGCGGCGGCGCTGGTGGTCGCCGCGCGCGAGATCATCGCGATCATGCGGCTTGGCGCGATCCAGCATATCAAGCTGAAAATGGCCGACGCCCATGCAAGCAGCGATGCCGCAAGCGCCCGCACCGCCGCCCGCGAGCTTTCGACGCTGCTTGCCGGCAAGGCCGAGACCGCGCGCGGCCGCCAGCGGCTGGCAGAGCTTGACGAGGATGTCGTCGACGCCCCGCAGCTTGTGGAGTTCTGCGAACGCGAGATGCTGGCGCCGCTGGACCTCAAGGCCCGCGCGCTGATCCTCAACGCCTCCAAGCGCGTATCGGTGGTCACCGCCATCAGCCCGCGCGCCGCCGTCGATCTTCTCTACGTCTTCTACGAATCGATCCGCCTGATCCGCAACATGGCGGAGCTTTATGGCGGCCGCCCCGGCTCCGTCGGCATGTTCCGGTTGATCCGAGATGTGCTCTCGCATCTGGCGGTCACCGGGTCGATCGCCGTCGGCGACAGCCTGATCCAGCAGGTGCTCGGCCATGGCCTCGCCTCCAAGCTTTCCGCCCGCTTCGGCGAGGGCATGATCAACGGGCTGATGACCGCACGCATCGGCATCGCCGCCATGGATCTCTGCCGCCCGATGCCGTTCTATGCCTTGAAACGCCCCGGCATGGGCGATTTCATCGGCGATCTCGCGCCCGGCGAAAAGCGCGACCTGTCCAACCCATAACCGACGACGCGCAAGCATAGATTGTGCGAAAACCAAAGCTTAACCATTCGCCGTCATGATTGGCTACCGAACTGATGTCTTGCGTAACCGGAACAATCGATGGCCCCTACTTTCCGCATCCTTCGCTCCGCCCTGCTGATCGCGGCCCTCGCGGCGACGCTTCCGGCAAGCGCCATTGCCGAAAGCGATGACGACGCGTTTTTCCGCCAGGTCGCCGGCAAATGGACAGGCCCCGGCAAGATCGTCGAAGGCAAGCTGAAGGGCACCCATTTCAAATGCGAGCTGGACGGGCTTCCGGTATCGGGCGAGGAAGGCGGCTTCAAGCTGGACGGCAAATGCCGCGCCGGCCTGTTCTCCCACCCGATCACCGCCGTGTTCATCCGCGACGGCGACAGCTATCGCGGCCAGTTTCTCGACGGCGAGGACGGCGACGGGCTGGCGGTGACTGGCGGCAGCATCGAAGACCAGAAAGCGGTAATTTCATTGAGACGCAAGGAGGTCGAGGGCGCGCTGGTGACCAGCATGCAGAGCGAGAACGACCTCAACATCACGCTTCTGATCAAGGGCGGCACGCGTTACGTCCCGGTCATCGGCCTGTCGCTGAAGCGCGAGGGCGACCCCTTCACCGTCGGCGCGATCAAGTAGCGGCGTCCTCAGAAAACCGGAGCGCGCTCACACCGTCCACCATGCCCCGTCATCGCTGATCGCGACAATGCCCGCCATATCGGCCTCGGAAGCCCATTCAGCCACCGCGCGACCGTTGACGGCAAGGTCGGGCGCGATTTCGGCAAGCGGCATCAGCACGAAGCCACGTTCCAGCATGCGCGGATGCGGGATGGTCACGGTCTCCGCGTCCAGCCTCTCGCTGCCATAGGTTAGAATATCGATATCGATCAGCCGCGGGCCCCAGCGGACATCGCGCACCCGTTTCAACTGTTTCTCGATATCGAGGCAGCGCTGCATCAGCGCCTGCGGCGGCAGTGACGTTTCGACCAGCGCACAGCAATTGATGAAGGGCGGTTGCTCGACAAGGCCCCAGGGCGGCGTGCGGTAGAGCTTCGACACGGCGACAACTGCTGTGCCCTCCCCGCTATCGAGCATCCGCAAGGCGCGGGCCATGGCGGCCGCCGGATCGCCGAGATTGGCGCCGAGCCCGAGCGCAGCGCGGACGGGTTCAGCGGACATCGCGCACCAGCCTCGCCTCGACATGATCGAGAATGCCCGGGATCGGCACCGAGGGCTTGCGCACCGCGACTTCGACGCGCGTGATCGCCTGATGGTAAGCCACGACCGCCTCGGCGATCGCGGCGGCAAGCGCCTCGATCAACTGGAAGCGCCGCTCCGTCACCACCGCCCCCACAACGGGGTAGAGGTTACCGTAATCGACGGCGTTGGTGAAATCGTCGGCAAGCGCTTTCGGATCGTCAACATCGATAATGACGTCGACGAAGTACCGCTGCCCCTGGCGCTCCTCCTCCTCAAACACGCCGTGATAGGCATAGAAAGCGCAGTTCTTCATGGTGATCGTGTAGCGTCCGCTCATGACCGGTCTCCATACCGTCGGGAAATGATTGCATCGGCGGCGGCAAGCGCTGCCCGGTTGGCCGCGACATTGTGCACGCGGAATATCGCCCCGCCGGCAAGCCGCAGCAACGCCGTGGTGGCGGCGGTGGCGAAATCGCGCGCGAGAATGTCATCCGCGCCGGCAAGGGCGGCGACAAACCGCTTGCGCGAGGTGCCGATCAGAAGCGGCAGGCGAAGTTCGTTCAGCCGCTCCAGATGCGCCATGATTTCGAGATTGTCGTCGCTGTCCTTGCCGAAGCCGAAACCGGGATCGATGATCAGCCGGTCGTCGGCGATCCCAGCCGCGCGCGCCGCACGAAGCGCTTGTTCGAGAAAGGCGAATTGATCGGCCATCGGATCGGAAAGCGTGTCCGGCCTGCGGCTGGTATGCATCAGGCAATAGGCCGCACCGCTTCGGGCCGTGACGGACAGAATCTCCGGCTCCGCCGTGCCGCCGGAAATGTCGTTGACGATATGCGCGCCCGCCGCCACCGCAAGCCTGGCGGTCTCGGCGTGGTAGGTATCGATCGAGATCAGCGTCTCGGTTCGCGCCGCCAGCGCCTCGATCACCGGCAGCACGCGGTCCTGCTCCTCGGCCGGCGTCACGTCGGCGGCACCCGGTCGGGTCGACTGACCGCCGATATCGAGGATCGCCGCCCCCTCCTCCGCCGCCCGAAGGCCAAAGTCGACAGCGGCCTCGACGCTTTCGAACTGTCCGCCATCGGAAAAGGAATCGGGCGTCACATTGACGATCGCCATCAGCACGCCGCGCGGCCCGAGCGTGAGCGAGCGCCCGTGCGCGCATTCAAGCTGTCGCGGCTGAAACATGCTGGCGGACGCCTCGTTCATGATGTTCCTCCAGGGCAATTGGCAGTCAGGCAAAACCAGGCAAGGCTCCCGAACATGCGGCAAGACAGAAAGATGACGCGCGCGGCGTCACGACGAAGGACGGGAAGCCGTGACGACCCGCATACATCCGGGCCTTCCGCGCGTCCACCCGGAAAGCCGTCATTGCCCCTGCTGCGCGCGCCTCAGCCCTGGCTGTCGGGCACCCGCACCGTCAGGCCGTCGAGTTCGGCGGACATGGTGATCTGACAGGAAAGCCGCGAATTGGCGCGTACGTCGACCGCGAAATCGAGCATGTCTTCTTCCATCGGCTCGGGTTCGCCGACCTTTTCGGTCCAGGCCTCGTCGACATAGACGTGACAGGTGGCGCAGGCACAGGCCCCGCCGCATTCCGCCTCGATGCCGGGCACGCCGTTGCGAACCGCGTTTTCCATCACGGTCGATCCGTCCTGTACCTCGAGGTCATATACCGTATCGTCATTGCCGATGAATTTCAGTTTGAGCATTTGCCGGGCCTTGGTCTTTTCGGGAGGGTCGTTCAGCGCTAATTGCGGCATATGAACGGGGCAGTCAATATCGCCCTTGACCATATGGGATGGCGCTGGGCCGGCTTGAAGGCCCCGCGTTTTGGTTTTGCGAAAGCCTCAGAAAAGGCGCATTATGGTTAATATTTGCTAAATATCGGAATTTGATCGGTTTTTGCCGCCGCAAAACCGGCTCTTGCGCGATCGATCGCGGGGAGCTTCGGGAGGGAGACTTTCACGATGTTGTACGTGTCTGGCGAATGTGCGATGAAAAGCTGGGATAATCCTTTGAAATAGAAGACATTTGCCCGAGTTTACAGGCCTTTAGCACATGTAAAAGGTCCCGTTCGAAAAGGCATCTGAACGCTGTTTCAGGAAATGTGTACCGCGCCAGACAGGCCGCAAAGGCTGTGTGGTTCGGGATTGAAATAGAGTAATCGGGCCGGCTTTCGCCTTGATGCGAGACCGCCCGTGTGTTGCGAGGCGTATTATGGCGAACCAAACTGGCGGCTCTTCGCTCGACGATCAGGCACTCCACGCACTGGAGGACGCGCTTGCATCCGATGTGGCGAGCGACGACACTTCCGGTGAAGCCGACGCGGCGCAGAAGAAGGCCCCGCGGCTGCGCGCGCCCTCGCAGCGCAAGCAGTCCGCTGCGCCAGCTTCTTCGCGCGCCACCGCCGCCCGGCCGAAATCGCCCGAATTCCGCCCCGCGAACGACCCCGGCATCGTCTCGACCCAGCGCGTGCTGCGCGCGTTCGAGCGCTCCTCGACCGTCAAGGCGCTGCGTAATTCCACCATTATGGCCGCCGGCTGGCTGGCGCTCGGCATTGGCGGCACCATGGTCGCCTTCGGCTCGGAAATCTTCCGCGCCCGCTCCTTCGCCGATATTCTTTCGATCGACGGCATCGGCCTTGCCGCGGCCCTGACGGTCGCGCCGATCTTCGTGTTCTACGCCTTCAACCTGATGCTCGCCCGCGCCCGCGACATGCAGGAGGCCGCCCGCTCGATGGCCGAGGTCGCGCTCAAGCTTTCCGACCCGGATGAGAACGCCGCCCAGCAGGTGCGCAATGTCAGCCAGGCGGTGCGGCGCGAAGTCTATGCCATGAACGAAGGCATCGAGCGCACCATCGCACGCGCCTCGGAACTGGAAAACCTCGTCCACTCCGAAGTCAACGCGCTCGAGCGCAGCTATGCCGAAAACGAAATGCGGATCCGCAATCTGGTGCAGGAGCTGACGGCGGAGCGCGAGGCCGTGGTCAATCATGCCGCCCGCATCCGCACGTCGCTTCTGGGCACCAACGACCAGATGAAATCCGACATCGCCCAGGTTATGGAGGAACTCACCCAGACGGTCGGAACCGCCGGCGACGGCGTTGCCAAGATGCTCGAAACCCGCGCCGCGACGCTCACGGAAAGCACAAGCCGCGCGGCCCAATCGCTTGGCGACCTGCTGGAAGAACGCTCGACCACACTGCGCGAATCCTTCGATCGCAGCTATGGCCAGTTGAGCGAACTGTTCGACGACCGCTTCAACGACCTTTCCAACCGCTTCGACGAGCGCGGCCGCAAGCTTATCGGCGATTTCCACACCAGCGCGACCGCGCTGAACGAGGATACCGAGCGCCTGACGGCAACGCTCAGCGAACGCGGCGCCAAGCTTGACGAAATCCTGTCGGAGCGCACCGCCAAGCTCCGCGACGTTGCCGAGAGCAGCGAAACCGCAATGAACGCGGCGCTGGAACGCGTCGTCGGCGGGCTGACGGATACCATCACCGAGACCGAGGCCCGCTTTACCCAGAAGCTCAACGAGGCCAACGAGGAAGCGGCAAGCCGGTTCGACGAACGCAGCCAGTATGTCGATCAGCGGCTGGAAGCCACGCTGACCCGGCTTGGCAGCAATATCGACAGCCGCCTGGAAAATTTCACCGGCGCGCTCGAAGCCAGCGGCAATGCTCTGGAGGATCGTCTCAATGGCGGCGTGGAGCGCGTTTCGCGTTCGCTGGCCGAGGGCGAATCCACCATCGGCAACATGCTGGAGAGCGCATCCGAGCGCCTTCAGGAGCGCATGAGCGACGAAACGCAGGCGCTCGCCGCCAGCCTGTCGGCCAATGTCGAGGCGCTCGACCAGACGCTTGAAAACCGCAGCCGCGAGCTTGGCAGCAAGATCAGCGCCGAGCATGAGCGTCTCGGCCAGACCTTCGATGAAGCCGGCAACCGCCTGGAAGGCAATATCGCCCGCCTCAACCAGCAGCTTGCCGGCGGAGAAGCCAGCATCGCCGCCTCGCTCAGCGATGCCGCCGAACGGCTCGGCGACCGCATGAACGAGCAGGCGATCATGCTGACCACCACGCTTTCGATGAGCGAGGAGAGCCTTGCCCAGACGCTCGATTCCCATTCGGCGCGCGTCGAGGAAAGCATGCGCGCGGGCAGCGAACGCCTGAGCGGCACGCTTTCGGGCGTTTCGGAACGGCTCGATGCCCAGCTCGAACGCTTCAATACCCAGGTGGGCGACAGCGAGAGCGGCATCGCCGCGACGCTGGAAAACGCCTCGAGCCGGCTCAAGGAGCAGCTCGACGAACATCAGATGGACCTTGCCGCGACGCTTTCGGCAAGCGAGGCAACCTTCGGCCTCACCCTCGAAAACCAGGCCGAAAAGTTCGGCGATACCATCCGCCTCAGCCAGGAGCAGCTCGACGGCACGCTCAACACCGCGGCCGAAAAACTGGAAGAACGCCTCACCCGCTTCAACGCCCAGATCGGCGACAGCGAGAACGGCATTGCCGCATCGCTCAACGCCGCCTCCGAGCGGCTGAGCGACACGCTGAACGACCGCACAATCATGCTCACCACGGCGCTTTCGGCAAGCGAGGAATCCTTCGCCCAGACGCTGGACACCCATTCCACACGGCTTGAGGAGACCCTTGGCGCCGGTCAGGGACGCCTTGGCCAGGCGCTGGAACAGGCGACCGGCGAGATCGGCAGCCAGTTCGAGCGCTTCAGCGACCGGATCAGCGCCGGCGAGACCGGCATTTCCTCGGCCATTTCGGGTGCTTCGGAACGGATCGACCAGCAGTTCGACCGCCTCACCCAGGGTCTGGGCGATGGCGAAAGCAGCATCGCGAAAACGCTCACCGAGGCCGCCAGCCGGCTCGACGAGCGCTTCAACGAGCACGCCATCATGCTGGCGACCACGCTTTCCACCGGCGAGGAAACCTTCGGCCAGACCATCGAATCGAATTCCGCACGCCTTGCCGCGGCGCTTGAGTCCGGCCAAAGCCAGCTCGCCGGCGCTTATGAGGGCGTCGCAAGCCGACTGCAGGCGACCATTACCAACGAAGCCAACGCGCTTGACGGCCGCATCAACGAGATCGACAGCCGCATCGCGGAAACCTTCGCGGCCCGCGAAGCCGGTATTCGCGATGCCTATCGCGAGGGCCAGACCCAGCTCGAAGACGCCCTGCGCAGCAATGCGGGCGAGATTCAGCGCGCCTTCGACCAGGCAAGCGCGCAGGTCAATGAGACGCTTACCGACCAGACCACCAATATCTCGGCATCGATCGCCGCCTCCACCAGCCTCCTGGAAATGACGCTGGAAGGCCGGCGCGAAGCCCTGCAGGACACCATCGACAAGGCCGGCACCGCGCTCGAAGGCCGCCTGCGCGGTTCGGCGGGCGCGATCGCCGAAAAGGTCTCGACCGCCGCCGGGCTCATCACCCGCTCGGCCGAAACCATGACCGACCGGGTGGAAACCTCCTTCGGCGTGCTGAACGAGACGCTCGCCCGCCATGGCGACGCCGTGGAGAAAGGCGCGTTCCGGATCGAGGGGCTTGCCGAGGAAACCGGACGCCGTCTCGACGACGCGCTCACCAACCACGTCAGCGCGATCGAACGCTCCTCCGACGAGGCGCGCGCCAAATTCGAAAACACCTTCGCCGAACAGCGCTCGGCCTTCGAGCGCACCGCCAATGACGCGAGCAGCCAGCTCAATGCCTCCGCCGATGCGCTTCACGAGCGCATCTCCGGTGCGCTGGAAGCCAATGGCAAGCGCCTGGAACAGGCCGGCGAGACCGTTTCGGAACGGCTCCACGAGACGCTGCTGACGCATGAAAACACCTTCTCGCTGATCGGCGCGCAGTTCGACGAGCGGCTGAACAGCATGCTGGACGAAAAGGCGCGCGGCATCGAGGCCGCCTCCTCCTCCGCGGCCGACCGCCTTGGCGAGGCCTTGGACGCGCGCCACAACCGGATCAGCGAGACGCTGGAACAGGGGCATGGCCGGATATCCGAGAGCCTTGAACAGGCTGAGGGCCGTCTCTCGGATACGCTTGGACAGGGCCACGGAAGAATATCCGAGACCCTGGAACAGGCTGAGGGCCGGCTGTCCGATTCCCTGGAACAGAGCCACGGCCGGATTTCCGAGACGCTCGGACAGGGCCATGGCCAGATCGAGGAACGCTTCGGTAGGCTGGAACAGGCGCTCGATCACGGCATCGGCAATCTCAACAGCACGATGGATCGCCGCGCCGGCGAGCTGGCGGGCCGCCTGCGCGACACCGTCGCCGAGGCCGCCGGCAACATGACCCGCAATGCCGAAGAGGCGCGTCAGAAGCTCGAAGCCAGCGGCAGCGCCTTCACCGAGCAGGTGACGAACTCCGTCGCTTCGGCCCGCGAAGGCATGGAGCTTTCCGCCAACGCCATCTTCGAACGCGCCCGTGAACTGCAGCAGGCGCTTGCCGAGCAGAGCAACGCGGCAAGCGAAAACGCATCGGAAAACAGCGCCCGCATCAGCGAGATCCTGTCGGCCACCAGCGCGCGGATCGACAACCAGATCGCAACGATCCAAAGCACGATGAGCGATGCCGAAAACCTGCTTGCCCAGCGCAGCGAGCGGATGAATGCCGGCATCACCGAAGCCGCCGGCGCGATCTCGCAGTCGATGGGCGAAACCGAGCGGACTATGACCGAACGGGCCGCCGAACTGCGCGACAATCTCGGTTCGCAGATTGCATCGCTGCAGGAAATCCTCGGCGCAGCCGACCGGGCGCTTGCAGCCCGCGGCGAGGCCGTCGGCACCGCGCTCGACGAACGCTCGCGCGACCTCAACTCGATGCTGGCCGGTCGCACCGCCGAGCTCAATGCCCTGATCGACGAAAAGGCGCAGCCGCTGATCGCGCGTTACGCCGAAACCGGCCGGATCGCGGCGGAGGAAATCCGCCAGGCCGCCGACGAGACCAGCCGTCAGCTTCGCGATGACAGCAATGCGCTGGCCGGCAATGTCGAGGCGCTGGTGCGCCATCTCGGCCAGAGCCACCAGTTGCTCGCCGGCGTCGTCAACGAGGCGGCCGACAGCCTGTCTTCCGTCGACCGGAACCTCAACACGACCGCAAACCGCATCACCGAAACCGCGGAACGTTCCGCAGCCTCGATGTCCGAGGCCGGCGCCATGCTCGGCAACAAGGTCGATGCGCTCGACGGTAGCGCGTCCAACTCGCTTGCCGCAGTGCGCGAACTGGTCGAGAAGATCGAAAGCCATGCCGGCATTCTGGACCGCGCCTCGAACCTGATCAGCTCCGCGCAGTCCAATCTCGCCAATACGCTCACCGAGCGCCAGGAGGCTCTCGGCCTGCTGTCGAACGGACTTGCCGAGCGTTCGCAGGAAATCGAGCGTGGCCTGAAGGCGGTCGCCGCCATGATCGCCTCGACCATGGACCAGACCGGCCGCGAAGCCGAGACGATGTCGCAGCGCGTGGGCGAGACCATGCGCGGCTCGGTCGAAGACGCCGCCAAGCGCTTCTCCGGCGCGACCCGCGAGATCGAACAGGCAGCCGCCGCCATCCGCGCCGAGCTGGACGACACCCGCGCCGCCGTCAAGCGCGGCATCCACGACATGCCCGAAGAGGCCCGCGAAAGCGCGCAGGCCATGCGCAAGGCGGTCGAGGACCAGATCCGCGCGCTGCAGGATATCTCCACGCTGGTATCCACCTCGCGCAACCAGCTTTCGCAGCCGGTCGCGCGCCAGCAGGCATCCGCGCCTGCCACAGCGCCGCGCAGCAGCGAAAGCCTGCCGCCGTTTTCGGCATCGCCTGCCGGCAACGCTTCCGGCGAACGCAGTCTCGGCAGCTTCGAAACCAAGGCCACGGCCGCCCCCGCGCAGCCCGCCCGTCAGGCGGTGACCCGCTCGGCGGCGTCCAGCGCTCCCGGCGGCGAAGGCTGGATCAGCGATCTGCTGCGCGCCGCCGCCCGCGAGGAAGCCGGCCAGAGCCGCAAGCCCACCGAGCGCCGCCCGGCCGCCGAGACGCTGAACGCGCTCTCGGTCGATATCGCCAGCGCCATCGACCACGACACCGCCGCCGATCTCTGGCACCGGTACCAGCAGGGCGAACGCGATATCTTCTCTCGCCGTCTCTACACGCTGAAGGGCCAGCGCACCTTCGACGAGATCAAGACGCGCTATGAAGGCGACCGCGAATTCCGCACCTCCGTCGACCGTTATATCGCCGATTTCGAGAAGCTTCTGTCGGACGTGATGCACAACAACCGCGATCGCGGCGTGGTCCAGTCCTACCTGACGTCTGACACCGGCAAGGTCTACACCATGCTCGCCCACGCGGCCGGAAGGCTGCGATAAGGCGAAAGCCAAGACGCGAAAAAGGCGGCCCCGGAGCCGCCTTTTTTATTGTTCCGATGCTAAAGGATGCAGACCGCTCAGCGGGCGATGCCGACCCTGACGGCGGTGTTCGGGCCGGCCGTGGCGGGCACCGGCAGGTTGTCGGCGCGGAACAGGAACTGGGTCGACATGCCTTCGGCGGGCAGCGTCACTTCCTGCTGGATCACCTGATCGTAAAGCGCGACATCGCCATCGACCACCTCGACGCGGACCGGGACCTGATAGGTGCCGGACTTTGCCTTCGGGCCGCCGACGAGGCGGCCGGCGATCGAGATTGTCTCGAGCAGCTGGTTGCCGCCGGGCGCGGCCGCGCAGGTGCGGCTGAATTCGCCGAGCGAGACCTGGTAGGCAAGATTTTCGGGTGCCTCGGAATTGGCCGGCGAATAAACGCGTTTGAAAGCAACCTCGTCATCGAGCATCACCTTCGGGCAGAGCTTCGTCAAGGCGGTCAGGTTGATGCCCGGGGTAACCGGGCGGGCGGGCGCGGGCTCCGGCTCGGGCTGGGCCGTCGAGCAGGCCGCCAGTCCCGAAATTGCAAGAACAGCTGCCACGCGGCGGGTAGTGCGAAATGACACGGCGAAACTTCCTTTCCTCTCTCAAGGGCTTTTCAAGCACTCGGGCTTTGCTTTATATCAGCGCCAACACAGATTGTCTGGTCGACCGCCCCCTCGTCTCCATTAGAACGGTCTTAACAGGTAAAGCCTGCCACAAGCTAGACAATTTCGATACTCTGGCAAGCACAAAGGGGCTTTGCGTGGACTATATTTCTACCCGTGGCGAGGCGCCCGTCCTCGGTTTTTCAGATGCGGTTCTGGCCGGCCTCGCGAAGGATGGCGGGCTCTATCTGCCGCGCGAATGGCCGTTCCTGCCGACCGATAGTATCCGCGCGCTGCGCGGCAAGACCTACCAGGAAATCGCCTTCACGATCATCAAGCCGTTCATCGATGGCGAGATCGCCGATGACGAGCTGAAGGCAATGATCGACGACGCCTACGCCACCTTCCGCCACGAGGCGGTCGTGCCGGTGGTTCAGAGCGGCGCGAACCGGTTCACGCTGGAGCTTTTCCACGGCTCGACCCTCGCCTTCAAGGACGTTGCCATGCAGTTGCTGGCCCGGCTGATGGATCACGTGCTGGCAAAACGCGGCCAGCGCGCCACGATCGTCGGGGCTACCTCTGGCGATACCGGCGGCGCTGCGATCGATGCGTTTTCGGCAAGCACCCGCACCGACATCTTCATCCTGTTTCCCCACGGCAAGGTGTCGCCGGTGCAGCAACGGCAGATGACCACGCTCGGCGCCGACAATGTCCACGCGATCGCCGTCGAGGGGCATTTCGACGACTGCCAGAACCTCGTGAAAGCGATGTTCGCCGATGGCGTGTTCCGCGACGAGGTGAAGCTTTCCGGCGTCAACTCGATCAACTGGGCGCGGATCATGGCGCAGGTGGTCTATTATTTCACCGCCGGCATCGCGCTCGGCGCGCCCGACCGCGAAATCGACTTCACCGTGCCGACCGGCAATTTCGGCGATATCTTCGCCGGCTATGTCGCGATGAAGATGGGGCTTCCCGTCGGCCGGCTGGTGATCGCCACCAATGAAAACGACATCCTCGCCCGCGCGCTGGAGACCGGACGCTATGAGATGCGCGGCGTCGAGGCCACCACCTCGCCGTCAATGGATATCCAGATCTCGTCCAATTTCGAACGCCTTCTGTTCGAGGCGAGCGGCCGCGACAGCACCTATGTGCGCCGCGCCATGGCCGGGCTGAAGCAATCCGGCGCGTTCGATATCGAGGAGAAGACGCTCGCCGAAATCCGCGCCCTGTTTGCCGCCGGCAAGACTGATCAGGCAGAAGCTGCCGCCGAGATCGCGCGCTCGCTGAAGGACACCGGCGTGCTGATCGATCCCCACACCGCAGTTGCCGTCGCCGTCGCCAGGAAGCTTGAGCGCAGGGAGAATCCGATGGTGGTGCTGTCGACCGCCCATCCCGCCAAGTTCCCGGACGCAGTAAAATCGGCAAGCGGTATTGACCCGGCGCTTCCCGCATGGCTTGCTGGTCTGATGGACAAGGAGGAGCGTTTCAGTGTCCTCTCTCCCGACCTGGATGCCATCGAGGCCTATATTCGTTCAGGCATCCAAAAAGGTTGAGCACTGACCAAAACGAAAGCAGGACCGCATGACCGTAGAGTACACCCGGCTTTCCTCCGGGTTGACCGTCGTTACCCAGAACATGCCGCATATCGAAAGCGTTGCGATCGGAACCTGGATCAAGTCTGGTTCGCGCAATGAACTCATAAATGAGCATGGCATCGCCCACCTTCTGGAACACATGGCTTTCAAGGGCACCAAGCGCCGCACCGCCCGCCAGATCGCGGAGGAGATCGAAAATGTCGGCGGCGAGGTCAATGCCGCGACATCCACCGAGACCACGTCCTACTATGCGCGCGTTCTGAAGGATCACGTTCCGCTCGCCGTCGATATCCTCGCCGATATCCTCACCGGCTCCGCCTTCGATGAGGAGGAGCTGGCGCGCGAGAAAAACGTGATCATGCAGGAGATCGGCGCCGCCAACGACATTCCCGACGATGTCGTGTTCGACAATTTCGCGGGCGCGGCCTTTCGCGACCAGACCATCGGCCGGCCGATCCTCGGCACGCCGGAGACCGTGATGGCGTTCACGCCGGACGATATCCGCCGCTATCTCGCCCGCAACTACACCACCGACCGCATCTTCATCGTCGCCACCGGCGCAGTCGACCATCAGTCCTTTGCCCGGATGGTGGAGGAGCGCTTTGCATCCCTTCCGCGCAAACCCGAAACGCCGCCGCAGATGGAAGCAGCGATCTATACCGGCGGAGAAGTGCGTGAAACCCGCTCGCTTTCCGATGCGCAGATCATTCTCGGCTTCGAGGGTCCGGCCTATCACGCGCAGGATTTCTACTGCTCGCAGATCCTCGCCAATATCCTTGGCGGCGGCATGTCGTCGCGCCTGTTTCAGGAGGTGCGTGAGATCAGGGGGCTTTGCTACTCGGTCTATGCCTTCCACTGGGGCTTTTCCGACTCAGGCGTGTTCGCCGTCCACGCGGCTACCGGCGGCGAGCAATTGCCCGAGCTGATGCCCGTCATCGTGAACGAGCTGCAGCGCGCGGCCGATCATTTCGATGAAAGCGAGATCGAGCGGGCGCGCCAGCAGATCAGGGCCCAGCTTCTGATGGGCCAGGAGAGCGCGGCCGCCCGCGCCGGACAGATCGCCCGCCAGGTGATGCTCTGGGGCCGGCCGATCCCCAACGAGGAAATGATGCTGCGCATCGAAAACATCACGCCGCGCCGTCTGACGGACCTTGCCGGCCGCTCCTTCTACGACGCGCCGCCGACGCTATCGGCCATCGGGCCGCTGGACCAGCTTGGCGGGATCGAAGACATCGCCGGCAGCCTCAGCTTCAACCACAAGCAGGCGGTGAATGCTGCCGGGTAGACCAGACGGGCACGCTGCCCGTCGCGCCGTCAAAGCCGCCCCGCCTTCGGCTGCGCCACGGGGCCGTCCCGCGCGCGCGTTCGGCGGCGCCTGCAGCCGGTTGGCGGAGTAGCAGGCGTGGCTGCGTTGCTGATTTCGTCCCGCGCGCGACGGCGCCATCGGTTCGCCATACAATCCGCCGACCACCTGCTGCGGCTGCCGCGGATGGCCGATTTCGAGGAGTGGAAAGCGCTTAGAACCCGCAGCCGCGCCTTTCTCCAGCCGTGGGAGCCGGTCTGGAGCGCCGCCGACATGACCCGGCGCGGGTTTCGTAAGCGCATCGCCCGCGTCAATCTCGAATTCGAGTCGGGCTCGGGCATCCAGCTTTTCATCTTTGCCAGAAACCCTGACAGGCTGGTCGGCGGCATCACGATCGGGCTGATCCGGCGCGGCGTGGCGCAGATGTGCATGCTTGGATACTGGATGGGCGAGGAATATGCCGGCAAGGGTCATATGTTCGCCGCACTTCAACTCGTAATTCGCTATATCTTCGAGGAGTTGAGGTTGCACCGGATTGAGGCGGCCTGTATCCCCACCAATATGCGCAGCGCGTCGCTGTTGCAAAAAGCCGGCTTCACCAAGGAGGGGTACTTGCACAAATATCTGCGCATCAACGGCGAATGGCAGGATCATCTTCTCTTTGCCCTGCTCAAAGACGACTACGACCGCAAAGGGAATTAAAGACCGTTGATGCCAATGTCCCCCCTCACCGGCTGGCTCTGCCGTAACCTTCTGGCGCTGTTTGGCGCGATCGTCGTGATGATCGCTGTGGCCGCGCCGGCCCTGGCGCTCGAACCGGTGGAAGTGTCGCGCGGCGATGTCGCCATCGACCTGACCTCGCAGGTCGAGCTCTATCCCAATGAGGGCGAGACCTTCCAGATTTCGACGGTGCCCGACCCGAATGGCATAAGACGTCGCATCGAGGTCCGTTCCACCGGGAACAACCACTCCGGCGACTGGGCGGTGTTTTCGCTTGCCAATATTTCCGACGAACAGCTCGACCGGCTGATCGTCGCGCCGCATTTTCGCCTTGTCGGCTCCGGCCTGTTCTGGCCCGACCTAGGCTCGTCGCGGATCGAGGCGATCACGCCGAGCGAGGGCTTTGCGCTGAACCGCGTCAATAGCGACGATGCGGACGTGTTTTCGATCACGCTCAATCCGGGATCGGTGATCACCTTCGTGGCGGAACTCAACACCGCCGAATTGCCGCAGCTCTACATGTGGGAGCCGGAGGCCTACAAGGATACCGAAAACGCCTTCACGCTCTACCACGGCATCGTGCTCGGCATTGCCGGCCTGCTGGCGGTGTTTTTGAGCATCCTGTTCGTGGTCAAGGGAACCTCGGTGCTGCCGGCAACAGCGATGCTGGCATGGTCGGTGCTGCTCTACGTCGCGATCGATTTCAATTTCCTGAACCAGATCATACCGTTGTCGGCGTCCGATCAACGCATTTGGCGGGCGAGCGCCGATGTCGCGATCGCGTTTTCGCTGGTGGTGTTCCTTTTCACCTATCTCAATCTGGCGCGCTGGCATGCCCAGCTCGGCTATGGCACGGCCGCCTGGGGCGTGCTGTTGATGGCGCTTTTCGGCGTCGCGCTGTTCGACCCGTCTGCGGCCGCCGGCATCGCGCGACTTTCGTTCGCGGCAACCGTGCTTGCCGGCATCGTGCTGATGTTCTACCTGAGCTTCCGGCGCTACGACCGCGCGATCCTGCTGATGCCGGCCTGGGCGCTGATCGTCGCCTGGCTGTTTGCCGGCTATATGGCGGTGACGGGCCGGATCGACAACGACATCATTCAGCCGGCGCTCGACGGCGGCATGGTTCTGATCGTGCTGCTACTCGGCTTCACCGTGATCCAGCACGCCTTTGCCGGCGGGGTTTACCAGCCGGGCCTGTTTTCCGATCTGGAGCGTCAGGCGCTGGCCTTCCTCGGCACCGATGCCACCGTGTGGGACTGGGATGTCGGCCGCGACAGGATCGTGACCGAGCCCGATTTCGCGCCCAAGCTCGGCCTTGCACCCGGCGCGCTGAACGGCCCGGCGCGGACATGGCTGCAATATCTCCACCCCGCCGACCGCGACCGGTTCCGCTCCACCCTCGACCTGTTCCTCGAATGGCGGCGCGGCCGGCTGAAGCTTGAGTTCCGGGTGCGCGCCAATGACGGGCATTATCATTTCATGACCATCCGCGCCCGGCCGGTGCTGAGCTCGGATGGCGAGGTGATCCGCTGCGTCGGCACGCTGAACGACCAGACGGACCACAAGGTCTCCACCCAGCGCCTGTTGCAGGACGCCGTGATCGACAATCTCACCGGCCTGCCGAACCACACCATCCTCACCGACCGGCTGCAATCGCTGATCGCATTGTCGCGCACGGCGCCGCATCTCCACCCGACGCTGATCGTGGCGGATATCGACCGGTTCAAGGAGATCAACGAGACGCTGGGCTTTGCCGCCGGCGACAATATCCTGATCGCGCTGACGCGCCGCATCCAGCGGCTGCTGAAGCCGGAAGACACGCTGTCCAGGATCTGGGGCAGCAGCTTCGCGATCATCCTGCAATCCCACAATGACCCGGACGCGATCGCCGAGTTCACCGACGCCCTGACCGCCGCGATCGATGTCCCGATCACGTTCGAGAACCGCGAGATCGCGCTTACGGCGGCGATCGGCATCGCGTCGTGGCACGATGACCACGAGACCGCCGAGGCGTTTCTGGAGGATGCCCGGCTGGCGATGCTGCGTGCCAAGCGCATGGGCGGCAACACGGTCGAGACCTATCGTCCGGCGCTCAGAATGCTCGATGACGAGCGCAAGCAGTTGCAAGGCGACCTCGGCCGCGCGATCGACCGTCAGGAAATGGCTGTGCTCTACCAGCCGATCGTGAAGTTCGACGGGCAGAAGCTTGCGGGCTTCAGATGCTCGCTGAACTGGAAGCATCCCCAGCGCGGCGATGTCTCCGCCGGCGAGATTTTCGAGCTGAGCCGGGAGAGCGGTCGCTCGGCGGAGCTCATCCTGTACACCGTCCGTCAGGCTGCCAACGATCTTGCGGCATGGCAGCAATCCGTCGCCAATGCCCGCCCGTTTGTGATGGTCGAACTGGGCTGCAACGAGATGCTGAAAACCAGCACGCTGATCGAGCTGGAGAGCATTGTGCGGGAATCGGAAGTCGCGCCGCGCCAGATCGTGTTTTCCATTCCGGAGGATATCGTGCAGGAAGCGCCCGAGCAGGCGAAACTGGCCTTGCAGTATCTGCGCACCATCGGCGCGGGCGTTACCTTGTCCGGCTTCGGCAATGGCCACGGCTCGCTGACGCTACTGAAGAGCTTCCGTTTCGATGCGACCTATGTCGACGGCGCGATCTTCAAACACAATCAGGAACCGCAGGCCGAAATCGTCAAGGCCTTCAGCGAACTGGCCGAGCGCCTCGGCACGGCGATCGGGATCAGCGACCTCGACAATGAGGCCGATGCCACAGCCTTTGCCGAAGCCGGCTGCACCTATGCAACCGGCCCGATTTACGGTCCCGCGGTGGTCTCAACCACCGCGATCCGTCTTGTGCGCGAGAACGGCGCAAGCTGAACCGGCAAGGGCCGCCCCGCGCCCGCGAAAGCCGGCGCATGGCCCTGCCGGCGCAGATCGGCGTTACGCAGCCGCCTTTCCGGCTTTGGGGCCGTTCAGCATGGTGACGATGTAGTCGATTTTCGCGACGATCTCCGGCGTCAGCACGAAGGGATAGAAATCCTGCTGGCCCATTGACTTGTGAATCGCATTCATCGCGATCGTCAGCGGTATCCACGCATCCGCCAGACGTTTGCCGCTGACGCATTTGTAGGGGTCGCCGAGCGGTTCGAGCCGGGCATCGTCCACCGCAAGGCCGAAGGCGCGCGCGGTTTCCAGCGTGTCGACGATATGGAGCGCATGGGCGAAGCTCTCGGCGAAATCCTCCCAGGGGTGCGTCGCCGCATAGGCGCTGACGTGGTGCTCGGGCCAGTCCGGCGGCGGGCCGTTCTCATAGTGACGCTGGAGCGCCGCCTGATAGTCCTCACGCTCATCGCCGAACACCTTGCGGAAGCTCTCCAGCCGGCCGTCGTCGCGCACCAGCCGGTCCCAGACATAATGCCCGACCTCGTGGCGGAAATGGCCGAGCATGGTGCGATAGGGCTCGTTCATCTGATCGCGGATGATCTCGCGGGTCACGTCGTCGGCCTCTGCCGCCCGCAATGATATCAGCCCGTCCTCATGGCCGGTCATCGCCGGCGTAACAGAACCGTCGGCCTCTACCGTGTCCTCAAGGAAATCGAAAACCAGCCCCTTTTCCGGGTCCTGCTTGCGCGTCGGCGTTTCCACGCCCCAGCGCAACAGCGAATAGAACAGGTGCCGCTGGGCGGCGCCGATGCGCTTGAAACGGTTGAGCCCGATCTCGGTGGTGGTGTCCGGTATAAGGTTGTTGTGCCGGCAGGCCAGGCAGAAGGTCTCGTCGTCGTCCTCGTCCACCAGCCAGTTGCACACGCCGATCCCGGTGTTCTCGCAGAGGCGGAAACGGCGGCTCTCATCATCCGCCTTGTGCCAGAGGTCTCCCTCGCCCTGCCTGATGGAATAAAGGGCGATATCATCCGGCGCAAAGCCCAGCCGATGGCCGCAAGCGACGCAGGTATCGTTATCGAAATAAACGGTCTGCCCGCAATGATCGCATTCAAAGATCTTCATGGAGGCCTCGCAATTGCATCCGCCATCATTGGCAGACGCCCCTAAACGGGAATCCCGGCCGGATTGTTTCAGGCGTGCCCGATATTGGTGGAAAGCGACGAGGGGCGCACACCCATCGAATACAGCGCGCGTTCATATTTGCTGTCGAGATCGCGATCGAAAACCATGTCCTCGATCGCCGGGCATGTCAGCCAGTCATTGTTGGCGATCTCGCTTTCAAGCTGGCCGGGCGCCCAGCCGGTATAGCCGAGCAGCAGCGTCGCCCGTTCCGGACCCCTGCCGGCGGCGACCGATTTCAGGACATCGAGTGTCCCCGTCATCGCCATATCATCGCTGATCGGAATGCTGCCGTCGCCGGAATAATCATAGGAATGCAGCACGAAGCCGCGGCCGGGTTCCACCGGCCCGCCGCAAAGTACCGGAAAATCGATCAGGGACGGCATCTCAGGATCGCGCTCTTCCCCGACAAGGTCGAGCTGATGAAGGACTTCGGGAAAGGTCACGGACTGGGCGCGGTTGATGATGAAACCCATCGCTCCCTCGCCGGAATGGGCGCAGATATAGATCACGCTGCGTTCGAACTCGCTCTCGGCAAGCTGCGGCATGGCGATCAGGAACTGGCCGTCGAATGGCCCGCGTTCACGCCCTTTTGCAAAGTTCTCCAACACGTCGATCTCCAGCGAAACGTTTGCGCCGCTTTCAAAATTCATCGTAGGCATGAAACCAAGATGGGGCAAGGTCACGCGATATTCAAATCAAATTGTCCGCAATATCATCGAAGCGCCATATCCCCGCCCCGCCGGCTGCGCTAAAGAGCAAGCATGAGAACACGCCGCATCCTGATCATCGCCGCACTCGCCCTGCCCGCTTTCGCGGGCTTTGCCCATGCCGGACAAACCGAATGGGCCGAAGATGCCGGCGGGCGCATGCGCATGATCATGACGGCGCCCGATGAGGACGGCACGATCCGCGCCGCGCTGCAGGTGGAGCCCGCAGACGGTTTCATCACCTACTGGCGCGAGCCCGGCGAAAGCGGCATCCCCCCGCAGATCACCATCAGCGGCAATGACGACGTGACGCTCGAAGCCATCGCCTATCCCGTGCCCAAGCGCATCGACCTCGCCGGCGTGACGGACATGGGCTATGACGGGCCCGTAACCTTTCCGTTGACCTTCAAGGCCGCGCCGGGCACGCATCCGCAGATGGACGTCACCGCCTTTATCGGGCTTTGCAAGGACATCTGCATTCCGTTCCAGACGACGTTCGAGATCACTGCCTCAACCTATGCCGACAGCGCGGTCGATGCCGCGATCCTCGCCGTCGCAGAAACCACGCTGCCGGAAGCGCCATCGGCCGATTTCCGCGTCGAACGCGCGGTCAGCACCGGCGAGGCCCTGAAGCTTGCGATCGCCCTGCCGGATGCCGAAAACCCCGAAATCACGCTCGCCAGCAGCGGCGGCTTTATCGTCGAGGCGCCCGCTGGCGCAATGGAGGATGGGGCCTACACGATCACCATACCGCTGGCCTCCCTTCCCGACGGCCGGGATTCCGTCGCGGGCGACTGGTTGCTGCTTGCCAAGGCGGGCGGGCGGGTCATGGAAACGCCGCTTGTGTTTGAAACGGTCTCCCCTTAGGTTTCGTCCCCAGAGGATAAGAGAAGGAGTTTTCCATGTCTGTTTCAAAGGGCGACACGCTGCCCTCCTCCACCCTGCGCGAACTCACCGAAAACGGGCCGGAGCAGGTCTCCACCGACGACATTTTCAAGGGCAGGCGCGTGGTGCTGTTTGCGGTCCCCGGCGCTTTCACGCCGACCTGCTCGATCAACCATCTGCCGACCTATCTCGAAAACCGCGACGCCATTTTGAGCCGCGGCGTCGATGAGATCGCGGTGGTGGCGGTCAACGATCCGTTCGTCATGGGCGGCTGGGCCAAGGCTACCGGCGGCGAAGGCAAGATTCGCTACCTCTCGGATGCCGACGGCGCGTTCACCAAGGCGCTTGGCATGGATCTCGACATGTCCGGCGCCGGTCTCGGCCTGCGCTCCAAGCGCTATTCCATGCTGGTCGAGGACGGCAAGGTGAAGGAGCTGAATGTCGAGGACAATCCCGGCGAGGCCACGGTTTCCGCGGCGGCGACCATTCTCGGCCAACTCTGATCGCGCATTCGCTCTCGCGAAGACGTTGTTGCAAAGGCGGAAGCCGGCCGGGATTTCCCGACCGGCTTCCTTCATGCCCGGACCCAACACTTGGCAGGAAGCGCCCGCGGCATTAACCGGCCGACGCTCGCGGCGGCTCGAAACCAAGGCGGTGAACCAGTCTAAACGCGCCGCAAAATCTATTATTTATATTAAAATCTTTATAGTCGATAAACCTGGAAACGATAAAACTATTTTTATTAAATAATATCCATCGTATTACATCGCTTATTCAGAATAACAAACCATTCCGTATTCTTCATCGGCTCTGCTAGGCGGTGTGGACGGATTGCCGCAGTTTGAAGAAATGGGATTCCCCGGCTGA
>NZ_JBAKFQ010000021.1:0-79537 GCF_053484255.1 Martelella sp. FLE1502
ACCGTCCGGAAGGCACGGCAATCGCCGAAGCTACACCACGCTGCGGGACACGATCGGAACCCCGGAGCAATTCCTCGCGAATATATGCAATAGCTGCGGCAAAATAGATGACGAAGTCGAAGGGTTATCGCTCGCTGTGGAGCGTAACTTGCGGAAGGTCATCTACAGAACAAATCTTGGAATTTCAACTGAAAGGCGAACTCAAGGATACCAAGCTCATAAAAGGTATAAATAGGATTGATCACCTGCGCTTTAATACATCTGAGGTGAAAGCTGTATTAGAGGCGCTCGACCCGGATCATACGATTTCAGCGAGCGAAGCGGCACCTATACTAGGAGTTGTGCCCTCTACGCCGCGCCGGCTGGTTTCTCCAAAGCATGGCGGCCCCTGGATGCATGAGGTTGATCAAGCAGAGTATCGGCAACGGAAAGGCAAGCTCCGGTTTTCTCGCATCGAACTTCAGAGGTTCCAAGAGCGCTACATTCGGGCAGCGGCTATCGGCAGGCTGCTTGGCATCTCACACGTCGAGGTCAAGAAACTGATGGCGGATTCGGGAATCCTTCCGATTGCTGATCCTGTTTGGATGGGCGCGTGGTTCTACGAGCGAAAGGACCTATTGCGCCTCATCGATAATCTGGATGAAACCGCTTTCCCTATCTCGGAGCTAAAAAACGCTGCAAGCGAGTGGCCAAATTGATGATCGCTCGACCAGAAAGCTGCGAAGGGCCGAATTTGGTGAATCAGATGCTTTCATCCGGTGAATCGGATGATGTTTACCAAAGCTTCAGTCGTACTCGAATTCAATAAAAACAATCACATAGCGCGCATAAATGTGCTTTTTATGGTGCATTTAACACCTGTAAATCCGGATTCAGAGGCCTCCAGCCATATTCTGGGTCGCCGGAGGATCCGATTCGGCTGCGCTCAGCGTTTCGTCAAAGCCGAAACCGAAAAGCTGCATTGAGAGCACAGCGATCACGAGCAGCAATGCCGCCCAAAACGGAATGCGATTGTAGAACGGCGTGGGCCTAAAGCAATAGGAGCAGTTTTTTGTTCCAAACCGTAGCGGGTGGTGGCAGGAACAGTTGAAGAGTCTGAGATTTTTCACAGTCAGTCCAATTCTTGTGGTGTTCGCCAGTCGGTTTGAGCCGACTTTCCCTCGCTCCCGGTTTTTTGGCATCTCACGTAACTGGCGGTTGCCATAAAAACAATACCGATTTCATCGTGACACCCAAGTTGTAAACGTTCATCCCAAATTGTTTATCCGAAGTGAACGAATTCTGGGCGGACAAAGTTCCCCGTTTAACGGGAAGTCCCGATGAAACACCGCTCCCGCGATCAAAAGAGAGGTTTGAAAAGGTCGTAAAGATTCCATGATAGCGCTATCAAAAGTTCCAGTCGGCTTATCGATGGTTCATTTCTACCTACGTAAACACGCCCAGTCAATCTCTAGATGCAACATTATATTTCGCTCCCATGGCGCGCATTATAGCGTCCCGGACAATAAAACACTCGGCGCGCCGAATGGCGGATTGGAGGCCGCTGACAAAGCCCCTTTTCCGCCGCCTCCGTCATGCCGGCCCTGAGCCGGCATCCAGAGCGGTCCGATGGGGAAGTTTACAAACAGCCTGTCCCAACGACTTGCGCTTGCTGGTTCCGGAACGAAGATCGGGATGAACGCAGAAAACGAGGCGGCCGCCTGATGGCGCCCGAGATTTGTCAATAAAACAAAACCCGCCGGACTGGCCGGCGGGTTCTGCGATACATCCTGAAATCATCCGGGGCCGCCGCGCGGCGGCCCCGGCTGGGATTACATGAATTCCGGATAGGCTTCGACGCCGACCTCGGACTTGTCGAGACCCATCTCTTCTTCCTCCGGCGAGACACGGATGCCCATGATGGCCTTGAGGATGAACCAGATGACAAACGACGCGATGAAGGTGAAGGCGCCGATGGCGACGATCCCGACAATCTGGGTGCCGAAGGACGTGCCGTCATTGGTCAGCGGTACGATGAACGTGCCCCAGATACCGGCAACAAGGTGGACCGGGATGGCGCCGACGACGTCGTCGATCTTCAGCTTGTCGAGCAGCGGAACGACGACGATGACGATCACGCCGCCGATGCCCCCGATGAACAGGGCCGCCGGAACGGACGGCGTCAGCGGTTCGGCCGTGATCGAGACCAGACCGGCAAGCGCGCCGTTCAGAACCATGGTGACGTCGACCTTCTTGTAGACGATCTGCAGCAGGATCATCGTGACAACGGCGCCGGCCGCAGCGGCCAGGTTGGTGTTGACGAAGATCTTGGAGACATCGCCGGCATCGGCGATCGAGCCGATGGCAAGCTGCGAAGCGCCGTTGAAGCCGAACCAGCCGAGCCACAGGATGAAGGTACCGAGAACGGCGAGCGGGATGTTGGAGCCCGGCATCGGATGAACCGAACCGTCAGCGGCATATTTGCCCGTACGTGCTCCGAGAACAAGCGCGCCGGCAAGAGCGGCCCAGCCGCCGACCGAGTGAACCAGCGTGGAACCGGCAAAGTCGGAGAAGCCCATTTCAGAGAGCCAGCCGCCGCCCCACTGCCAGGAACCGGTGATCGGGTAGAGGATACCGGTCAGGATGACGGTGAAGATGATGAACGGCCAGAACTTGATGCGCTCTGCAACCGTACCCGAAACGATCGAGGCGGTCGTGGCGCAGAACACCATCTGGAAGAACCAGTCGGAGGCGACGGAGTAGCCGGCCGCGCCGTCATCCATGCCGGGGCCCGGGAAGACATAGGGGCCGAAAGAGCCTATGAAGCCGCCGTCAACGCCGGTGTACATCAGATTGTAGCCAGTGAACCAGAACATGATGCCGCCGACGGAATAAAGGGCGATGTTCTTCAGGCCCTGCATCGAGGCGTTCTTCTTGCGCACCAGGCCCATTTCCAGCATGGCGAAGCCCGCGGCCATCCACATGACCAGGAAGCCGCCGATGAGGAACAGCAAGGTGTTGAAGATCACGACCGTATCAGCGGCGGGTGCACCCGAGGCCACTTCAACCACGGCCTCTGCGGCCTCTTCCTGAGCGAAGGCAGGAAAGGCGGCGGTCGCTGCGGCAAGGGCAGCAAAACCCGCGATATATTTGAGTTTGGAAGACATAGACTGATTACCCCCTGCTGATTTACAGCGCTTCGGAATCGGTTTCGCCGGTGCGGATGCGCACGGCCTGTTCGATGGAATAGACAAAGATCTTGCCGTCGCCGATCTGTCCGGTCTTGGCGGAGGAGGCGATCGCCTCGACAGCCTTTTCGACAACATCGGCGGCGACCGCGACTTCGATCTTCAGCTTGGGAAGAAAGCTGACGGCATATTCGGTACCGCGATAGATCTCGGTGTGCCCCTTCTGCCGGCCGTAACCTTTCACTTCGGTCACGGTCAGGCCCTGAATGCCGACGGCGGTGAGGGCCTCACGCACCTCATCCAGCTTGAACGGCTTTATGATGGCCATCACAATTTTCATCTGGTTTCCCATCCTTTGTTACCCGCAGCTTCGAAAAGCCGGTTCTCCTTACCGCCCTCGAATAGAAATTCGTCAGCGGCCTATCGCAGACATACAAAGACCGTGCCAGTTTGAAGCCGAAGCCACAAACCACTGATATAAATGGGATATTTTCGGGACGATATGTGCGACGAAATGCCCGCCACAAAGTTGCGGCGATTCCGTGCGTTATTTTTGGCAATTGCCTTTTTTTTATGCAAATGCCGGAATGGGGATCAGCCGCGCGCTTCAGACCGTAATGAAGAAGGTCCGGCATGCGCGCAATATGGGCATTTTATCCACTCCGGCGTCGGTCGCGCCCGGTCACGGCTTGTTGTAAAACGGCCGCGCACGATCGCGTATGCGGATCAGGCCTTCCTGAGCGACGGAGGCGACCAGCGTGCCGTCGCGGCTGAAGATGCGGCCATAGGCAAAGCCGCGGCTGCCGCTCGCCGAAGGGCTCTCCTGCGAATAGAGCAGCCAGTCCTCGATATCGAACGGCCGGTGAAACCAGACCGCATGATCAAGGCTTGCCGCCTGGACATGGTCTGAAAAGACCGAGCTCTGATGCGGATAGAGCGTGGCGTCCAGCAGGGTCATGTCCGACATATAGGCCAGGAAGGCCGCCTGATAGTCGCGCCCGTGCGGCGACGGGCCGTTGGCCCGTATCCAGATATTCTGCCGGCCGCCGGGCTTCTTGCGCCAGAGAAAATTTTCGAGATCGACGGGGCGGATCTCGATCGGCCGCTCGCGCATCCAGTAATTGCGCACCGGCGCGGGCGCGTTCTTCGAATCATTGATGATGTCGCTCGAAGCCAGTTCTTCGGGAGACGGCACATCCGGCATGGCATCCTGATGCTGAAAGCCTTCCTCTTCCGTTTGAAACGAGGCGGTCATGATGAAAATCGGCTGGCCGTGCTGGATCGCCCGCACGCTGCGGGTGGAAAAACTCCGTCCATCGCGCAGCCGCTCGACCTGAAAGATGATCGGCACCTCGGTGTCGCCGGGACGCATGAAATAGCCGTGCAGCGAGTGGACGAGATGCCCCGCCGGCGCCGTTCTCTGGGTCGCCACCAGCGACTGGGCGACCACCTGCCCGCCGAACACGCGCTGCCAGGTGGTGGCAGGGCTCTGGCCGCGATAGAGGTTCTCCTCAAGTCGCTCGAGATCAAGCAGAGCGGCGAGCGCCTTGCCGCCTTGGTCATTGCCGGGCTGTGACATTTGAACGCGGTCCCTATATATCCCATGAGTAACGCAATGGCCTATAACAGCTTTGCTGAACAGGAGCGAGATATGGCGGCACGCAAGAAGGATCGGGATATGAAGGATATTGTCATCGTCGGCGGCGGCTATGTCGGGCTCTCGGTCGCGGTCGCGGTCAAGAAGGCGGCGCCCCATCTCGAAATCGAGCTGATGGAGGCGGCGCCGGCGCATGTGTGGGAAAAGGACGAGCGCGCCTCGGCGATCATCGCCGCCGCGATCAACATGCTGAAAACGCTGAACCTGTGGGACGAGATCAAGGACCACGCCCAGCCGATCAACGAGATGATCGTCACCGATTCGGAAACCGGCGAGCCGGTCAAGCCGGTGTTCCTCACCTTCGGCGAACGCGGCGAGGCCAGCGACCCCTTCGCCTACATGATCCCGAATGTCGCGATGGTCAGGGCGCTGCGCGGGGCGGCGGACACACTCGACATCACGATCCGCCACGACGCCGCCGTGACCGATTTTTCGGCCGAGGGCGGACATGCGAAACTTACCCTCGCCAGCGGCGAGGAGATCGCGACACGGCTGGTGGTTGCCTGCGACGGCGTGCGCTCGAGGCTGCGCGACATGGCCGGCATCAAGACGGTCAAGTTCGACTATGGCCAGTCCGGCATCGTCACCACCATCGCCCATGAGCGCCCGCATAACGGCCGGGCGGAAGAGCATTTCCTGCCGGCGGGCCCCTTCGCCATCCTGCCGCTGACCGGCAACCGCTCCTCGCTGGTCTGGACAGAGCGCACGGAAGACGCCCAGCGCCTTGTCGACAGCGACGACATGGTGTTCGAGGCCGAGCTGGAGCGCCGTTTCGGGCATCATCTCGGCAAACTCACGCTTGCCGGCGGCCGGCGCGCGTTTCCGCTGGGCCTCACGCTGTCGCGCTCGTTCATCGCGCCGCGGCTGGCGCTTGCGGGCGATGCGGCCCACGGCATCCACCCGATTTCGGGCCAGGGCCTCAATCTCGGCTTCAAGGATGTCGCGGCTCTGGCCCAGACCATCGTCGAGGCGGATCGCAATGGCCTCGATATCGGCGCGCTCGACACGCTGGAGCGCTATCAGCGCTGGCGGCGGTTCGACACGGTGCGCATGGGCATGACCACCGATGTGCTGAACCGACTGTTTTCCAATGATATCGGCCCGCTGCGCATGGCCCGCGATTTCGGCCTCGGCGTGGTCGACCGCATGCCCCGGCTGAAACGCTACTTCATCGAAGAAGCCTCAGGCCGTTCCGCCCGAGACCTGCCGAAACTGCTGGCCGGCGAGCCGCTCTGAGCGCGCCATCAGCCATAGTATTGATTGTACCAAGCAAAGGCGCTAACAGCGTGACATGGCGGATGTGAATGAAAATGATTTGGGCGAGGCGGCGCTTTCGGGGCTGAGGACGCTCGAGTTTGAACGCAAGGGGCTGGAAGCCCTGTCGGCGGCGCTCGGCAACGGGCTGGCCGAGCCGTTCGAGAAGGCCGTGGCGCTGCTCAGGCAGACGGCGGGCCATGTGATCGTCTCCGGCGTCGGCAAGAGCGGCCATGTCGGCACCAAGATCGCCGCCACCTTCGCCTCCACCGGCACGCCGGCCTTTTTCGTACATCCCGCCGAAGCCAATCACGGCGATATGGGCATGATTTCCCAGAAGGACGCCGTGCTCGCTTTGTCTTGGAGCGGGGAAAGCAGCGAACTGACCGCCCTTGTCGCCTATACGCGGCGGTTCGCCATTCCGCTGATCGCGATCACCTCGGGCCGTCAATCCTCGCTGGCGCTGGCGGCCGATATCGTGCTCGACCTGCCCAAGGCGGAGGAGGCCTGTCCGCACGGACTGGCGCCCACGACCTCCACCACCATGCAGCTTGCGCTGGGCGATGCGCTGGCGATCGCGCTCTTGGAGGCGCGCGGCTTTTCCGCGGTCGATTTCAAGATCTATCATCCGGGCGGCAAGCTCGGCGCGCTGCTCTCCCATGTCGCCGATATCATGCATGTCGGCGAGGAGGTGCCGCTGGTGCCCGCCGGCACGCCGCTGCCGGAGGCGATCATGGTGCTCTCTCAGCGCCGTTTCGGCTGTGTGGGCGTGCTGACGGAAGACGGGCGGCTCGCCGGCATCATCACCGATGGCGACCTCGCCCGCAATCTTGCCCGCGACATGAGCAAGCTTGCGGTGGAAGACGTGATGACCGCGGCGCCGAAAACGGTCGGCAAGACCATGCTGGTCTCCGCCGCCATGGCGCTTCTGCAAAAGCACAATATTTCCGCGCTGATGGTGGTCGACGACAACAATCGCCCGCTCGGCATCGTCCACTTCCACGATTTCCTGCGGATCGGCGCGGCCTGAAGCTGATTACCTTCCGCGTGCGCCCCAGAGCGCGATTGCCGCGATCACCAGACTTGCGACCACGTTCCAGCCGGCAAAGGACAGGCCGAGCACGCGCAGTGCCGCCTCGTCGCATTTCGGGCCGGTGACGCTGTTGAGATCGCCGAGCAGGTCCATGGCGTTGGTGGTGACGCCGGCCATCGAGCCCGAGCAATCGGAAGGCCCGGCCCACCAGTGCCATTCGACGCCGGCGTGATAGACCCCCATCACCATGCCCCAAACCATCAGCCCGGCGATGACGAGAAGCGCCAGCCTTGCGACAAGGCGCGGCAGGCCAAAACGCCAGGCAAGAAGACCGAGAATGCCGACCGGCACGCCGATATAATAAGGGTTACGCTCCAGAAGGCAGAGATGGCACGGGATATACCCGCCGAGATGCTCGAAGCCGAGCGCCGTCCCGACCGTGACGGCCATGGCGAGCGTCGACAGAGTGAGGCCGATCGGAATGCGAGAGAAAGAACGCGCGGTCATAAAACCCTCTTGAAGCGCGCCGCAAGCGCGCGAAATGCTCTAGAACACATATTTGACCAGATAGAACCCGCCCGCCAGAAGGATGACGAATAAGGTGAAAAGAAGACCGAGATATTTCTCGATGAAATCGCGGATCGGCGGGCCGTAGCGATTGAGCAGCCAGGCGATCAGGAAAAACCGGAACGACCGCCCGATCACGCTGACCAGCAGGAAAATGCCGAAATTGAGGCCCGTCGCACCCGAAAACAGCGTCAGCACCTTGTAGGGAAAGGGCGTGATGGCGGCAAACAGCACGCCCCAGCCGCCCCATGTGTTGTACCACTCGGCGATCTTCTCAAACGAATCCTGCTTGCCGTAGAAATCGAGGATCGGCCGGGCGACCTGTTCGAACAGGAACATGCCGATCAGGTAGCCGGCGATCGCGCCGAGGATCGAGGCGATCGTGCAGATCAGCGCGATCCGGAACCATTTCGCCGGCCGCGCGATCACCATCGGGATCAGCAACACGTCCGGCGGGATCGGAAAGAACGAGCTTTCGGCGAATGATATCCCGAAAAGGACGCGTTCGGCATTGCGGTTGGCGGCAAGCGAAAGCGTCCAGTTATAAAGTCTGCGCAGCATGGATCGTCCGGGGTTGATTTGTGTCGCCGGAGAATGCTGTCTCCGGCCCGCCATGTCCATCACTCAAGAGCCGCACGGCTCAAATTTGTGCTGGCCCGGCGTCAGAAGCGTGTTGACGCCCGGCCCGATCTCCTTATATTCCGCCATGCCTGCCTCAAGACGAGGCAAAGGGCCCCTTTGGCGGAACTGGTAGACGCGCCTGACTCAAAATCAGGTTCCGAAAGGAGTGCTGGTTCGATTCCGGCAAGGGGCACCATCTTTCTCAAACATCGCCGTTCGTTGATCAGAGACGCTGCCTCCATTGGTCCGGCGCAGCGGATCACTCGCCCTTCTTTTCCGCCAGCCGCGCGCGGCGGGTGCGACGCCAGCGGGAGCGGCGCGATGTTGCCTTTCTGGTGGCGGGGTTCGGGAAGGTGATCTCGATCTTCAGACCGTCCTCGCCGTACTGACGGTCGATCGTGCCGTTCAACTCGCCGATGATATTGGCGTCGATCAGGCGGGTGCCGAAGCCCTTGCGTTCCGGGGGCGCAACGGGACCTGCGCCGGTTTCCGCCCAGATCAGCTTCAGCTTGCGCTCGGCGCCTGTGCCCTGAAAGCTCCACGAGACCTTCAGTCCCGCGCCGTCGCCCGACATGCCGCCATATTTGAGCGCGTTGGTGGCCAGTTCATGGAAGGTGAGGCTGAAGGCCTGGGTCGCCTTCTCGTCGATCTCCGCATTCGGGCCGTAGACCTCGTAATGCGACTCGCCATTGCCGAACACCTGTTCCAGTTCCTTGTTCAGCAGTTCCTTCAGGTCGGCGCGCTGCCAGCGCGAACGGGTCAGCACGTCCTGCGCCGTCGACATGGCCTGCAGACGGGCGGAATAGGATTCCACGAACTGCTCAAGATTTTCCGAGTGGTGCGCCGTCTGGCGGGCGATCGCGAGCATGCGGGCGATCGAATTCTTGATCCGGTGCTTCATCTCCTGCAGCATCAACTCGCGCTCCTGCAGGGATTTCTCGGTCACGCGCTGAACCTCGCGGGCTGCGGCCAGGGCCTTGATCTGCCATTGCGCGGCAAGCGCCAGCGCGACTGCCAGAAGCAGCGCCACGCAGCCGACGACGAAGGGCGTGATATCGAAAGCGGCCTTCTCGAATGCCGCGCTCGGCGTCATCTCCAGCACCCACGTCCTGCCGGCAATATCGACCTCGCGGGACGAGGTGAGCGCGCTGCGCTCCAGCGCGGCATCATAGGTCGCGGATTCGAACAGCGGAATTTCGGGCGCATCCTTGTCGTAGGCGCGGACGGCCACGGGCAGCGCCGGCGAGGCGTTCATCACCGCGCGATAGAGATCGCCGGCGCGAAACGGCGCGTAGATGAAGCCGGAAAGCGGCAGATTGCCGTCCGCATTGTTCTCGCCGCGGTCCATCTTGAAGGGCAAATAGAGCAGAAAGCCAGCCTGCTTGTTTTCGGTGATTTCCTGCACCAGCTCCACCGGCCCGCTGGCGCGCGGCGTATCGCTGGCAAAGGCCTTGGCCATGGCATCGCGGCGCACGGGTTCGCTGTACATATCGTAGCCGATGGCGGCGCGGTTGCGCTCATTGTCCGGCTCGATCATCACGATCGCGGCGCGGTAATCCTGGTCGGTCTCGGGCCAGATCGGGTGGTTCTCGCCATAGGCGCGGCTGATCATCTCCTCGGCGCGGCCCTCGTTGCCGGTGTAGACCATGCGGGCAAAGCCGATGCCCTGGATGCCGTCATAGCGCCCTTCGGTATCGAGGCCGCCGACATAGGTGCGGAAGGCGGCGCGGTCGATATTGCCGTCGGTCGCCTCGAAGAACGCCTTGGTCGCCTCCAGAAGCGACATGTGCTGGTAGAAACGGTTGACGATCCGGTCGGTGGCGTCGCCGGCGACAACCTCGAACTTGGCGCGACGCTCGACCTCGGACGCCCGATAGATCGAGAACGACATGCCGAGGCCGATAATGGCGACCACCAGAAACACCAGCGCGGGTAGGATGCGGCTGATGGTCGAAACAGTGCCGTTGTCTGCCTTGTCGAATCGCATGTCTTCTTCACAGCCCGACCGGCTTCCGGCCGGCCAATTTCACTCATAAGCGCCAAGAAAGTGAAACGACTTCGGTTATTCGCGAATATGTGCCGAAAGAAGCACGGGACCGATGAAGCATTTGATTCATTTTGCTTGTGCGCACCGGCACTCAGTGCCTGCTTTCGTACATTCCTGTTTTTCGAAGGCTTGTCAATCTTCGACGGCGGGATGGAACTGCCGGATCGGGTGGCGCGTTGATTGGGCATAGTGAAAGCTAAGCTGAAAGGAGCAGGCTTATGAATTGGGACCGTATCGAAGGCAACTGGAAGCAGTTCACCGGCGAAGTGCAGGCCCGCTGGGGCAAGCTGACCAATGACGACCTCGATGTCGTTGCCGGCAACCGCGAAAAGCTCGTGGGCAAGATCCAGGAACGCTACGGCAAGGAGCGCGACGAAGCCGAACGCGACGTCGACAACTGGATGAACAGTTCAAACTGATAACGCGATTGAAAAGTTTTCGGGCGGGAGCGCTGAGGCGCTCCCGCCCTTTTTTTGTGTCCGGACAAGACAACAAAAAACGGACCGCCATCAGGCGGCCCGTTTTCGGGAGGGAACTCTGCTTTTAGCGGCTGCGCGCGAAGTTCACGATGACCGCGACAGCGAAGAACAGCAGAAACAGAAAGAACAGAATCTGCGCGATACCTGCTGAAGCGCCGGCGATGCCGCCGAAACCAAGCGCGGCAGCGATCAGGGCTATCACCAGGAAAACAACGGCATAGTAAAGCATGGACATTCTCCTTGTGTTTGTAGAAGGAAAACGCCCAGGTGCCATTGGAGTTCCGGTTTTAAAAGAAAAAGGGCGACCGAAGCCGCCCTCATGCTTACCGAAATTTTAAAGCTCAAGCCGCCTGTTCGTGATGTTCCTGGAAGAACAGCGCCTGGCTGATCAGCGCCTTCACCATATCGGGATTGAAGGGCTTGGTGACCAGGAAGGTCGGTTCCGGACGCTCGCCGGTCAAAAGCCGCTCCGGGAAGGCGGTGATGAAGATCACCGGCAGCGATTCGGCGGCCAGAATGTCGTTGACCGCGTCGATGCCCGAGCTGCCGTCGGCGAGCTGGATATCGGCGAGCACCATGCGCGGGCGCGAGGACTTGAACAGGTCCACGGCTTCGGCGTGGGTGCGCGCGATGCCGGTGACGCGGTGGCCCAGACTTTCCACCATCTGCTCGATATCCATGGCGATCAGCGGTTCATCCTCGATGATCATGATATCGGTCGCCACCTGGCGCGCGATTTCCGAGGAGGCCTCGTCGATGAGGTTGGAAACGCTGTCGCTCTCGACGTCCAGAATCTGGGCCGTTTCCTCATGGGAGAAGTTTTCGAGCGAGATCAGCAGGAAGGCCTGGCGGGGCTTGGCCGGCAGCGCCATGAGGTTGGCCGCCGCGCGCTTTTCCCAGGAAAAGGGCGATTCGATTTCCTCGATTTCGATCGTTGTGGAACTGAAAAGCTGAGAGAAGAGTTTATAGAGCGAGACTTTATCGTCGCCGTCCTCCGGAAAGAGCGAAACGTCTTCAATCAGCGTTTCGAGTACGGCGGCAACATAGGCGTCGCCCGATGTCTGGGAGCCGGTAACGGCACGTGCGTAACGCCTGAGGTAGGGAAGATGGGCGGCGATACGTGTTGAAAGCGACATGTCTGGTAGTCTCCTGCCTCGATAGGTCGTTGCGGGTATCTCTTTTAGAGCATTCCTCAAGAAGCAAGAATGCGGGAGACGAAAAAAAGTTCCCGAAGAGCGGAACATTTTATTTTGGGCCGCGTTTTCGGCTTGAATGGAATTGGTGGAATGGAACGAGGCGAAAACTGGTGAAGAACAATAGCGACCTTGAACAAGGTTCGAACATGCCCGGTACGGCCAAGAGCCCCGAAGAGGCGATCAGCAGACGCCTCAAGGCCCTCTACAATGCTGTCGAACAGGAGGAAATCCCGGATCGGTTTCTCGATCTTCTCGAGCGTCTGGACGCGGCCGAGGCTGCATCCACGCCCAGAAAAAAGGGGTAACCGCCGTGGCAACAGTCGAAGATACGAGTTTCAAGCGGGATATGCTGAAGACGGTGCCCAGCCTGCGCGCCTTCGCCGTCTCACTGTGCGGGCATCAGGACCTCGCCGACGATCTGGTTCAGGATACGATCATGAAGGCCTGGGCCAAGCAGGACAGCTTTGCCGAGGGCACCAATATCAAGGCCTGGCTGTTCACCATCCTGCGCAACGAGTTCTACAGCCAGATGCGCAAGAGCGGTCGCGAAATCCAGGATTCCGACAATGTCTTCACCGAGCGGCTTTCCACCCATCCCGCGCAATATGGCGCAATGGACCTTCGGGACTTCCGCGAAGCGCTGAACAAGCTGCCGAGCGACCAGCGCGAGGCGATCATTCTGGTCGGCGCATCGGGTTTTTCCTACGAAGAGGCAGCCGAAATCTGCCATTGCGCGATCGGCACGATCAAGAGCCGTATCGCCCGCGCCCGCGGCAAGCTTCAGGAACTGCTGGACATTACCGGCGAAACCGAATTCGGCCCCGACGCCAATTCCGCAAGCGTTGTCAGCCGCGCCTTCGTCTCGCGTCCGGGCTGAGACGCGGCCAGCGCAAACCTAAACTGCCAAGGGCCGGTCACTGACCGGCCCTTTCAATTTTCGAAACTCTCTCTATCGTTCGGCCCTCAACCGGCGCTCCGGACTACTTCAGCGCCGAAATCAGCGCCTTCAGCTCGTTTTCCACCTTCGGACGGATATCGTCGCGTTTCAGGGCGAGCGCCACATTGGCGATGATGAAGCCTTCCTTGGAGCCGCAGTCGAAGGTCTGGCCGTCAAACTTGTAGCCGTAGAAGTCCTGTTCCTTGGCGAGCGTCAGCATGCCGTCGGTAAGCTGGATCTCGTTGCCGGCCCCGCGTTCGGTCTTGCCCAGGATCGGGAAGATTTCCGGCTGGAGAATGTAGCGGCCATTGATGAAATAATTCGACGGCGCGGTGCCCTTCTCCGGCTTCTCCACCATCTCCGTGATCTTGAAACCGCTGCCCACCGCCTCGCCGACGCCGACAATGCCGTATTTATGCGCCTGTTCGGGATCGCACTCCTCGACGGAGACGACATTGCCGCCGGCGACTTCGTAGACATCCATCATGCCCTTGAGGCACGGCGTCTCGGCATCCATCACCATGTCCGGCAGGATCAGGGCGAAGGGATCCTGGCCGACGATCTCGCGCGCGCACCAGACCGCGTGGCCAAGCCCGTGCGGCTCCTGCTGGCGGGTGAAGGTGGAGGTGCCGGCGGTCGGCAGAAGGCTCGAAAGCAGGCTCAGCTCGGCATTCTTGTTGCGGGCCTTCAGAGTCGATTCCAGCTCGTACTGGATATCGAAATAATCCTCGATGACGTTCTTGTTGCGGCCGGTGACGAACACGAAATGCTCGATCCCCGCCTCGATCGCCTCATCGACCACATACTGGATGATCGGCTTATCGACGACCGGCAACATTTCCTTCGGCACCACCTTGGTGGCGGGAAGAAACCGCGTTCCGAGCCCCGCGACCGGAAGCACTGCCTTGCGAACCTTCTTATGCTGAGCCAAGCCCCTCTCCTTTATAGACAATCATCGAAAATGAATGAACTCTGGCAATATTGTTCAGGTCTAGCAAGAGACAAGGGGCAGCGCAATCAAGCCGCCGCCCCTTGGGGGAATTTATCAAAAAAGGTCGGCCCGCCAGAAGCGGACCTGCGGCATCACCGCGGCAACAGCGTCTCGCCCATCAGCGCCTCGTCGATGGCACGCGCCGCCTGGCGTCCCTCGCGGATCGCCCAGACCACCAGCGACTGGCCGCGGCGCACGTCGCCCGCCGTCCAGAACTTGTCGACCGAGGTCTTGTAGTCATCATCATTGGCGACGACGTTGACCGAACCGCGGCTGTCGGTGTTGAGGGTCAGCCGGCCTTCGAGATCGGCCAGAACGCCGCTCTTGAACGGTCCCCTGAAGCCGATCGCGATGAAGGCGAGATCGGCCTTGATGACAAATTCCGTGCCGGGGATCGGCTTGCGCTTTTCATCCACATGGCAGCATTTCACGCCGGTGAGCACGCCATCCTCACCGACAAATTCCAGCGTCGCGACCTGGAACTCGCGCACAGCACCTTCCGCCTGCGAGGACGAGGTGCGCATCTTGGTGGCCCAGAACGGCCAGACGGCGAGCTTGTCTTCCTTTTCCGGCGGCTGCGGGCGGATGTCGAGCTGGGTGACCTTGACGGCGCCCTGGCGGAAGGCGGTGCCAACGCAGTCGGACGCCGTGTCGCCGCCGCCGACGACCACGACATGCTTGCCGCCGGCGAGGATAGGTTCGGACGGCCAGCCGGTGCTTTCGATATTCTCACGGCCGACGCGGCGGTTCTGCTGCACCAGGAAGGGCATGGCGTCATGCACGCCATGCAGATCGCCGCCGCCAATGCCGGAGGCGCGCGGCGTTTCCGAGCCGCCGCAGTAGAGCACGGCGTCGTAATCGGCGAGAAGCTGGTCAACCGTTACATCGACGCCGACATTGACGCCGCAGTGAAACTCCACGCCTTCGCCGCGCATCTGTTCGACGCGGCGATCGATGAAGTTCTTCTCCATCTTGAAATCCGGAATGCCATAACGCAGTAGGCCGCCGGGCTTGGATTCGCGCTCATAGAGGTGAACCTCATGGCCGGCGCGGCCAAGCTGCTGGGCGGCCGACATGCCGGCCGGTCCGGAGCCGATGACCGCCACCTTCTTGCCGGTCTTCACCGTTGCCGGCTGCGGCACGATATAGCCCAGCTCATAGGCCTTGTCGGCAATCGCCTGCTCGACCGTCTTGATCGCAACCGGGATATCCTCGAGGTTCAGCGTGCAGGCCTCCTCGCAGGGCGCGGGGCAGACGCGGCCGGTGAATTCCGGGAAGTTGTTGGTCGAGTGCAGGTTTGCAATCGCCTCTTTCCAGTTGCCGTTATAGACCAGATCGTTCCAGTCCGGGATCTGGTTGTGGATCGGACAGCCGGTCGGACCGTGGCAATAGGGAATGCCGCAATCCATGCAGCGGGCCGCCTGCTTCTGCACCTCGGGGTCCGACATCGGGATGGTGAATTCGCGGAAATGACGGATGCGATCGGAGGCCGGCTGATACTTCGCGACCTGCCGGTCGATTTCCATGAAACCTGTAACTTTACCCATGATTTTCCCTGAATTACTCGATGACGACCGCAGTGCCGGAAACCGATACCATCAGCATGGTTCCGCGATCGGAGGTAATGTTTTCATAGTCGAGATCGACCCCGATGACGGCATTGGCGCCAAGGCGCTCCGCCTGATGTTCCATTTCCGCATAGGCGGTTTCGCGCGCCTCGCGCAGCGATGCTTCATAGGCCGCCGAGCGCCCGCCGACGATATCGCGGATACCGGCCATGAAATCCCGGAAGATGTTGGTCCCGAGAATGGTCTCGCCCGTGACAATGCCTTTATAGGCCACGATCTTGTGGCCTTCGAGCGTATTCGTGGTGGAAATCAGCATTGCGACACCTCGGTTTCAACCGGAGCCTTGCGGCTCATCCAAACTCTATTCACGTTCCCAGTTCTCGACCTTGAGGCCTGGAACCCGCTCAAATTCTCTCTCATTCGCCGTCACCAGCACCGCATCGAGCGCAAGCGCGTGGGCGGCGATCAGCATGTCCATGTCTCCGATCGGCTGGCCGATCTGTCGGAGATAATTTCTCAGTTCCGCATAGCGCAGATCGGCGGGCGCTTCCCACGGCAATATTTCAAATTGTGAGAGCACCCTTTCCATGAGCTCCGATAATTCTTTTGACCCCCGTTTCACGACACCGTAGCGGAGCTCTGCTGCCACGATAAGACTGGTCTTGAGATCTCGCTTCTCAAGGCCCACCAACCGCTGCGCGATTTTTCCGGCTGGCCTGCGGATCATGTCCGAAATGGCATTCGTATCGAAAAGGTAGCTCACTCAGGTAAATCCAGATCAACCTCGCGGGGCGGCAAGTCCTCGATTTCAGGAAGCTCCTCTCCCAAAGGAGCCTTTGATCGCAGCCACTCAATCAATTCCCGCGGCGTCATTTGCTTCTTTACCGGTTCGATCGTGATCAGGCCGCTCTCTTCCTGTCTGATGATGACCTCGTCGCCTTCCAGTTCGAATTCGCGGGGAATTCGCACGGCGCGGCTGCGGCCATTCATGAAAATGCGGGACTTTCTTTCCTTGGTGATACGGTTCGACATCTCGGCCTCCACACCTGTGATATGACAATGTCATATCACAGGCATTTCGCAGCAACAATCACTCCGCCGCCACGCCCATGCGCATGCGCTCCATCTCTTCCAGAGCGCGGCGATATTCGACAGGCATGACCTTGCGGAACATCGGGCGGTAATGCGCCCAGTCATCCAGGATCGCCTTGGCGCGGGCCGAGCCGGTGTAGAGCAGGTGGTTGGTGATCAGCCGCACGAGGCGCTCCTCGTCATGACGGGTCATGTCGCCGGACACGTCAACGCGGCCCTTGTGCATGATGTCGCCGCCATGGTGGTGGAGCTTTTCGAGCATATCGTCTTCCTCCGGAACCGGCTCCAGCATGACCATGGCCATGTTGCAGCGGTCGGCAAAGCCGCCATCCTCGTCCAGCACATAGGCGACGCCGCCGGACATGCCGGCCGCGAAGTTGCGGCCCGTCTGGCCGAGCACGACGACGATGCCGCCGGTCATGTATTCGCAGCCATGATCGCCGACGCCCTCAACGACGGCGGCGGCACCCGAGTTACGCACGGCAAAACGCTCGCCGGCAACGCCATGGAAATAGCATTCGCCCGAAGTCGCGCCGTAAAGCACGGTATTGCCGACGATGATCGATTCCTCCGGCACGATCGGCGTGTCTTCCGGCGGCCGGATGATGATCTTGCCGCCCGAAAGCCCCTTGCCGACATAGTCATTGCCGTCGCCGACGAGATCGAAGGTAACGCCGTTTGCGAGGAACGCGCCGAAGGACTGACCGGCCGTGCCCGTAAGCTTGACCGTGATCGTGTCTTCCTTCAGGCCCTTCTCGTTCCAGCGCTTGGCGACCTCGCCCGAAAGCATGGCGCCCGCCGAACGGTCGACGTTCCTGATCTCGGTCTCGATCGTGACCTTTTCCTTGTTCTCCAGCGCCGGCATCGCTTCCGCGATCAGCTTGCGGTCGAGAATGTCGTCAATCGGGTGCTTCTGGCGCTCGGTCCAGAAGGTCGCTTCCTTGGGCGCAGGCACCTTGTGGAAGATCCTCGAGAAATCGAGGCCCTTCGACTTCCAGTGCGCGATCGCCTCGTCCTTGTCGAGCAGTTCGACGGAGCCGATGACGTCGTTGAGGCTGGTGAAGCCGAGTTCGGCCAGAAGCTCGCGCAGCTCCTCGGCCACGAAGAAGAAGTAGTTGACGACGTGTTCCGGCGCGCCCTTGAAGCGCTTCCTCAGGACCGGGTCCTGGGTGGCGACGCCCACAGGGCAGGTGTTGAGATGGCACTTGCGCATCATGATGCAGCCGGCCGCGATCAGCGGCGCGGTCGAGAAGCCGAACTCGTCGGCGCCCAGCATGGCGCCGATCAGCACGTCGCGGCCGGTCTTCAGCCCGCCATCGACCTGCAGCGCGATGCGCGAGCGCAGCCCGTTCAGCACCAGCGTCTGCTGGGTTTCGGCAAGGCCGATTTCCCAGGGGCTGCCGGCATGCTTCAGCGAGGTCAGCGGCGAAGCGCCCGTGCCGCCGTCGAAGCCCGAGATCGTGATGTGGTCGGCGCGCGCCTTGGCAACGCCGGCGGCAACCGTGCCGACGCCCACTTCCGACACCAGCTTGACCGAGACATCCGACGTCGGGTTGACGTTCTTGAGGTCGTAGATCAGCTGCGCCAGATCCTCGATCGAGTAGATATCGTGGTGCGGCGGCGGCGAGATCAGACCGACGCCCGGCGTCGAGTGACGCGTCTTGGCGATGGTCGCGTCAACCTTGTGGCCGGGCAGCTGGCCGCCCTCGCCGGGCTTTGCGCCCTGCGCCACCTTGATCTGCAGCATATCGGCATTGACCAGATATTCGGCGGTGACGCCGAAACGGCCCGACGCGATCTGCTTGATCGCCGAACGCTCGCGCGGATAGGAGCCATCGGGAAGCTTCAGATAGCGATCCGATTCCTCGCCGCCCTCGCCGGTGTTCGACTTGCCGCCGATCTGGTTCATCGCAATCGCCAGCGTGGTATGGGCCTCGCGCGAGATCGAGCCGAACGACATCGCCCCGGTCGAGAACCGCTTGACGATTTCCGAAGCCGGTTCGACATTTTCAAGCGGCACCGGCTTGCGGCCGATCTCGGCGGCAGACTTGATGCGGAACAGGCCGCGGATCGTGTTCATGCGCAGCGCGGTGGCGTTTTCCATCTTCGCGAAGGCATCGTAGCGGTCACGGGCATTGCCGCGCACGGCGTGCTGCAGCTCGGCCACCGCATCCGGCGTCCAGGCATGGGCCTCGCCGCGCATGCGGTAGGCATATTCGCCGCCGATATCGAGCGTGGAGGACAGCACCGGGTCCTTGCCGAAAGCCGAGCCATGACGCGCCACGGTTTCTTCCGCAACCTCGGTCAGGCCGACGCCTTCGATCATCGAGGCGGTTCCGAAGAAGAACCGTTCGACGAATTCCGAGGACAGGCCGACGGCGTCGAAAATCTGCGCGCCGCAATAGGACTGATAGGTCGAAATCCCCATCTTCGACATGACCTTGAGCATGCCCTTGCCGACCGCCTTGATGAAGCGATAGACCACCTCGCCGGCATCGACCTCCTGCGGGAACAGGCCCTTGGCGTGCATATCGGCCAGCGTGTCGAAGGCGAGATAGGGGTTGATCGCCTCCGCGCCGTAGCCCGCGAGACAGCAGAAGTGATGAACTTCGCGCGGCTCGCCCGATTCGACCACGAGGCCGACCGAGGTGCGAAGCCCCTTGCGAATCAGGTGATGATGGACGGCCGCCGTTGCGAGCAGCGCGGGAATCGCGATCCGGTCCGGGCCGATCTGGCGGTCGGACAGCACGATGATGTTGTAGCCGCCGCGCACGGCGGCTTCCGCGCGCTCGCACAGTCGGTCGATCATCGCCGGCATGCCTTCGGCGCCCTGTTCGACGCCATAGGTGATGTCGAGCGTCTTGGTGTCGAACCGGTCCTCGGTGTGACCGATGGAGCGGATCTTCTCCAGATCGCCATTGGTCAGGATCGGCTGGCGTACTTCCAGACGCTTTTCGCGGGACGCGCCCTCGTGATCGAGAATGTTCGGGCGCGGGCCGATGAACGAGACCAGGCTCATCACCAGTTCCTCGCGGATCGGGTCGATCGGCGGGTTGGTGACCTGAGCGAAGTTCTGCTTGAAATAGGTATAGAGCAGCTTGGCCTTGTCCGACATCGCCGAGATCGGCGTGTCGGTGCCCATCGAGCCGATCGCTTCCTGACCGGTGGTTGCCATCGGCGACATCAGGATCTTGGTGTCTTCCTGCGTGTAGCCGAAGGCCTGCTGGCGATCGAGCAGCGACACGTCGCGGCGGAGCGCCCGGGGCTCCACCGGGTTCAGGTCTTCCAGGATCAGCTGGGTGCGGCCGAGCCAGTCCTGATAGGGATGCATGCCGGCAAGCTCGGACTTGATCTCCTCGTCGGAGATGATCCGGCCCTTGTCCATGTCGATCAACAGCATTTTGCCGGGCTGGAGGCGCCACTTGGCAACGATGTTTTCCTCTTCCACCGGCAGGACGCCCGCTTCCGAGGCCATGATGATCCGGTCGTCCTTGGTGATCAGATAGCGGGCCGGACGCAGGCCGTTACGGTCGAGCGTCGCGCCGATCTGACGGCCATCGGTGAAGGCGACGGCGGCGGGGCCGTCCCACGGCTCCATCAGCGAGGCGTGGTATTCGTAGAACGCCTTGCGTTCCGGGCTCATCGACAGGTTGCCGGCCCAGGCTTCCGGGATCAGCATCATCACGGCATGCGCCATGGAATAGCCGCCCTGCACCAGGAATTCGAGCGCATTGTCGAAACAGGCGGTATCGGACTGGCCCTCATAGGAGATCGGCCACAGCTTGGAGATATCCTCGCCGAAGAGCGGCGAGGACACCGACGCCTGACGGGCGGCCATCCAGTTCACATTGCCGCGCAGCGTGTTGATCTCGCCGTTATGGGCGACCATGCGGTACGGATGCGACAGCTTCCACGACGGGAAGGTGTTGGTCGAAAACCGCTGATGCACGAGTGCGACGGCCGATTCGAACCGCGGATCAGAGAGATCCTTGTAATAGGCCCCGACCTGATAGGCGAGGAACATGCCCTTGTAGACGATGGTCGAGGACGACATCGACACGGCATAGAAATCCTCGGTTGCCTCCGGGCTTTCGGAGAAGATCGTGTTTGAAATCACCTTGCGCAGCACGAACAGGCGGCGCTCGAACTCCTGCTGCGAATGGGCGCGCTGGCCGGCGCCGATGAACACCTGCAGGTGATAGGGCTCGGTCGCGGCGATATCGGGGGCCTTCGACAGCGAGGAATTGTCGACCGGCACTTCGCGGAAGCCGAGGAAAGTCTGCCCCTCGTCGACGATCACCTTCTCGATGATCGCCTTGTAATGGGCAATCCGGGCCTCGTCGCGCGGCATGAAGAAATAGCCGACGGCATATTCGCCGACCTTCGGCAGGGTGACGCCTTCCTTGGCCATCTCCTCGCGGAAGAAGCGGTCGGGGATCTGCATCAGCATGCCGGCGCCATCGCCCATCAGCGGATCGGCGCCGACAGCGCCGCGATGGGTGAGGTTTTCCAGGATGAACAACCCGTCGCGCACGATCTGGTGCGACTTCTCGCCCTTCATATGGGCGATGAAGCCGACGCCGCAGGCATCGTGTTCGTTGCGGGGATCGTAAAGACCCTGACGTTTGGGGCGACGACCGGTAGCTGCTTTGGCTTCGGTCGCCACGGAGGCAAGCTCAGTGACCGGTGCACCATCAAGCGCTATGGGCGTCATCTTCGTCATTCAAGATCTCCTAAAATCCTGCCGGATGCAGGCGAAGCCGGGGCACACAGGCGAGCCGGGACGAACGTCCCTCTCCGGCCTGCCATCAATTTCACTTAAGTCCGAAGCGGAAACCATGAACAACCGTCATGGAAAACCGACCGGCCGTGTCCTGACTGATAAGACGCGGAAGCTTTCCGTCGTCCGAAAGGGCCATTATAAACCCAAAGCGGTATGACGTCAGCCCCTCGGCAGCAATCGTGCCAGACACAAAAATAGGACAGCATAACTGTCCTATCTGCCCTTCATGCCAGAAACAACATAAACTGGCAAGCAAAATCACAACGCCGGGCCCGCCGAGGCGAGCAAAAATTACCCAAAGCCTGCCGCCAGCGCAATAAAGTTACGCCAACCGGTCAACATTCGTAATTCGTGAAAGAAAGAGGCCATTTTCGGGCAGAATCCACGCCTGTCGCCCGCAAACGCGCAATCTTTCCATCGCCATTGGCCCGGCCGGCTTTCGCCGCTACAAAGCCGGTGCTATTCCCCGGTAACCGCGGCATCCCGCAATTGGAGGTCCTCCGCCATGTTCTTTGCTTCCGACAACTGGTCCGGCGCCCACCCCGCCATTGGCGCGGCGCTGATGCGCGAACAGTCCGGCTACGCCAATGCCTATGGCACCAGCGCGCTCGACCGCAAGATCGAGGCGAAGTTCAACGACGTGTTCGAGCGCGAGGTCGCGGTGTTCTTCGTCGGCACCGGCACGGCGGCGAATTCCCTGGCGCTTTCCTCCGTCGGGCGGCCGGGCGGCGTGGTGTTCTGCCACAAGGATGCGCACATCGCCAATGACGAGGGCGGCGCGCCGGAATATTTCACCGGCGGCGGCAGGTTGGCGACGGTTTCGGGCGAAAACGGCAGGATGAACCCGGCAGCGCTCCGGCGGATGATCGGCCGCTTCCCGGCCGATTTCATCCATCACGGCCAGCCGATGGCGGTGTCGCTGACCCAGTCCACCGAGGTCGGCACGGTCTATGCGCTGGACGAGATCGACGCGATCACCGCCGAGGCGAAGGCGCATGGCCTGCCGGTCCACATGGACGGCGCGCGCTTTGCCAATGCGCTGGCTGCCCTTGACGTCACGCCCGCCGAGATGACGTGGAAGCGCGGCGTCGACATCCTCTCCTTCGGCGGCACCAAGAATGGCTGCTGGTGCGCCGAGGCGATCGTGTTCATGAATCCCCACCAGGCCCGCGACATGCCGTTCATCCGCAAGCGCGCCGCCCATCTGTTTTCCAAGACCCGCTTCATCTCCGCCCAGTTCGACGCCTATCTCGAAGACGGGCTCTGGCTTGAACTCGCCCGCCATTCCAACGCCATGGCCGAGCGGATGCGTCAGGCCTTCCGCGCGGCAAAGACCGCCCGGCTTGCCTGGGAGACCGCCACCAACGAGGTGTTCATTATCCTGCCGGAGGAAGCGGCGGACGCCGCCCGCAAGGCCAGCGCCCAGTTCCACAACTGGCCGACGCCCGCCGACCAGCCGGACCTCATCGGCGAAGGCGAGGCCCTGATCCGCTGCGTCACCAGCTTTTCAACCGAGGAGCAGGAAATCGACCGTTTCGTGTCGTTTCTGTAGAACGGGTCCCGGTTCGCACCGGCCTGTCTCGACCTCCCGTTCAAGGTAGTCACGCCGCTATCACGGACCGGTCATCCGCCGTGACGAATGAATGACGCGCCATTGATTTCCAGTTGAAGCGCCTCTTTGCCACACTTCATCACGCAAGGCCGACCTTGCTTACAACCGATGAAGAGGAGAGCTTCATGTCCAAGACTTCAAAATTCAGCGCGGCAACACTTGCCGGCGCACTCGCCGTCGCCGCCGGCACGATTGCCGCCACCACACCCGCGCAGGCCGCCAACGTCAAATGCTACGGCGTTGCCATGGCCGGCCAGAACGATTGCGCCGCCGGCCCCGGCACGACCTGCGCCGGCACCTCCAAGGTCGATTACCAGGGCAATGCCTGGAAATATGTCGAGGAGGGCACCTGCACCGAGATGATGCTGCCGGGCGACCGGATGGGCTCGCTGGAAGCGCTCGACCGCGACCTGCCGGCCATGTGAGCCCCGCCGCCGGCGTCCCCCGCGCCGGCGGTCTTTTTCCCGGAGGCGACGATGAACGCGATACCCAGAAAGTTCGAAAATCATGGCGCCATTCCCGCCCGCGCCGGCGCCGGCTTCAAGACCGCCCATGCCGATGCCATCCTCGAAGACGGCTATCGCATCGGCTTTCTCGAAGTGCATGCGGAAAACTATATGGGCGCAGGCGGCCATCCGCATCGCATGCTGACCCGCATGCGCGCCGATTTTCCGCTGTCGATCCACGGCGTCGGAATGTCGATCGGCGCCCCCGGCGGGCTCGATCGGGCGCATCTGGCCCGGCTGAAACGGGTGGTGGAGCGCTACGAGCCCGGCCTCGTGTCCGAGCATCTCGCATGGTCCACCCATGAGAGCGCCTATTACAACGACCTGCTGCCGCTACCCTATACCGAGGAAACGCTGGCGCTGGTCGCCGACCATGTCGATTCGGTACAGACCGCCATCGGTCGGAAGATCCTGCTCGAAAACCCCTCCACCTATGTCGCCTTTGCCGAGAGCGCGATCCCCGAGACCGAATTCCTCGACGAGATCGCCCGGCGCACCGGCTGCGGCCTGCTGCTCGACGTCAACAACGTGCACGTTTCCGCCATCAACAACGGCTACGACGCGATCGCCTACCTGAAGGCCTATCCGCTGGAACGCGTCGGGGAGATCCATCTCGCCGGCCATGCCGAGGACAGCGACGACAACGGCGCGCCCCTTCTGATCGACGCCCATGACCGGCCGGTCGCCGATGCCGTTTGGGGGCTTTATGAATTTGTTCTGAAACAGGCCGGCCCGCTGCCGACGCTGATCGAATGGGACAATGACGTGCCCGACTGGCCGGTGCTGAAGCGCGAGGCGATGATCGCCGACGCAATGCTCGCCGACCATGCCGGCCGTTCCCTGCTGGGGGCCCGCCATGGCTGAGCCGGCAAAGACGCAAGCCATGGCGGCCGGCTTTCCGGCGTTCGCCGCAAGCCTGATGCGGCCCGATGCCGCTGTGCCGGACGGCGTGATCAACCCGCTCGGCGGGCTAGCCGACAGGCGCTACGCGGTCTACCGCAACAATGTGGCGATGAGCCTGAAGGGCGCGCTTGGCGATATCTTTCCGGTGACGCGGCAGGTCGCCGGTCCGCGCTTCTTCGATGCGATGGCGCTCGAATTTCTGGCGGAAAACCCGCCGCGCTCGCCGATTCTTGCCGAATATGGCCGCGACTTTCCGTGTTTCGTGGCCGGGTTCGCGCCGGCGCGCAAACTGTTCTTCCTGCCCGACGTCGCAAGGCTGGAGCGAGCCTGGCTCGACGCCTATCACGCCGCCGACTGTCCGCCGCTTGCGCCCGAAACGCTGCTAACCCGCGATCCGGAGGCGTTGATGGCGATGCAGCTTTCGCCCCATCCCGCCGCCCGGCTTCTGGAGCTCGGCTCCGCCGCGGCCAGCATCTTTCTCAGAACAAAGGCCGGAGAGAGCCTGAAGGGCCTCGACCCCTCGCCTGCCGAAATCGCCTTGATCACCCGCCCGCATTACGACGTCGCGGTCCACCGCGTCACACCCGGCGATGCCGCCTTCGTGAAGGCGCTGTTTGAGGGCGAGGCGATCGGCGAGGCCGCAGAGCGCGCAGCCGAGGCCGATGCCGGCTTCGATCTTCCATCAGCCTTTACGCTGGCGTTCACCGCCGGCGCATTCGCCGCGATAAGCCCGGAGGATGCCCCCAAATGAACCTGCCCCATCGCCTTTGCGGGCTTTATAGCGCCGCCGGAAACGCCGTCGAGCAGTCTCTGGCCTTCTGGCTACCCGGATTGCTCGCCCGCTTCGTCTTCGCCGCCACGCTCTGGTTCTATTTCCTGAATTCGGCGCTGACCAAGGTCGAGCCCGGCCTTGCCGGCTTCTTCATGGTGCGTGACAGCGCCTATTACCAGATCGCGCTGCCCGCCGTGGAAGCCGCCGGCGGCGACATTTCCCAGGTGCCGTTCTTCTGGCATCTGGTGGTCTATCTCGGCACCTATGCCGAATTCCTGCTGCCGCTGATGGTGGTGCTCGGCGTGCTGACAAGGCTTTCGGCGCTCGGCATGATGGTCTTCATCGCCGTCCAGACCGTGGTGGACGTCACCGTCCATCAGGTCGGGCCGGAGACCATCGGCGCGCTGTTCGACCGCTTCCCCGACGCCGTGATCCTGGACCAGCGCCTGCTGTGGCTGTTTCCGCTCGCCTATCTCATCATCCACGGACCCGGCCTTATCTCGGTGGACGGCTTGGCGGGCCGCGTCCTTTGCAGGAGATAGACACAAAAACGGCGCCCCTCGTGTGAGGAGCGCCGCCCGTTCATCTCAACCGCGCTGATCAGGCCGCGGTTTTCTCACTGTTCTTGCCGACATCGGCAGAGATCATCCTGGTCTGGTCGCCATCGCGGGTTTCGATCGCGATCCGGCGCGGCTTCATGGCTTCGGGGATGTTGCGAAGAAGCTCTACGTGCAGAATGCCGTTCTTCAGGCTGGCGCCGCGCACTTCCATGTGGTCGGCAAGCTGGAACCGGCGTTCAAAGGCGCGCTTGGCAATGCCGCGATAGAGATATTCGCGACCGTCATTGGCTTCTTCCTCGGCCTTTTCGCCACGCACCGTCAGCACGTTGGCATGGGCTTCGATCGAAAGCTCGTTTTCGCCGAAACCGGCAACGGCCATGGTGATCTGGTAATCGTTTTCGCCAGTGCGCTCGATATTGTAGGGCGGATAGGTGGGGGCCTGTTCAGGCTGGCCTACGGTATCAAGCAGGTTGAAAAGCCTGTCGAAACCGACAGTGGAACGATAAAGGGGCGAAAAATCGACGTTACGCATGGTGTCCTCCTTTGAGCGACGAGTTTGCGATTTATTCCCGGCAATCCCGAGACCGGCGATTGCTGGGAACGGTTACGGACCCGAGCTTCGGCGTCCGATGGAATTTATCTGGGATTTTGCCGATATTTTTTCAAGAGTTTCGCCGCCCGCAAACGCAACGCAACTCCAAACACGCTATCCGCGATTGCAGATAACGCCAACTCGCCTTATGGATGAACGGGAAATGAATGCCGTATTGCAGCTCCGTTCAGGGGAAATGGGGCATTCATTTCCTCGCCGGGAACTACGGCGCACCCGTCCCGGCACCGTTGTCGCTCTTGACCCAGCGGCGGCGGGGAACCTTGGCCGGAACCGAGCCGCTTTTACCCCTGTTCAAGCGGCGGGTTCCGGTCCTTTTTTTGCCGTGAATCCGGCATTCAGGGCCGGTATTCAGGCGTTGAGCACCGCAAGCGCCGCCGCGTGCAGCGCCGGCGTTGCCGCCGCGACGATGTCGCCGCCATCTTCCGCCCGACCGCCCTCAACCGTCGTGACCACGCCGCCCGCCTGCTCGATGATCGGGATCAGGGCCCCGATGTCATAAGGCTTGAGGTCGCTTTCCACCACCAAATCGACGAAACCCGCCGCCAGAAGGCAATAGGCATAACAATCCGTGCCGTAGCGGGCGAGACGCGCGCGCGCCTCGAGCCGGTCGTAGCCTGCCTGAAGGTGTTCGGCGATGATGCGCGGCGAGGTGGTGAACATCACCGCGTCTTCAAGCGTCTCGCATCGCCGCGTCTTCAGAACGCGCGGCCCGCCCGGGCCGGCATAATGGCTCTGCCCGCCATCGGCGAAATAGCGCTCGCCGGTAAACGGCTGGTCCATCAGGCCCATCAGCGCCCGGCCATTGCGGTAAAAGCCCACCAGCGTCCCCCAGACCGGCACGCCGGAGATAAAGGCCCGCGTTCCGTCGATCGGATCGATGACCCAGACATGTTCACGCTCCAGCCCCTGACCGCCATGCTCCTCGCCGAGAATGCCGTGATCGGGATAATGCTCGCCGATCAGCGCCCGGATCGCCTGTTCGGCCGCCCGGTCGCCTTCGGTCACAGGATCGAAACCGCCGGCCAGCTTGTTGTCGATATCGAGCCCGGAGCGAAACCGCGGCAGGGTCTCGGCGGCGGCGGCGGCGGCGAGCGTCTCGAAGAATTTGCGGTCGGGCAGCATGTCATGTCCTTGGTTCGGTATTGGTCGGCATTGACGCGTATCGCGCGATTTTGCCCGGCTCGCCACAGCCTGATGGAAAGAAAATGGATATGGATCGGGAAAACGGCTTTGCCGGGAAGAAAACCCGCGTAAAAAATAGGCTCTACGCGTAAAAATTAGACATTGGTCGATGATGCGCAAATATCAGGCAAATTTGCTTGACAGTCATCAACCCGTCATCTAAGGTTCAATTACAGTCTTTCGACTGTGAATACCCTCCTTGGGTGTTTCCTCCCTAGACTTAACCGCGCCACAAGCGCGGTTTTTTTTGACAGGCTCATTCCGCCGCAAGGCCGGGCGCCTCCCCCTCCGCCATCAAAAACGCCGCGAACTCGCCGATGAACAGGTTGATCGCCTGCTTGACCGCGACGAATTCCGGCTTCTTCTGCAGGCTCGCCTCATCGGCGTAGAGCCGGCGCGAGACCTCGATCTGCAGCGCATGGCAATCGGCCGCCGGGCGTCCGTAATGCTCGGTGATGAAGCCGCCGGCATAGGGCTTGTTGTAGGCCGTGGAAAAACCCATACCTTCCAGGATCGAGATCGCGGCATAGGCGATCGCCGCCGAGGCGCTGGTGCCGTAGCGGTCGCCGATGATGAAATCCGGCCGCCGGCGATGCCCGCCGACCGACACCGTTCCGGGCATCGAATGGCAGTCGATCAGCACCGCGCGGCCGAAATTGCGCCGCGTCTCCTGCAACAGCGCCTTGAGGCTCTGGTGATAGGGCCGGTAGATCCACTCGATGCGCGACAGCCCCTCCGCCACGTCGAGCGGCGCGTCATAGATCGGCATGTTCTCCGCCACGATCTTCGGTATGGTGCCGAGCCCGCCGATAACCCGCGGCGAAACCGCATTGACATGGGCGGGCAGGGCTGCGGAGAACATCCGCGGATCGAGCTCGAACGGCTCGCGATTGACATCGAGGAAGGCGCGCGGAAAGAACGCCCGCTGCAACGGCGCGCCGAAAGCGGGCGCGGCCGAAAACAGCTCGTCAACGTAAAGATCCTCGGACCGGCGGATCTGCTGCGCATCAAGCCGCGAGGCGGCGAGGAATTCGCTTGTATAGACCCGGCCCGAATGCGGCGAGTTGAAGACCAGCGGCAGCGTCTGCTCCTCGGGGCGGATCACCTCGAAGAACACGTTCCGGCCTTCGCCGTCCTCCCGCCCTTCCTGTCTGCTGCCTTCTGTCACCCGTGCTCCTTCGGTGCCTCGATGCATGAAATCTAGAGCATCGGGCGAAAAAGTGGAATCCGGTTTTTCGACAACCCGATGCGGCAAAACAAAGAACCAGATCATCGGCGGTTCACATGAACCGCCGATGATCTGGGACGCGCGGCCCCTCCTGCCAAGCCGCCCTGCCCGCGCTTCAAAACTTTGGGGCCGTATTTATTGCTTGTTTACGACAGAGGGTCTATCAGACCGTTAATATGCGCCGATGTGGTTGAGCTGATGCTGATGAAAATCCTGCTTGCGGAAGATGACGATGACATGCGCCGGTTTTTGGTGAAGGCGCTGGAAAAGGCGGGCTATCAGGTCGCCGCCTTCGACAATGGCGCAAGCGCCTATGACCGGCTGCGCGAGGAGCCGTTCTCGCTGCTTCTGACCGACATCGTGATGCCGGAAATGGACGGGATCGAACTGGCGCGCCGCGCCACCGAACTTGACCCCGATCTCAAGGTGATCTTCATCACCGGTTTCGCCGCCGTGGCGCTGAATGCCGATTCGCAGGCCCCGAAGGATGCCAAGGTGCTTTCCAAGCCGTTCCACCTGCGCGATCTGGTCGATGAAGTCGAAAAGGTGCTGGCCGCCTGAAAGGCCCGCAGCCCCCGGTCAAAAAAGCTTCAGAAATAAGTTGACGCCGCCGCCAAAGTTTGGAATACACCGCGCCACGGATGGGCGTGTAGCTCAGCGGGAGAGCACTACGTTGACATCGTAGGGGTCACAAGTTCGATCCTTGTCACGCCCACCATCCCATTCTCGAAATTTGAAGGGCTTTCGCAATGCGGAAGCCTTTTCGCGTTCTGGACGCCCGGTCCAGTCGAGCAAACCCACCTCTCCTTAGCCGCATTTCGCGCATTTCAGGCGATTCCCTCTAACTTCAAAATGCTGTAGCTCTTTCCCAGCCGCCGCCCCATTCATCCCGGAGCGCGGCGGCGGACTGAGGGAATGGACATGGCATTTTGCGTTTTGAGTTTCGATATCGGCGGCACATCGATCCGGGCGGCCACCGCCGTTGATGGCGGTGCGCCGGGTGCGGTTTCGCGTTACGATACGCCGGCGCATGATCGCGAGGCCTTTCTCGCACGCCTCGCCGGCATTGCCGCGGACCTTTCGCAAAAGCCCGACGCGATCGCGATTTCGCTTGCCGGCGTGGTCGATCCCGAGACTGGGCGGATGATCGTCGCCAACATACCGGCGATCCACGATACCGATCTTGCCGCCGATCTTCAGGCCCGCACCGACATTCCCGTCATCGTCGCCAATGACGCGGATTGCTTTGCCGTGGCCGAGGCCGTGTACGGCGCGGGGCGCGGCCACGAGATCGTGTTCGGCATCATTCTCGGCACCGGCGTCGGCGGCGGGCTGGTCTCCGGCGGACGGCTGATCAATGCCGGCGGCGGCTTTGCCGGCGAATGGGGCCACGGGCCGATCGCGCCGACCATGGCGGGCGGCATCGCGATACCGCATTTTGCCTGCGGCTGCGGCCTCTCAGGCTGTCTCGACACCGTTGCCAGCGCCCGCGGCATCGAGCGGCTGCATGCCCATCTTCACGGCGCTGCGCTCGATTCGAGGGCCATCCTGGAGGCGTGGCGGGCGGGCGAGGTTGCGGCGACCCGCACTGTCAGCGTCTATCTCGATCTCATCGCGGGGCCGCTCGCGGTCTGCGTCAACCTGACCGGCGCCACCATCGTGCCGGCCGGCGGCGGGCTTGCCGGCGCGCACGATCTGCTCGCCGCAATCGACGAGGCGGTGCGTCCGCTCACGCTGTGGAAGTTCGACCGCCCGCTGGTGGTGCCCGCCGCAAGCGGGGCCGAGGCCGGACTTGCCGGCGCGGCCGCCATCGCCTTTCAAAAGCAGGCTCAGTCCTCGTAGCGGCCGAAGCGGGTCAGCATCGCCTTGGTGGCGATCCCGAGCAGCACCGAGAAGATCACCAGCGCCAGCGAGAACGACATCGTGTTGGTGGAGAACCAGTTGGTCAGCACAAGACGGATATTGCTGATCGAAAACGGCGTATCGAAGATGAAGTCGGTCGCGCCGATGGCGACATTGTCGATCACCCCGGTATTGCGGTTATAGGTCGTGACCCTTCCCTGGACGGCGTCCCAGTGCTGGCGCTTCATCAGCGCGGCCATGCCGTTGGAAAGGTTTTCCTGGGAGGGCGCAGAGATCATCGTCCAGGCCCCGTCGCCGTCCGGACTCGGCTCCTGCGCGACGATCATCGAGACCGAGTTCGGCGGCAGATAGTCGGAATCCGGGCGCGGCAGGAAGCGCAGCGTCTCGAAGGAAAGGTCGTAATTGCGCTTGAGATATTTCTCGACCTCGAAAATCCAGTTGTACCACCCGGCCGTCACCTGCTCGTCCCACTCTTCGATCGTGGTTTCGGGGGCTTCGTTGTAATTGGCCTCGCCGCCAACCTGCTGGGTCCACACGCTGCGGCTGGTCTGCGAGATCTGGGTCTGCCGGAGCGCCTGCGCCGGCAATTGTCCGATGGAGCCGAGGAAAATCGCGTCGCCCTCGCCCACATCCTCGATCGAATGCACCACGTCCACCGGAATCTGTTCGCGCGCGGCATTGGCAAGCTTGGCGACGAAATCGGATGCGGAGGCAAGCGTATCCGGGCTGAGCGTATCGATATAGAGCGGAATGCGCGCCTTGTCGCGCGAATACGGGAAGCCCGTGCCGCTCGTCGCCCATAGATCCGGCACCTGCGCGACGCGGCCGAAATTCGGCATGACGAATTCGGTGGTGTCGAACACGGCGAAGCGCGGCGTATCGTCGGCAGTCGCGCCCGGCAGGCAGGCGGCGTCTTCCTTGGTCAGAAGCGCTGCCTCCAGCACGATCTTGTTCACGCCCGGCTTCATGTGGCGCATGGTGAAACGCACCGGCGTGCGTCTCAGCACCGCGCCGTTGACGGTGCTGATCGGCCATGTGGCGGCAAGCTGATCGTTGACGAACACGTGCAGGCGGCTACCCGGCAGCACGATCGGCCCGTAGGCGGCGTCGAGCATCAGCCGCGCCTCGCCATAGGCATCGGCGTAGAAATCGGCGGGCAGGCCGATCGTGAATTCAGCGCGGAACACGCGGCCCGAAAATTCCTGCGTCGGAATGCCGAGCTGCTCGAAGGTCAGCGTCTTGCGACCGGTCAGGAGCTGGGTGTCCTGCTTGCGCCAGGAATGGGTGGAATAGGCCTCGTCCTTCATCGCGGCGCTGCGGGCGGCAGGCTGGGTGATGCCGTCGATCAGCGGACCGATCCGCTGCCAGGACGGCGCGACCAGAACCAGCACGCTCTGGCCGAGCGCGTTGGTGCCGATGAAGCGCGCCGATTGCGCCGTGCCGATATCCGGCAGCGCATCGCCAAGCAGCGGGCGAAGCTCATCCGGCGTGCCGACATAGACCGGCAGCACGCCGGAGGCGAATTTCACCGGCTCGGAGGTGGAATAGGTGAAATAGGTGTTCGGCATGTCCGCCAGCAGAGCAAGGCCCTGCGCCAGCTCCAGCAGCGGATCGCCCGCGATCGTATCGGCAAGGCCAGGTGCCACGATATGAAACTGGGTTCGTCCGATCGCATCGACGCCGACCGCGCGGATATCGCCGATCGAGGAAAGCTCGGCGGTGGCCGGATCGCCGAAGATCAGGAAGGTGCGCTCCGGATCGATGTCGGTCCAGAGGTCATAGGTCGAATCGAGGTCGCAATCGGTGCGGTGGCGCAGCTTGTACTTGATCGAGAACTGGTTGTAACCCGGCTTCAGAACGCCCGCCGGCACCTCGAAACGCAGGTCGGATTGGCGCTCGGATGAATCCAGCGGGGGTGCTGCGATTTCGACATTGTTGAAGGCAATCGACAGCTTCGAATATTCCGGTGCCACGAAGATCGAGTTCTGATAGCCGATATTGAATTGCGAGGCCGATTTCGCCTGTGCCTCGGTCAGATAGACCGACCAGGCCCGCTCGCCGTTTTCCCCCTCGAGCCGCATCTGGTCGGCCGGCACGATATAGCGGAAAAACGGCACCGTTTCGGCAACCGGCTCGGGCGTGGCGGCGGGCGAGGTCGGCGTCGGCGGGGCGGAAGGCGCGCGCGGAAGCGGGCCGGAGCCGTCGCTGCCCATGTCAAAAGGCGCGACGGTGCCCGACGCGGCAGGCGGCGTTGTCGTCTGTGCCGAGACGAGGGGAACGCCGGCCAGGATAAATGCCAGAAAAAGCAGGATCCGTTTCATCAGCTCTTGCCCTTCGCCCGTGCGGCGCCGCCGCCCGTGTTCGGCTGATACTTCCCGATGAAATAGCTCATGCCGCGGCCCATCTGTCGCACCGACATCTTGATGAACCAGAATGTGCCGGCAAGCGTGCCCGGGTCATTCTTGCGCGATTGGAGAAGCTGTTGCCAGCGCTCCGAATTGGCGAACATGAGATCGGAAATCACCGAGAAATGCAAGCTCGAGACGGGCGCGTAACGGCAGCCGACCATGGCGAGTTCGCCGAGCGAGCGGGCGTGGCGGATCATCACCGGCACCTCGCCGGCATCGCCACCCTTGTGCGGCTCCACACGCAGCAGCGCATGGGTGCCGGGGCGCAGGCGGTCAAGATCGCGCACCTGCACCTGCAGGCCGGCGCCATCTGTGGACACATCCTCGATCGTGCCGCGATAGACGCTGTCGCCGATCACCAGCTCGCAGCGGCGCGACATCTTGATGCGCCGCGCCTTCTGGCGTTCGCCGGCTTCCGAGACGACGCCGAGCGCGGCCGCCGTCAGAAACAGGTTGAGGAAGTTCCAGCCGCCCACAACCCAGGTAACGCCTGCCAGATAGGGCTCTGCATAGAGCCGGTAGACCATCATCACGCTGGCCGCGACGAAAATGAAGAAGATGATGAAGAACGGCCGGCTGATTTCGGAGAGCCGGCTGTGCTCGATCGACTCGTCCTTCGCCGTTACCTTGAAGGACGGCTTCTTGGGATTGATGATCGCCGAAACCACCGCCGGCATCAGGTGTACCGTCTGGATGTACTCATAGAGCTCGGAAATCCAGGGCCAGCGGAACTGGCCGAACAGATAGTTCTGGATGAGCATGTTCACGATCAGATAGGACAGCGTATAGGCCAGGAACTCGCCGCCGGAGGCATCGAAGATCTGCAGGCCGAAGAACAGGTAGCACAGCGGCGCGATCATGAACGAGGCGCGCGCGAAGGGAAACAGCCAGAACAGGTTCGACGACATGTAGCAAAGCCGCTGCGGCAGGCTCAGACCGCGCAGAAGCAGCGGGAACTTGAACCGCAGGATCTGCATCATCCCCTGCCCCCAGCGGCTGCGCTGGCCGATGAACGAGGAGAATGTCGCCGGCTGGAGCCCGGCAATCAGCGGACGGTCGACATAGACGCTGTTCCAGCCGTTGGAGTGAAGCTCAACGGCGGTTTCGCAATCCTCGGTGATCGACACGCCGGAAAAGCCGTTCACGGAGTTCAGCGCCTCGCGGCGCAGCACCGCGGCGGAGCCGCAGAAGAACGAGGCGTTCCACTTGTCGAGGCCGCGCTGGATGATGCCGTAGAACATCTCGTTCTCGCTCGGCATCATCTCATAGGTTCTGAGATTGCGCTCCAGCGGATCGGGGTTGATGAAGAAGTGCGGCGTCTGGACCAGGAAGAGCCTGGGGTCTTCCATGAAGTAGCCAACCGTTTCCTCAAGGAAGTCGTTGGCGGGCGCGTGGTCGGCGTCGAACACCACGATCAGGTCGCCGGTGGTGTACTGAAGCGCGTGGTTCATGTTGCCCGCCTTGGCGTGCTCGTTGCGCGGACGGGTAATGTAGCCGACGCCGAGTTCGGCGCAGATCTGCCTCAGCTCGCGATGACGCGTCTGGGCAAGGCTCGCCTCCACAAGGTTCTTGGAGTTGCGCTTCTGCTCGGTCCCGCCATCGTCGAGCAGGTAGACCTTCAGCTTCTCCGCCGGATAGTCCATGGCCTTGGCCGCGGCGAGCGTATGGGCAAGCATCGTCGAGTCCTCGTTATAGGACGGGACGTAGACATCGACATAGGGCAGGTCACCCTCGAGCTTGCCCCAGCGCGGGCGCACCGGTAGCGGCAGCGCGACCACGAACAGGCTGAGCGCCAGCATGCCCACGGAAAACATCTCGGCGCAGTAAAGCAGCACGCCCGGAATGAAGTTCTGCAGTTCGGTGATCGGCGGAAGCGTGCTGGTGGTGCGCCAGAACACATAGCGCAACACGATGGATGTGCCGAAAGCCAGCGCGATCAGCCGCCAGTTGCCCTCGGCATGCATCTGCTTGAGGACCAGCATCACGGCCACCGCGACAAAGCTCACGACGATCTGCGTGCGCAGGTCGATCGGGAGCGTGACAAGGCCGAGGATAAAGATCGCGGTAATAATCCAGGCAATGGTAATTGCGATCTTGCGCATGAAACGGGTCCTTACGAACGGAGTATTCCGGACTTATACGCAAGAAAACTAAAAATTGTCTTGCGCGGATATAGTTTTTTTTCCGGTATCACGCGGCGCAGCGGCCCGTGCCGTCATTTCTTGTCCGCCCTATCCGTCTGATTTTTAGCAATTTTGCGGTCCGATGGCGATATCCGCCCGAACTGATCGCGCAAACCGCCGCCCGACACTACTCGCAGCTTACCGTCGTTGACCCCGGCAGCAGGCGGCACGGCGGCGCCGGGATTGACCGGCTGGACGACGCCGGCGCGGCGAAGCCCGTCGCAGCCGGGCTGGCCGGCGCTGTCGCCGACGCGGCGGCGGCCGGACGCGCGGGCACCGGAATGCTGGACGAAGCCGGGGCAGAGGCAGGCGCGCCGATCGTGGGCGAGACGGACGCCGGCGCGGCGCTTGATGATGTCGCGGGCGTCTGGCGGCCCGGCGTCGGGATGGTCGAGGCCGGCGCGCCGGCGGCGGGCAGGCCGGGCGTATAGGCCCCGGGCATGGCGGGCGTGCCGACGTAACCTGCCGACGGCAGGCTTCCCGGCGGCAGGCGCACGACATCGACATTGATCTCGTCGCCTGTGGAGATCGGGCGCGTGGTCACGCGGGTCACCGGCGCGGTGCTGGCGGTCGAGGATTTCAGCACCTTCTCGGTGTCGGCGACGCGTTCGGGCCGCGGGTCATAGGCCTTGCGCGGATAGGTCGGGGCGCCGGTCTCGCCCAGAAGCGGCGGCGGGCCGGCCTGCTCGCCATAGGGGTTCCAGCCGAAGGCATCGACCGCCGCGGCAATGGTGTAGCCGTACATGATCCCGAGCAGGTCATCCTCCGAGGCGCCTGCCTCGCAGAAGCGCACCCGCACCTGGATCGTGCCGGCCTGGCCGAAGGCCGCGAGGCTATCCTGGCCCGGCCTGATCTGCTGCCAGCCATACATGCACAGATCGTCGCCTCGGCCATGGCCAAAGGCATAGCCGAAGGGGCCGTAATTGTTCTGCACGTAATAAGGCGAGCGAACCATGCGCACGCCGGGCAGTCGCTCGCGCATCTCCTCATCGATGCGGCGGTCGGTGATCGACTGATAGGACAGGCTGTTGCCATTCATCCGCGCATAGTTGCGGGTGCCGAAGAAGACGGCGTGGATCGCGTTCTGGCCGGGCGTGCGCGCATCGGTGCGCAGCATGATCTGCTGGTCGATGGCGTTGGAAAACTGCTCCTCGAGAACCGAAACGATCGCCGGACCGCCGGGCGGCGGCATGATCACGGCCTCTTCCGGCAGAAGATTGCGCACCGAAGACGTATAGGGCAGCAGATTGCCGGCGCAGCTTGCCAGAAGGCCCGCGGCGACAAGGCCCAAAGCCGCGCGGCAGCGGGACCTGATCTGACGGGCAACGGCAATTGACATCTTTGAGCACACCTTGGTTTGTCGCCGCCGGGGCGGCATAAAGCCCGGACCGGTCTTTTATATTCCGCATTCATATTTTTCAGAGTTTGGTAAATAAAGAACTAACGCGGGGCGGTGGCGATGCATCGGAAAATTAACGGATTCTCAAAAACTTCGGCGACATTCGCCCCGTTTTTAATATTTCTTAACGACAATACGTGTTTGTAGTGAATCACATTACGTTCGCCGCAAGCCGGATACAGGGACCCGACATGCCAAGCCGCGCAAATTCCGCTGCAACCAAGCTTGAAGGCTTGCGCTATCGCGACAGCGCAGGCGGTGAACACATGGGTAATAATGCGGGCACAGCCGGTTCCGGTATCGGGAACCGCCGCTCGGCCGGAGTATGGATGCCATGAAGCTGACTTATGTTGCACTGACGGCAGGCGCGATCGCCATGATCGGTGCAATCAGCATGGGCAGCATGGGCGCGCCCGGCCGCAAGCTTCCGGTTTCCACCGCGCTGGCCGAGCCGACGGAGGCGTTCAGCCAGGCCTATGAGCAAATCGTCAACGATGACGCGCCGGCGCCCGCACCTGCGGCCGAGCCGCGCTTTTCGGCGGTGAGCGAAGCCCAGGCCCAGGAGCCCTCCACCAATCTGCGCAATCTGCCCGACAACCCGACGCCGCCGCAGACCAACGCGTCAACCTCCCAACCGGCCCAGCAGACTGCTGAACAGCCGACGCAGGAACCGGAACGCTCCCCGGTCGATGAAAGCGCGCTGCGTTATTTCGCCCAGCAGGGCGATCTGGAACGCCTTCAGGCGGAAATTTCGCGGCTGCGCTCGCTCTATCCCAACTGGACGCCGCCGGCCAATCCGCTGGCGATCGAGGACGGCGAGGACGAGCAGCTCAACGCCATGTGGCAGGCCTATGCGCGCGGCAATTACGCCGAGGTGCGCCAGTTGATCCAGACCCGCCAGACCGAGGAGCCCAACTGGTTGCCGCCGGCCGACCTGATCGACCGCCTGCAGATCGCCGAAAACCGGTCCGCGCTGATCCAGGCGTCGGAGGACGGCGAGTACGAGAAGGTCATCGATCTCGCCTCGCAATCGCCAAGCATCCTGACCTGCGCGGAAATCAATGTCCTGTGGCTGGTGAGCGAAGCCTTCGCCAAGACCGACAAGCTCAACCGCGCGATGGACAGCTACACCTATATCATGAAGAACTGCGACAATACGCAGGAGCGCCTCGCCACGCTGCAGAAGGCGCTGGCCGTCATGCCCTATGAGGACATGAAGACGCTGATCAGCTTCGAGCGTCCCGACGAGCAGGACATGCCCGAATTTCAGGAGATCAGCGAAAACCTGCTGCGCGACCGCTTCGCCGAAGCCGGCGACGACGAAACCATTGTCATCTCCCCCGAAGATCTCGCGGCGATGGAGAAACTCGCCAACACCTCCAATTCCGCCAATGATGCCGAGCTGCTGGGCTGGTACTTCCTGATCCGCGGCAGCGAGAACGCCGCCGAACCCTGGTTCCGCAAGGCTCGCGAGGAAGGCGACTCGGCCACGATCTCGCAGGGGCTGGCGCTGATCCTGATCGAACTGGACAAGGCCGAAGAGGCCGAATCGGTGATGTATCCCTGGCGCAATGACAGTAATGAAGCGCTCGATACCTATCTCAACGCCGTGGTCCGGATGCTCGGCCGGATTCCGCGCAAGGATTATCCCACCGATGTCCTGAGCCGCATGGCCGACGTCATCACCGAAGCCAAGAGCATGACTGCCGCCCAGCAGTTCGGCTGGTACTCCAAGGATTTCAATCAGCCGCTGGCGGCGCTGCAATGGTTCGAGGCGGCGCTTTCCTGGCAGCCCTGGTATGAGCCGGCTGCCTATGGCGTGACGCTGACGCTCAACGACATGAACTACAAGCCCGGCGTCTACCTGATGCAGAAGATCTGGGCGCCCTATTCCGAGCGCATCGCCTGGCTGAACGATCCCAACGCGCCGGTGACCACGCTTGAAAACATGATGGCGACCGTGTTCGAGCTGACGGTGCTGAAGGAAGCGAACGGAAAAAGCCGCACCGTGGCCGTGCCGATCGCCGAGATCGACCTCGCCACCGGCCAGCAGACCCCGATCGGCGCAACCGCCATGCCGTCCTCGCCCGGCCAGCCGCAGAACGCCGTGGCGCTGACGGCGCCGGTCGCGTCGCCCGGCGCGCTGGGGCTCGGCGCCGAGGCCGATACCGCGCCCGCCAATTACGTGCCGGAATACTACCAGTATTACTATGGCGGCGGTGCAGGCGCCCAGACGGCAGCGCCGGGCAGCCCCGCAAGCCGCGTCCAGGCGCTGGAACGGCTCAGCATTCCGCGCTCTATGATCCGCACCGATCCGGAGACCGGCGTGCAGACCGTGACCGTGCTGAACACCGCGTTGCAGCCGGAGGCGAGCCGCTATCAGCCGTCCGCGGCCCAGATCCAGGCGGCGTTCTACACCACCGGCCAGCCCTCGGAGAAAACCGAGATCTACCGGTTCGACGAACAGGCCTACGCCAATCGCGACTATCTGCGCCAGTTCCAGATCGCCTATTATCTGAACGTCGTCGGCGCCGCCGATGCGAGCGGAGACCAGATCATGGTTTCCAGGCTTCCCGCCGGCACCCAGTTGCCCGAGGGCACGGCGATACCGGTGGCCGACGCCGAACCGGCCGTGGTGCGCACATCGAGCTCGACATCGACCCGGCGCGTGGCTTCCAGCGGCACGTCTTCCTCCTCCGGCTCGAGCTGCTGGAACGGGCGTTCCGCCGAAAACCTGTCGCCCGATGCGGCGCTGCGCCAGGGCTGGTGCCTGATGGACCTGCAGCGGCCGACAGAGGCCGCCCGCGCCTTCGAGACCGCGCTCGGCTCATCCTCGGCGAAAAACCGCGAGGAAGCCGCCTATGGCCAGAGCCTTGCCTATATGCGGCTCGGCCTGACTAACAAGGCCGCCGTCGCCGCCTCGCAGGAACCGCTCAGCCGCGAACGCCAGCTCAATCTGCAGGTCGATATCCTGTCGGCGCGCGCGATCGCAGCCTATCAGGGCGGGCATTACCAGGATGCGCTGCTGCTCCTGAACCAGCGCAACCAGCTTGCGCCGGAAGAAACCGGTCTGATGGTGATCAAGGGCTATGCCTATTACAATCTCGGCCGCTACACCGATGCCCATCAGGTGTTCAGCGCACTTGCCGAAATGGGCAATCCCAAGGGCATGGAGGGCCTTGCGCTCACCCGCAACCGGCTCGGCCTGCCGGGCAGCAACTGACGAGGCGCGCCTGGCTGAGGTTACGGCTTGTCCGTCGGCAGCGCGCCGGCGCGCTTCTCCGCCTCGAAGGAGGCGTGCGCATCGACATAGGCTTCCTGGCGGGCAACGCTCCAGTAGCGCAGTTCCTCCAGCGGAATGTGCTTGCCCGTGACGGCGCAGACCACGTAACTGCCGGGGGTCACGACCTCGAAATTGGCGTCGAGATAGCGAATCCGCGCCGCGCCCTTGCCGCTTCCATCAAAGATATTCACCGCTTGATCTCCAGTTCCGAATGCCGTTGTGCCATCAGCGCCCGAACAGGCGCTCGATATCGGCGAGCTTCAGCTCGATATAGGTGGGCCGGCCGTGATTGCACTGGCCCGAACCCGGCGTGGTCTCCATCTGCCTCAGGAGAGCATTCATTTCGTCGACGCGCAAGCGCCTGCCGGAGCGCACCGAACCGTGGCAGGCCATGGTTGCCGCCACGCTTTCAAGCTTCGCGCGCAGACCATCGGCGGTTTCCCATTCGCCGGCCTCGTCGGCAAGCTGGCGGATCAGCGCCGCGGCATCGACCTCGCCGAGCAGCGCCGGGGTCTCGCGCACGGCGAGCGCGCCGGGGCCGAAGCGCTCGAACACGAGCCCGAGCCGTGCCAGTTCGTCGGCAAACGGCATCAGCCGGTCGCAGTCTTCCTCCGGCATGTCGACGATTTCCGGGATCAGCAGCATTTGCGAGGCAAGCCTGTCTTTGGAAAGGGCCGCCCGCAGCGCCTCGTAGACGAGACGTTCATGGGCGGCGTGCTGGTCGACGATGACGAGGCCGGTATCGGTCTGGGCGACGATATAGTTTTCATGCACCTGCGCCCGCGCCGCACCCAGCGGATGGTCGGAAGACGGCTGGACGGCCGGACCCGACTCCTCGCCGCGCGCCGATGGCGTTGCAAAGCCCGCAAAGCCGGCCGGAGCTCCAGCGAAGCCGGGTGCCGTCTCGCCGAAGCGCGGCGCAGGCTCTTCGCGGAAACCCTCCGGTCGATAGGGCGATTGCTGCGGCGACCATTGGGCATTGGTCGCCCGCTCATAGTCGCCCCTGTACACCCGGGATGCGGCGGCAGGCTCGGGCGAGAAACGCGGCGTGAACGCCTTCAGCATCGCATCCGCGCCGGTGGAGGACGAGCGGTCGCCCGCCCGCGTCAGCGCCTCGCGGATCGCGCCGACGATCAGCCCGCGCACCAGCGCGGGATCGCGAAACCGGACATCGGCCTTGGCCGGGTGGACATTGACGTCGACCAGCGCCGGATCGAGCGAGAACCACAAAACGGCCACCGGATACCGCCCCTTCGGAACCGTCTCGGCATAGGCCGCGCGGATCGCGCCGAGAAGCAGCCGGTCCTGCACCGGACGGCCGTTGACGAAGGCATAGAGATGGCCGGAATTGCCGCGGTTGAAGGTCGGCACGCCGGCAAAACCGGAAAGCGTCACATCCTCGCGCGCGGCATCGATCTCGATCGCGTTCGAGCGGAAATCGCGGCCGAGCACCTGGGCGATGCGCGCCAGCCGGTCGTCGCCGGTTGCCGGCAGTTCCAGCGTGGATCGATCCGAGCCCGACAGCACGAAGCGCGTCGCCGGGAAGGCCAGCGCCATGCGCTTGACCACCTCGGTAATCGCCCCCGCCTCGGCGCGCTCGGTTTTCAGGAATTTCAGCCGCGCCGGCGTTGCGAAAAACAGATCGCGCACCTCGACGATTGTGCCGGCATTGACCGGGGCCGGCTCGGGCTCGCCGGAGCGCCCGCCTTCCAGCGCGATGCGATAGCCCTCGCCCGCCTCGCGGGTGCGGCTTGAAATCGAAAGCCTGGCGACAGAGCCGATCGAGGGCAGCGCCTCGCCGCGAAAGCCGAGCGTGCGGATATCGGTGAGGTCGGCTGTGATCTTGGAGGTGCAGTGCCGCCTGACGGCGAGCGCCAGATCCTCGCGGCTCATGCCGGAGCCGTTGTCCGTGACCCGAAGCAGCGCCTTGCCGCCGCCGGCCGTCGCGATCTCGATCCGGGTCGCCCCGGCATCGAGCGCGTTTTCGACCAGTTCCTTGGCGGCGCTCGCCGGCCGTTCGATGACCTCGCCGGCGGCGATCTGGTTGATGACGGTTTCGGAAAGCTGTCTGATGCTCATGGCGCAGTCATAACAGATTCGCCCCGTCGCGCCACGGCATTTGGCGCGCGCTCAGCGCCCGGCGCGATAGGCCGGATCGAAGCGCGGCTTGGCGCCCGTCACCAGCGCGAACGTGTTGCCGGCATTCGGCTCCTCCTCGGCGCGCGTGTCCTGGGCGGCGCTGGTCACCAGCATCCAGCCGCCGTCACGACCGATAAAGGCCGGGCAGGTCGGCTGGCGGGCGGGAAGCTGATAGCGCGCCTTGTGCTTGCCCGCGGGATCGAACTGGTCGAGCACGCCGGCGCCGTAACGGGCGTTCCAGATATTGCCGTCACCGTCGCAGACCGCGCCGTCCATGCCGCCGGTCATATGCGCGGTGTCGATGAAGACGCTGGCCGGGCCCGTCGGCAGGCCGGTTTCCGGCGCGATCGGAACCGACATCAGCTGGTTGACGTCGGTGTCGACATAATAGCCGGTCGCCCCGTCCGGCGAAAAGCAGATCGCGTTCGGGATGGTGATCTTGTCGAACAGCTTGGTCACCGCGCCTTCGAGCACATGGTAGATCGCGCCGGCGCCCTTTTCGAGGTTCTTGCCCATGGTCGAGACCCAGAAGGCGCCGGAGGCGTGAACCCGCGCATCGTTCGAGCGGGTGACGGCGTTATCCGCCTCGATCGCCACATGCAGCGAAAGCGCGCCGGTGGAGGTGTCGCGGAAATAGAGCCCTGTTTCGGTGGAGATCACCTGGCGGTGCTCATCCACCACCGCCAAAGCGCTTGCCATCTCCGGAAGCTGGATGATCCGTCGCTCGCGGCTGGACGCGTTCAGCAGATGCAGCTTGCTGGCATTGATGTCGAACCACCAGATCATGTCGGTGTCGCGGTCATAGCCCGGCCCCTCGCCAAGCGACATCCGGTCCGTCACCAGGATCCTGCCCTCGAATACGGTCTCTGTGATCATTGTTTCTCCCGATGCCCCTCATTTCTTTTTTGTTGTCGCCGCGCGTAACACGGAAATTCCCGGCCTTTCCAGAGGAAAGACAAGGACCGGCGATAAATCAAGCGCTCAGTTTGCCCGCATGCCGGGATGGAACTCCCCCGCCGGCACTTCGACTCTATTTTTTTCAAGTCTGCCGCGGAAGCCGGCAAAAGCGGGGCGGAGGCTTAAAAAATAAGCGGAGTCAATAATTTGTGCAGTGCAGCAAATCGAACAGAATCCGATCTCGCACTACATTGAGTCTAAATCATTGTTCCAGCCGTAAAAAAGCTGCTTGCAAAGGCAAACCGAATAGTCCATCTTCTCGACAGTTCCAGAGGGGATGAAAACAAATACGCGCCCAAGAGCGCGGACTTAAGACAATAGAAACGCCGGCGCCTTGAACCTTCGGGTTCCTTCAAAAGCGCCGGCGTTTCTATCGTTTTGCTTGGGTCATCCCCGGCACTGTTCTGTCGGAAGACTTGCCGCCGCCCTCTGTCCGGCTGCTCCGGATGTCGCCCCCTTGCCAAAAAACCATTGCGCCGAAAGTCTGGATTCCGGCTTTGCCCCGGCTTTGCCATTGGCGCGTGCGGCATTTCCCATTATCTAGGGCTTACACCCAAGGATCAGTTTCATGACCGAAATCACCAGCCAGCAAGTTCTCAGAAGCCTTGAAGCCGTCAAACTTCCCGATGGCAAACCGCTTGCCTTCAGCGGGCTTGTCTCCGACATTTTCGTGACCGACGGGAAGATCTATTTCTCGCTGACCGTGCCGGGCGGGGACGCAAAAGCCTTTGAACCCGTGCGGCAGGCCGCGGCCAAGGCGGCCGAATCCATCCCCGGCGCCCGCCAGGCCTTCGTGACGCTGACCGCTGACAAGCCGGCCAGCGATCAGAAACCGCGCTCGACCGAGCCGCCGAAAAAACCGGATCAACCCGCCAAGCCGGATATTCCGGGCATCGGCTCAATCATCGCGGTCGCCTCCGGTAAGGGCGGCGTCGGCAAATCCACCACCTCGGTCAATCTGGCGCTTGGCCTTGCCGCCGAAGGGCTGAAGGTCGGCCTGCTCGACGCCGATATTTACGGGCCGTCCATTCCGAGACTGTTCGGCCTTTCCGGTCGTCCGATGCAGGGCCCGGGGCGCACCATCATGCCGATGGAAAAATTCGGCCTGAAGGTGATGTCGATCGGCTTTCTGGTTGATGAGGGCACCGCCGTGATCTGGCGCGGGCCGATGGTGCAGTCGGCGCTGATGCAGATGCTGCGCGAGGTTGCCTGGGGCGAGCTCGACGTGCTGGTGGTCGACATGCCGCCCGGCACCGGCGACGCCCAGCTCACCATGGCCCAGCAGGTGCCGCTCGCCGGCAGCGTGGTGGTCTCGACCCCGCAGGACCTGGCCCTGATCGACGCCCGCAAGGCGATCGCAATGTTCAACAAGGTCTCGGTGCCCGTGCTCGGCATCGTCGAGAACATGAGCACCTTCATCTGCCCCGATTGCGGCGCGACCCACAATATTTTCGGCCATGGCGGCGCGAAAGACGAAGCGGAGAAGATCGGCGTCCCGTTTCTGGGCGAGGTGCCGCTCGCGATCGACATCCGCGAAAAATCGGATGCCGGCACGCCTGTCGTCGTCGATCAGCCTGATGGACCGCATGCGACGGCCTACCGGAAGATCGCCAAGGCCGTCCACGAAGGCCTCAATGCCCGCACCCGCTCGGCGCCGTCGATCGTTTTCGAATAGCGCCAGCTCGACGTCTGACAGAGGTCAGACCCGACAGACCGGACACGGCCTCAATAGAGACTTGCCTCATTTCGGAGCTGAAACCGGGCGGCGTCGTAGATCGCGTGCGCCAGGAGTATCAGCTCGTCATCCCGGCTGAACACTTCCGATTCAATCGCCATTGCCGGGGAAAGCGCCGAGATGCCGATGGCATCGGCGGCCGCCGGCGGGCAGGCGATTGCGCTGACATTCTGCACAACCCGCTCGACCGGCCGGTCATAGATTTCCGCGACCAGGCCCGAGACCGAGGCAAGGCCGTGACGCGCTAAGGACGGCTCAAGCCCGGCATAGCGGCCGGGAATGAACATGTGGTTCCAGCAAAACGCCCGTAGCCGGCCCGACATGCGCCTGACGCCGATCACCTCCAGCCACTTCCCGTCGTGACACCCCCTGCCCCGCAACAGCGGCTCCTCGCTCTCCGCCACCATCCGGGTGGTCCAGATGTCGAGCACGGTTTCGCGCTCAAGGCGCATCAGCTCCGCCAGTGAGTTGGTTCTCATCCGGAAATGAAGCTGGGGCGTGAGCGCGGTCACGATCGTACCGACCCGCTTGCGCCGGGCGACAAGACCCTCCGCCTCCAGCTCGCTCAACGCCCGCCTGAGCGTGGTGCGGCTCACGCCGCGCTGGGCGGCAAATTCCACTTCAGGTGGCAGTCTGTCGCCGACCTTGAATTGGCCGGAGGTGAGCTCCTCACGCAGGGCCCTTGTCAGTTGCTTGTGTCGCGGTGCGCTCATTCACTTTCTCCGAAAACAGAGAGTGATCTGACGAATAATCGTCAGACGCTGGTAAAGAACCTGGATTAGGCCGGAAATGCGGCATAGGCCGCGCAGGCGAGCTCGGCGCTGCGGCTTCGACGTCGCCGCCGGGCCTTCATCGAGACCTGCCGCTCGCCATGTCCGGACGCGTCACCAGATCGTCCGGTGGCGTTCGCCGCTCCAAAACCTCCGGCTGCAATGCCGGACAGGGGAAAACGCCGGGGCCCCGATCGGGCACGCGGCGACGGCTGAAAAAGAAGACTGAAAGCGTTGATAATCAGAAAATGTCATCGGAAATACAACTCGGTTGACCCTTCCTGCCCGCACTTTAACGTTGTGACAGGTTGTACACTTGCCTACAGCGATTACGCGAAAGTTGCAAGCCGCCGCGCCGGTTGTAAATCGATTTGCATTTTTTCAGCCGGTGCGACGCGGAAAACAGTCGCGAAGCCCCCAAACAAAAAGGCGGCGCCCGCTGGGGACACCGCCTTTGAATATGCTCCGCCACGATGGGCCTATCGCGGCTCGCTTCTGAGCCCTTTCACGATGGCAAAGCAGGCCAGCAACAGCACGAAGGTGAACGGGAAGCCCGTCGACACGGCCATCGCCTGCAGCGCCGTTAGGCCGCCGCCGAGCAACAGCGCGATCGCCACAAGGCCCTCGAAGCTTGCCCAGAACACGCGCTGCGGCACCGGCGCATCGACCTTGCCGCCCGCGGTGATCGTGTCGATCACGATCGAGCCGGAGTCCGACGAGGTCACGAAGAACACGATGACGAGGACGATGCCGATAACAGATGTGATCGTCGCCAGCGGCAGTGCCTCCAGCATGATGAACAGCTTCAGATCGAGCGGCGCTTGGGCAAGAGCCTCGTAGTTGTTGACGATGATCTCGCGGATCGCGGTATCGCCGAACACCGTCATCCAGATGATCGAGACAACCGACGGAATGACCAGCACGCAGGTGATGAACTCGCGCACCGTGCGGCCGCGCGAAACGCGGGCGATGAACATGCCGACGAAGGGCGACCAGGAAATCCACCAGGCCCAGTAGAACGACGTCCAGCCATCCAGGAAGTTCTTGTCGCTCCGGCCGAACGGATTGGCGAGCTCAGGCAGATAGCGGGCATAATCCACGAAATTGGTGAATATGCCGCTAAGAATGGCAAGCGTGGGACCGACGGCGATCACGAACAGCAGCAGCAGGGCCGCAAGCGCCATGTTGATCTTCGAAAGCCGCTGGACGCCGGCATCCATGCCCGCGACCACCGATGTGAGCGCGATGCCGGTGATGAAGACGATCAGCACCACCTTGGAGACTTCGCTCACCGGAAGGCCGAAGATATGGTTGAGGCCGGCATTGGCCTGTTCCGCGCCGATGCCGAGCGAGGTCGCAAGCCCGAACAGGGTCGCGAGAACCGCCAGCACATCGATGACATGGCCCGTCCAGCCCCAGACGCGTTCGCCGAAGATCGGATAGAACACCGAGCGCATGGCGAGCGGCAGACCCTTATTGTAGGAAAACAGCGCCAGCGCCAGCGCCACGATGGCGTAGATCGCCCAAGGATGAAGCGCCCAGTGGAAAATCGTCGCCGACATGGCAAGCGACTGCGCCTTCACCGTGTCGCCCGGCGCGCCGCCGAGCGGGGCCCAGCTATCCGGCGTGCCGGCATTCTCCGCGATCGACGACGTGTAGTGCGAAATCGGCTCGGAAACGCCGTAGAACATCAGCCCGATGCCCATGCCGGCGGCGAAAAGCATCGCGAACCAGCCGGTATAGGTATAATCCGGCTTGGCGTCCGCGCCGCCGAGGCGAATCTTGCCGTAGGGCGAGAAGATCAGATAGATGCCGAGCAGCACGAAGACGTTGCCGGCCAGAAGGAAGAACCAGTCGAAGGTCGAGGTCAGCCAGTCGCGCATGCCGTTGAACACGGCCTCAGCCTGATTCTGGAAGGCGAGCGTGACCAGTACGAAGGCGACGACGGCAAGACCCGAGATCAGAAAGACCGGGTTATGGATGTCGAGACCGAACGGACCGATATTGGTGGTGATATTGTCCTGGCCGATCTCGTAATCGGTATCGATGATGTCTGTCTCGCCTTCAGGCTCGGGTATCCCCGTGTCGGACATATAATATCTCCTTGTTTCACTTCGACGCATCGGCCCGGACTTGGGCGTCCGACGATCCGCGATGTCTAATCTTCAAACGGCTCAGCCGCGTACCAGGAACACCGAGGCTTTGGTGTGGGTCGCAAGCTGGCCGCCGTGGGAGTGCATGAAATGGTCGGCAAGGTTGGGCACGTGGGTTGCCATCACCACCAGATCGCAGCCGAGTTCATCGACGGAGCGTGCAAGCGACTGGTTGATGTCGACGGCCGGATCGTGGGCGACAACAACATGACTGTCGGTCGCCAAGCCGTGTTCGGATTCCTGCGCTTTCGCAAAGGCCTCGAGCTTCTGCCGGTATTCCTCCGGATTGTGGCCGAGCGCACCCGGCGCCGATGATGTGACGCCGACATAGACGACGGATGCGCCATAGAGCTTGCCGAGATCACCCGCAGCCTTCAGGCCGCGCTCAAGCTTCTCCGCATGGGCCAGATCGACGGGTACCATGATTTTCGTAAACATCGCGATTCCTGGATTTGCGGGTTTGCCGACCCGCCGGTTTCCTTCCCTCTTCCACAATGCCTGTGGGGCTTTCCGCCAGCACGACATATGCCGATCACGAAAAAGCCACATTCTGTTTAGCATTTCGCCGCATGCCCCGCAAATCGAGCGAGGCATATTGTCGCTGCGTCGGGGTGAAGCGGACACAAAAAAGCCATGGCGCGCAAGGGCAGCCATGGCTTTTCAAAAAAATCGGAGGACGGTGATCAGGCCTCTTCGAGCTGGGGAAGGATCTGCAACTCGTAAAGGCGCCGGTAGGGCCCGTCATGGGCCAGAAGCTCGCGCTGCGGCCCCTGCTCCAGGATCTTCCCGTTTTCGAGAACGACGATGTTGTCGGCCGACGTGATGGTTGCGAGACGGTGGGCAATGACGATCGTGGTGCGATCCTTGGTCAGCCGCTTCAGCGCATCCTGCACCAGCGATTCGGCATAGGAGTCGAGCGCGCTGGTCGCCTCGTCGAGGATCAGGATATCGGCGTCGCGCAACATCGCTCGGGCAATGGCCAGACGCTGTTTCTGGCCGCCGGAAAGATTGCCGCCGTTTTCGCCGACGAGCGAGTCATAGCCATTGTTCATGTTCATGATGAAATCATGCGCATGCGCCGCCTTGGCCGCCTCGATGATTTCCTCTTCGGTGGCACCCTGACGACCAAGCTCCAGATTGTCTCTTACCGTGCCGTTGAACAGGAATGTATCCTGACCGACATAGGACATGTGCGCGCGGAGCGACTCGAAAGACACCTGCCGGAGATCGAGGCCGTTGACCGTGATCGCGCCTTCGTCGGGATCGAACATGCGCATGACGAGATTGATGATTGTTGACTTGCCGCCGCCGGACGCACCCACCAGAGCCGTGGTCTTGCCCGCGGGGAAGACGAGGTCCAGGTTCTTGAACAGCGGTTTATTCTCGTCATAGGAGAAACCGACATTGTCGAAGATGATCTCGCCACCGCCCGGAGGGACCGGCCGGGCGTTTTCGGCTTCGGTCAGCATGATCGGATGGTCCTTGATCTCATACATCATTCTGACACCGACCATCGCGGTCTCAAGATTCACACGCATGCGCGCCAGCCGCTTGGCCGGCTCATAGGCCAGAAGCAGCGCCGTGATAAACGACATCAGCTCCCCGGGTGTCTGGCTGCCGCCGACAACCCAAAGACCGCTCAGCGCGATCACGCCGGCGATCGCCAGGCCCGACAGCGTTTCCATGATCGGGCTTGTGGCAGCTGAAAGCCGGGCAATGCTGTTGGCGCGATGCTCCACCTGGGTGACCTGCCGGTCCATACGCGAGCGCATGTGCTCTTCAAGGCCGAATGCCTTGATGATCCGAACGCCTGTGGAAGCTTCCTGAACGCTTTCGATGATCTTGGTGAAGGCGGTCAGTTCCTGCTGCATGATATGGCGGACCTTGTTGGTCAGGTAGCGAACGCCGATAAAGGCCGCCGGCCCGAGAACAAAGGAAACGAGCGAAAGGACCGGTTGCTGGATGAACATGACGATGACCAGTCCGACCAGCGAAAACAGGTCGCGGATCGCCGAGGTCAGGATCAGATCCATCGCCGTCCTTGCCGCCTGGGCATTGTTGGTCAGGCGCATGACAAGATCGGAGGACGGAAACCGGATAAAGAAGTTCAGATCCTGCTGCAGTATCCGGCTGAAGATGCTGCTTTGCGTCCTGGCGATGATATTGTTTCCGGCCTTGCTCAGGATCACGATCTGGAAATAGGTCGCGACGCCCTTGACGATGAAGATCAGCGCCACACCGCCTGCAAGCATGAACATGCGGTTCATGTCTTTCGAAACCACGGTTTCGTTGACGATATCCTTCATGATCCAGGCGCTCATCGCAGTCATGCCGGCGACAATGAGCATGGCGACCGTCGCCAGAGCATACCAGGGAGCCTGGGCGCGCAGATTTTCCGACAACAGCCGATAAAGCAGGCTGCGATTCGCCATGGGAATAAAGCGCGCCAGTGCTCTGTCGAGAAGACGCTTGAAAACGGAGGTTCTGGGCATTGGGATGCGTTGTTCCATATCGATTAGGGCCCTTCGCTGTCGCGCGGCAACACTGTCGTGCGCTCATCGTCCCATTCGGCATTGGGCGCCGACAAATAGGCCAATCGTCGCGCAAGGGCAAGGCCCGCACGTTCCGGTGAACGAAGAACAACACGGAGGTGTGTCTTCTCAGCCCCTCAAATACCGCAGCGCCGGGACGCCTTCGCGCGGAAGATGCGAGGTCCGTCTGCGGGTCACCGTCAGCACCTTGTCTTCGCCCGGCAGCAGCGTGAAGCAATTGTCGGAATAGATATCGTCGCCGCCGTGGTCATAGGTCACATAGAGCGCCGGGCGGTCAGTTGCGAGTGTGATCCGGTCGTCTTCAGCGTGGACGGTGATGTTCGGCTCACTGAGCCGATAGGCTTTCGGCCGCTGCGGCAGATACTCGTTTTCGCCGAGATGATTGCCGTCGCCATCGCGCCAGTCGAACAGCAGGAAAGTGCTTTCGCCCAGGCTTTCGGGGCGGATGCGGGCGATCTCCACCACCGTCTCCACGCTGGTAACCACGTCATAGGTTCCCAGCTCAAAGACCGCGCCGTCGGTCGCATCGACAGTGCGCAGCCTGACGGTGATCGGCTTTTCGTCCTCGATATCGGAGACCGCGAGCAGAACGATCGCCCCGGTTTCCGGGTCCGGTTCCGCCGTCACCATCAGCGGCGCGAAGAAGCGACGGGCGAGGTACTGCGTCGTCTTCCAGCCGCCGCCATATTCGAGGCTCGACCAGCTTGCCACCGGCCAGGTGTCGTTCAATTGCCAGAACAGCGTGCCCATGGTGCGCGGCTTGTTTGAACGCCAGAACTCGATCGCCGTCTTCATCGCCAACCCTTGCGAAAGCTGGCTCAGATAGACCATATCCTCGAAACTGTCGGGGAAGCGGAAATAACGCGCGATGGTTTCCACGATCCGGCTGTTGCCGCCGATATTGCGCTGGTGGACGTCCATGACGGCGGAGGAGACATTGCGGTCTTCCGGCGCGGTGAAGCTTTCGATCACCCGCATCGAAGGAAACGACTGAAAGCCGAATTCCGAGCAGAAGCGCGGGCGGACCGTGCGGTAATGCTCGAAATCCTTGGCCGAGTGCCAGACATCCCAGAAATGCATGTCGCCGGACGTATCGACATGCCAGCCATCGCCGAAATCGAGCCGTCCGACCGAGGGCGATGACGGGCGGAACGGCAGGCCGATATCCTCGTCCTCCACCGCCTCCTCAAGCGCGTGGTTGAGGCGGTCATAGATCGCGAGATAGCGGTCGCGGTTCTCGATGCTCTCCTCGTACCAGCTGAGCGCGCCCACAAGCTCATTGTCGCCGCACCACAGTGCGATCGAAGCGAAGCGCGACAGCCGGCGCAATTGCTGGCGGGCTTCCACGCGGACCAGATCGAGAAAGCCGCGCTCATGGGCGGGATAGTGGCTGCAGGCGAACATGAAATCCTGCCAGACCATGATGCCGAGTTCATCGCAGAGGTCGTAGAACCAGTCGGCCTCATACTGCCCGCCGCCCCAGACGCGGATCATGTTCATATTGGCCTCGACCGCAGAAATCAGCAGGTCGCGCACCTGATCGCGCGTCGCCCGGGCCGGCAGGGCATCGCCCGGAATCCAGTTGGCGCCCTTCATGAAGATCTCGCGGCCGTTGATCTGAAAGGCGAAGCGATGACCGATTTCGTCGGCATTGGTCAGCAGTGCAACACTGCGCAGGCCGATGCGGAAATCACGGCGCTCATCGCCAAGCGAAACCGCGAGATCGTAAAATGCCTGCTCGCCGTGGCCCGCCGGCCACCAGAGCCGCGGATTGTCAACGCGAACGGTCACCGTGACCCGGTTCTCGCCGGGCCATGCGGTCAGCATGCCCGTCGCCCGCTTGCCGTCGATTTCGACGACCGCCTCGGCCTCAGCCGGCGCAAAGGCGAAGGCATGGAAGGTCACGTCCAGTTCCACCGCGCCGCCCGCATGGCGCTGGCGGATCACGACATCGTCGAGCTTCAGATCGCCGGTGCGCACCAGCTTGATATCGCCGTAGAAGCCGAGTGGCGACAGCGCAATCCCCCAGTCCCAGCCGCCATGGCATTGCGCCCGGCGCAGGAAGTTCAAATGGCCGATCCGGCTGTTCTTGGTATAGGGAATCGGGAAATCGGAGGCTTTCGCGCGCTTTTCCGCCTCGCGCGAATTGGAGAGGAACCGCACCGCGATCTCGTTTTCGCCCGCACGCAACAGCCCGGTCACGTCGAAGTCATAGCGCAGGAACTGGCTTTCGCAGCGCCCGGCAGGCTTGCCATTGACGCTGACCTCGGCGAGGCAATCGACGCTTTCGAAGCGCAGCGTGAACCGGCCGCCCTCGATATCGGAAAGCTGGAAGCGCTTGACGGCGATCCACTCCGCTTCATGAACCCAATCGGTTCTGGGCTCGTTGTCGCGGAAATAGGGATCCTCGATCGCGCCGGCGGCCAGTAGCGCGGAATGGACATCGCCGGGCGCGGACAGCGTGACGGAACTGTTGTGAGCGTCGGAGGAAAACACCCAGTCGTCGTTGAGATCGAGAATATCCGTCATGCTGCTTCCGTCCGTTGAATTGAAACGACACCTTACTAGAGGCTTTTTGGTTCTCTCTAAACCGATTTTAAAGAGGGGTCGGCAGAATTTTGCGGCGTCTTGTCGCGCAGGGCGCATTTGACCCCTGCGCAATCAGCAGGCACATTTCCCGTATCCGTCCCTGGAGACCATGATGCGCCGTCTTTTCCTTCTCGCCCTTTTGCTCCTGCCGCTTGCGGCAACGCCGGCCGCCGCCGACGAAGTCACCGTTGCCGTCGCCGCAAATTTCACCGGCGCCGCCGAGGAGATCGCCAAGGCCTTTCACGAGGAGACCGGCCACGAAGCAGTGCTGAGTTTCGGTTCCACCGGCAGGCTCTATGCCCAGATCATCCACGGCGCGCCCTTCGACGTGTTTCTCGCGGCCGATGAGGAGCGCCCCGCGCGCGCGATTGCCGAAGGATACGCGGTGGAGGGCAGCGCCTTCGTCTATGCGCTCGGCGCGCTGGTGCTTTACAGCACCGATCCCGACCTCGTGGATCCCGACGGCGCGGTTCTGTCTCATCCCGAACGCTTCGCGAAGCTGGCGATCGCCAATCCGCGTACCGCGCCCTATGGCGCAGCAGCAGTCGAGGCGATGACGTCGCTCGGCGTCTACGAACAGTTGCGCGAACGGCTGGTCGAAGGGGAAAGCATCACCCAGGCCTACCAGTTTGTCGCCACCGGCAATGCCGCGCTCGGCTTCGTCGCGCTGTCCCAGCTTGTCGGCGAGCCCGCCGGTTCGCGCTATGAAGTGCCGACCGATTTGTACAGCCCGATCGCCCAAGGCGCGGTTCTTTTGAACAAGGGCGAGAACAATATCGCGGCGCGGGCGTTTATGAACTTCCTGAAGGGCGATGCCGCCCGCAAAATTGTCGGAAATCACGGCTACCGGCTGCCGTCGTGATTCCTGGCAGTCGGGAATGGGCCCTGGAGCGGAAATAATGTGGGAAGCCGTATTCCTGACGCTGAAACTTGCCGGCGTCACGACCGTGTTCTTGATGATCTTGGGCGTGCCGCTTGCGTGGTGGCTGGCGCGTTCCCAGACATGGTGGAAGGAAGTGATCGGCGCAATCGTCGCTCTCCCCCTGGTCCTGCCGCCAACGGTTCTCGGCTTCTATTTGTTGATTGCGCTCGGCCCGCAAAGTCCGCTGGGGGCCGCGATAGGCAAGACCATCGGCTTCACCCTGCCCTTCACATTTGCCGGCCTCGTGGTCGGCTCGGTGATCTATTCGTTGCCCTTTGCCGTGCAGCCGGTCCGCAACGCCTTCGAGGCGATCGGCAATGATCCGCTGGAGGCGGCAGCAACGCTGAGGGCCGGACCGGTCGACCGCTTCTTCTCCATAGCCCTGCCGCTTGCCCGCCCCGGCCTCATCACCGGCGCGATCCTCGGCTTTGCCCATACCGTCGGCGAATTCGGCGTGGTGCTGATGATCGGCGGCAATATTCCCGGCAAGACCAAGGTGCTCTCGGTGGCGATCTACGACTATGTCGAGACCCTGCAATGGGGCAAGGCGCATATCCTTGCCGCCGGCATGCTGGCGTTTTCCTTCCTCGTCATCCTGTCGACAATGCTGATCGAGCGACGCATGCGGAGGCGCTTTCCATGACCGGTGACAGACTTTCCGCCCGTTTCGCCGGCCGTTTCGGCGCGTTTCTGCTCGATGCATCCTTCCGGTTTCCGAAAAGCGGCGTGACCGCGCTGTTCGGCCCCTCCGGCTGCGGCAAGACCAGCCTGCTGCGCTGTTTCGCGGGACTGGAACACCTGCCGGACGGGGCATTTTCGATCGATGGCGAGGTCTGGCAGGACGGCAGGCACTTCCGCCCGCCGCATCGCCGCGAGGTTGGCTACGTTTTCCAGCAGGCCAATCTGTTTCCGCATCTAACCGTCCGCGACAACCTGCGCTATGGCGAGAAGCGGGCGAAGCGCGACGGCAAGGCGCGGTTCGACGAACTCGTTGAACTGCTCGGTCTTTCCAACCTTCTGGAGCGCATGCCGGCGCGGCTTTCCGGCGGCGAGCGCCAGCGGGTCGCGATCGCCCGCGCGCTGCTGTCGCAGCCGAAACTGCTGTTGATGGACGAGCCAATGTCGGCGCTCGACATCCACGCGCGCCAGGAAATCTTTCCCTATCTTCAGAACCTCAGGCAAAGCCTGTCCATTCCGGTGCTCTACGTCACCCATGCGCCCGACGAGGTGGCCCGGCTTGCCGATCATCTGGCGGTGATGCGCGACGGGCGCGTGATCGCCGCCGGGCCCACCGCCGAAACGCTCGCCCGCCTCGACCTGCCGATGGCGCATGAGCGCCGCGCCGGGATAGCGATCGACGCGCGGATCGCCGATATCGACCTGCGCTGGCAGCTCGCGCTCGCCAAGTTCGAAGGCGGCGCGCTGTGGATCGCCCATACCGGCAGGGCGGTCGGCGAGCCGGTGCGCCTGATGATCCATGCCCGCGACGTCTCGATCGCGCTCACCGAAAACCTGAATGTCTCGATCATCAACCGCGTGCCGGCGATCGTGCGCGAGATCGCCCGCGGCGATCATCCTTCCGTCATGATCGTGCATCTGGAGATCGGCAGCAGGCTTATCATGGCGCGCGTCACCGCCCGGTCGGCCAATCTCCTCAGCCTGCAGCCCGGCATGGCCGTCTATGCCCAGATCAAGTCGGTGGCGATCATCGATTGATGCGGCCGCGTTCCTGCTCGGCAGTAGCGGACCCGCTATCCCCCGGCACCCAGGCGCTTTCCGACGACATCTTGCGGCAGAACTCGGCGGCGCTGCTACGGGCGTGATCGGCGACGCTGCGCAAGATGTTCTGGCCGACGGTCGTCTGGTAGGTGGCGACGATCGGCATCGGCGGAAACGGCTTGGTCACGCTCACCCGGCACAGCAGGCCGTTTTCCAGCTCGCGGGCGATCGCGACCGAGGGGATCGCGGCGAGGCCGAAGCCGCCGATCAGCAGATTGATCATCGCAAACAGCGAGTTGGAACTCGTCAGCTTGGAGGCCAGCACCCGTTCGTCCTGAAAATAGGGCGCGACATAGGCATAGGGCGGCGTGCCCTTGGGGAAGGTGATGATCGGCATCCGCGACAATTCGTCGACGCTGTAGGTGGTGTTGCGGTCAACCACAGCAGGGGCCGCGGCCCAGACCATCTCATAATAGCAGATGATGAAGGAACGGAAACTGTCGCCGATCGCGGGCTCGATCCCGAAGATCAGATCGAACTCGCCATGGGCGAGGCCGGCGATGAGGTCGCGCGTGCCCTCGATCGTCAGTTCGACCCTGAGGTTCGGCATCGCCTGGCTCAGCGCCTCGATGAAATCCGGCATCCAGGTGGCGACCACGGAATCGATCGCGCCGATGCGCACGATATAGGCGGCGTCGCTGCCGCCCTCCTTCAGGTCGGATTTTAGCGTGTTGAGCTTTTCCAGAACGTCCTGGAAAACGCGCAGCGCCTCCTCGCCCGCCGGCGTCAGGCGGAATTCGCGGTCGCCGCGCTCCACAAGCCGGCAGGCGTAATCGCGCTCGAGAATCGCAAGGCGCGAGGAAATGGCCGGCTGGGTGGTGTTCAGCTCCCGGGCGGTGCGGCCGAAATGCCGGTTGCGGGCAAGCGCCACGAAGGTGGCCATGTCGATGATGCGCATCGCCATACGCTACCAGCCTCCGCGCGGTCTCACAATCAAAAGTGGCTCAGCGGGCGAGAACGCGAATGCGTTCGGGATCGATTGAAAGCGCGACCTCGTCGCCCGGCTGCAGCACGGTCTCGTTGTCGGTGAGCATGCGGATGGTCTCGCTGGCAAGCTCCAGCACATAACGGTTGCGGGCACCGAGATAGACCCGGGTCTTGACCTTCGCCTTCAGCCCCTCGCCAGAAGCTGCGACGGTCAGGTCCTCCTGCCGCAATACGACCGAGACCGGCCCGGCCGGCGCTTCCGCCGAAACCGCGAGGCGTTGCCCATCCTCCAGCACCACGATGCCCCCCGTCTCAAGCTCGCCCTTCAACACATTGGCAGAGCCGATGAAGCCGGAGACGAACGCGGTCGCCGGGCGGGCGTAGATCTCGGAAGGCGCGCCCTCCTGCTCGACCTTGCCGGCGTTCAGGAGCACCACCCGGTCGGAGAGGCTCAGCGCCTCCTCCTGGTCATGGGTCACGAACAGCGTGGTCAGCCCGAGGCGGCGGTGGATCTCGATCAGCTCCACCTGCATGTCCTCGCGCAGCCGGGCGTCGAGGTTGGAAAGCGGCTCGTCGAGCAACAGCACTTTCGGGTTGGAGACGATGGCGCGGGCCAGCGCCACGCGCTGCTGCTGGCCGCCGGAAAGCTGGCGCGGATAGCGGTCGGAAAGATGGCCGAGCTGCACCGTCTCCAGCGCCGCCTTGACCCGCTCATCCTGCTCATCGCGCGCGCCGATGCGACGCATGCGCAGCGGAAAGCGGACATTCTCGTAAACGCTCAGATGCGGCAGCAGCGCGTAGGACTGGAACATCATCGCGATATCGCGCTTTTCCGGCGGCAGTCCCGTCACATCCTGGCCGTCGATGACAACATGACCGCCGGTGACGGCCTCAAGCCCGGCAACGGTGCGCAAAAGCGTGGTCTTGCCGCAGCCGGATGCGCCGAGCAGGCTGACGAATTCGCCCGAGGACAGCGCGAGGTCGATGCCGTGAAGCACCTCCACCTTGCCGTAGGACTTCCTGATCCGATCGAGATGAATATCCGACATGATTATATTCCTAGGCAGAGGCGAATTTCCGGATACCGAGCACGCGGTCGATAACCAGAATGAGGATGACGGTGAGCGCGATCATGATCGTGGAGACCGCGGCGACGGACGGGTCGGGGCTGAATTCGAGCTGGCCGTAGATCTGCACCGGCAGCGTGGTCATGTCCGGGGTGCGCAGAAACAGCGACAGCACCGCCTCGTCAAACGAAATGTTGAAGGCGAAGAACGCGCCGGCGGCAAGCCCCGGCCGGCATTGCGGCAGCACCACGAACACGAGCCGCTGGATGCGCCCCGCCCCCATGGTGCGGGCAGCCTCCTCGATGAAGGGATCGGACTCGCTCAAAACGGCGAGCGTGGTGCGCACCACATAGGGCAGCGTGATCGCGGTATGGCCGATCCACAGCGTGACGAAGGAGACCGGCCCGAAAGCGGCACTCCAGAACATCAACAGGCCGATGGCGTAGATGATCGTCGGCAGGATCAGCGGCGACAGAAACAGCGCGCCGAGCATTTCCGATTGCGGCAATTGCCGACGATGGATCGCGATCGCCGCCGCGCCGCCAATGGTGACGGAGGAGAGCGTCACCAGAAGCGCGATGCCGAGGCTCAAGGCGCCGGATGAGAGATAGGCGCTCGACGACAGCACCTTTTGATACCATTCGAGCGAGAAGCCTTTCGGCGGAAAGGCGATGAACTGGTTGGCCGAAAACGAGGTGCCGATCACCACCACCAGCGGCGCCAGCATGACCACCACGATCAGCGCGATGAACACCACCGTCGCGATCTTCAGCCACAGCGGAACGGCCTTAACCATGACGGCCTCCCGTCAGCCTGAAATAGGGGATGAGGGTGAGCGCGATGCCGAGGAACAGGATCACGGCCTGGGCGGCTGCGAAATGCCAGTCTAGCGTTTGCGTGACCGAGGAATAGATCGAGGCGGCCAGCACTTGAAGGCGCGGCCCGCCGAGCAGGCTGGGCGTCACGAACGAACTCGCCGACAGCGTGAAGGCCAGAAGCGAACCAGCGGCGATCCCCGGCATGGCAAGCGGCAACACCACATGCCGGAACGATTGCAGGAACGAACAGCCCATGGTCCGCGCGGCTTCCTCCAGCCGCTGGTCGATGCGGGTAACGACGCCGAGTATCGACAGCGTCATGAACGGAAGCAGCACCTGCACCATGCCGATCACGATCGCGGTTTCGGTGCGCATCAGCGTGAAATTGCGCTTCACCAGCCCGAGATCGTAGAGCGTCGACGAAATAATGCCGCCGCGTTCGAAGATCACCATCCAGCCGAAGGTGCGGATCACCACGCTGGTCATCAGCGGCAGCAGGATCACGATGATCAGCCACAGCCTGAGCCGGGGTCCAGCGCGCGCCATGACATAGGCAAGCGGAAAGCCGACAAGCGCTGCGATCAGCGTGATGATGAAGGACAGCCGGATCGTGCGCCACAGCACGTTGAGATAGTAGGGCTCGCGGATAAACTCGGCAAAATGGGCAAGGGTGAAGCCTTCCGGCCCCATGACCGACAGCATCAGCATGCGCGCGATCGGCAGGAAGAACGCCAGCGCCAGCAGCAGCAGGCCGGGCGACACCAGAAGCGCGTTTTCTGCACGGTCGGACTTCATCCGCTGAGTTTCCTTTTATCGATGCTGCGCGCGGTCGAAGCGTCCAACCATAGCGCATCCGTCCCGCATAGCCCCCCCAATCTTCTCGCCCCGGAGGGGAGAGATGTCGCGACAGCGACAGTGAGGGGGGAGTCTATCACCGCGAACGCCCTCACGAATGGATATGTCGCGCCACCTTCACTGCCCCCTTAGGGGCATCTCTCCCGTAAGCGGGAGAGAGCATTGGGAACGATCCGCAGGGTCGATGCGGCTCCGACTTCAATGATTCACCCCGCACCCCGGCCAAGCCGGGATGCGGGGCCGGCGCACCGCCTTATTGTGCGATTGCCTTGTTCCACTCAACCACCCAGTCGGCGCGGTTGGCCTCGATCGTTTCCGGGTCGAAACGCAGAAGGCTTGCCACGCCTTCCTCGCCATAGGCGACGTCGGCGGCCACTTCGTCCGGCAATTCGGTCCTGGAATTGGTCGGCGTGTAGCGCAGAGCTTCGGCGAAGCAGGCCTGGGCCTCCGGCGAAAGCTCGGTATCGATGAACTTCAGCGCCAGATCCTGATTGTCGCGGCCGGCCACCAGATTGGCGGTGATGTAGCTTGCCGGCGTGCCTTCGGCGCCCTGCTGAAACTTGATCGGAAGGCCGGCCTTGCGCAGCGTATAGGCGTAGTCGGAGGCATAGGGCGCCACGAAAGTGCCGCCCTGGGCGAAGGCCTGCTGGATTTCCGGCGATTTCGAAACCACGAAGGCGCCGTTTTCAAGCATGGCCTTCACGGCGTCGAGGCCCGGCTGGATATTGTCGAGATCGCCGCCGGCAACCTGGTTCAGCATCAGGAAGCCGAACAGGCCGTAGGTATTGGAGATATCGGTGAGCACCAGGCCTTCGGCAAGCTCGGGCTCCATCAGGTCCGCCCAATTGGACGGCGCTTCAGAGAGCTCGTCGCTGTTATAGAGCAGGCCGATGGCGGCAATCTGGTAGGCCGGACCCTCGCCTTCCGCCATCTTGGCGCCGGCGAAGGGATAGAGGTCTGCGGCATTGGAAAGCTTCGCCGCATCGATCGGCGCGAGCAGGCCTTCCTTGGCGCCGACGATTTCCTGGCCGCCGGAGAAGTGGATCACGTCATATTGCGGCGCGTCCTTCTGGGCGCGGAGCTGGGCGAAGGCATCGGCGGAATAGGCGGTGACGATCTTGACGTCGGCGCCGGTCTCGGCCGTAAACGGCTCGATGACGCATTTGCGGTGCGCCTCTTCATAGGCGCCGCCGAAGGAATTGATGGTGATTTCCGCGGCCAGGGCAGGTACGGCGGTGAGGACCGAAGCACCGGCCAGCATTGCTGTAACAAGTTTCATGCTATTCCCTTCCTCTTGGTTATCGGATGATCAGGCCAGACGGCCGATCTCCACTTTCTTTGCGCCCTCGGTGCGGATCAGCCGGCACTGGGCCGCGACCGCCTCGAGATTTTCCGTCATCTTGCCGAAATAGGTGCAGGGTATCCACCCGGTCGGGCCAAAAGTGCGTCCGCCGACGCCGTAGAACATGCCGATCTCCCAGAACTCGTCCGGATCGATCTTGAAGAAGTTCTTCGGCTGATAGAACCACAGCAGTTCGCCCGGCTCGGGCAGGATGGTCTGGTTTTCCGGCGGCAATTTGGTCGGGTCGAAATTGCGCGCTTCCTCCGGCAGGCCCATCATGATTTCGGGTCCGGAGAAGATCGCGTGGGTCGCCGGCCACTGGATCGGCTTTTCGAGCGCGCCCCACAGGGCAGCGCAGGTCTCGGGGGCGTTTTCCCAATAAAGGGAAATTATGCCCTGAACATTAGCATCCACGAATTTGAGATAAAGTTTTTTATCGCTCACAGAAGGGCTCCCAATCATTTCGTCAAGCAGGAAACCGGAAATTCGCAAGCCCTGTCCAATTTCAATTTCGCATGCGCCGATCAGATATTTTTATCACGCCCTGAGCATCACCATGTTTTTAGGGAACGATCCAAATGCCGCAAAGCCTCGTCCCCTGTTCGCATCGCTCGCGCGCTCGCGCGAATGTGAGCGGACAGCTTGCCGATTTTTGGCATCGCCGCTTGCCTTGGCCTATTTCGGGCGGTCTACTGCCGGACGATAACGCGGAGACGAACATGATCGACAGACGCACGGTTTTGACGGGAATGCTGGCTGCCGGCGGACTTTCGATTTTGCCTGCGCGGGCTGCCCTTGCCCATGAGCCATCCCCGGAAGACGTCTTCGCCGATCCGGCCGCCCCCGTGCTCGGCAATCCCGAGGGCGATGTGACGGTGGTCGAATTTTTCGACTTCCAGTGCACCTATTGCAAGCGCGACTATCCGATGATCCGCGACGTCGTTGCGAAAGACGGCAATGTCAAGCTGGTGATGAAGGATTGGCCGATCTTCGGGCCGGTCTCGGTCTACGCCGCCCAGGCGGTGCAGGGCGCGGCGGCGCTTGGCGACTACGAGACGGCGCTCGACGCGCTGATGCGGGCCAATACTAGGCTGAGCCACGAAAAGGTCGAGGAAATCCTTACCGGTGCGGGGCTCGATTTCGATGCGATCGCCGCAAGTGTGACCAAAAACCAGGATGCGATCGGGGCCCTTCTCGACCGCAATTACCATCAGGCCGAAGCCTTCCAGTTCAACGGCACGCCGTCCTTCGTGATCGGGCGGACAATCTATCCGGGCGTTCTCGACCGCGCGCTTCTCGAAGAAGCCATCGCCAAGGCCCGCGCCGCGTAAACCGGCGCGATAAGGGGCTGGACCGTCAGCCCACGGGCCTATAGCCTCTCGGGTTCCAACAGCACGAGAGCCGAGCATGAGCACACTGACCCGCTTTTCCGTCGCCCCCCTTTCAGACATGACCCGAAAGCTCGCCGATGTGGCGTCCGGCCGCGCCGATCCCGATCTGGTGATTGCCGGCGCGCGGGTGCTGTCGACCTACAGCGAGCGGATTCTCGACGATCGCGAAATCTGGCTTTCCGGCGGCCGGATCGCCGCCGTGAAGCCCGCAGGCAGCTATCAGGGCCGTCTCGCCGCGAGCTATGACGTCAATGGCGGCATTATCGCCCCCGGTCTTGTCGACCCGCACCTGCATATCGAGAGCAGCATGGTGACGGCCTGCGCCTATGCCGAGGCGGCGCTCTTGAACGGCACCACCACGATCTTCTGCGACAGCCACGAGATCGGCAATGTCATGGATGTCGCCGGCGTGGAGGCGATGCTGGAGGACGCCCGCCAGGCCCCGCTTTCGATCTACCTCACCGTGCCCTCCACCGTGCCGGCGACGTCGGCCGAAATGGAAACCGCTGGCGGCGACCTGACGCCGGAGAAGATCGCCCAGATCTTCGACAAGTGGCCGGAGGCGCTGGCGCTGGGTGAGAAAATGGATTTCGTGCCCGTTGCCATGAGCGACGAGCGCTCGCATGCGATCATCGCCGAGGCGCTGAAACGCGGCCGTCCGGTTTCCGGCCATGTCTATGGCCGCGATTTCGTGGCCGCCTATGCCGCTGCCGGCGTGACCGACACCCATGAGGCGATCGACCGCGATATCGCCAACGACCTTCTGGAGGCGGGCGTGTGGATCTTCCTGCGCGGCGGCCCGCCGACCACCCCGTGGCATTCTCTGCCGGAAGCGATCAAGGCGATCACCGAGCTCGGCGCCTCTCACAAGCGCGTGGCTGTCTGCACCGACGACCGCGATGCCGACGATCTTTTGATGTTCGGCCAGGACTGGGTGACGCGCCAGGCGGTCAAGGCCGGCATGAAGCCGGAACAGGCCTGGGCCATGGGCTCGCTCCACGGCGCAACCCGCTTCGGCCTCGGCGACGAGATTGGCGGGCTCGGCGGCGGCAGGCGCGCCGATCTGGTGCTGCTCGACGATACGTTGCAGCCGATCAACACCTGGTATGGCGGCGAACTGATGGTCGAGGACCGCAAGGTGACCGCCGCACTCGACGAGGCGCTTTCGGAGCGCTGGCGCTATCCCGATGCCGCCTATCACACCGTCAAGCTGCCCAAGGAAGTAAAGCTCGTTCCGGACCTGCCGGTCGAGCGCGTCAAGGCCCACTGCATCCGCACCGAACTGCCGGGGATCACCGCGGTGCACGAGGTGATCGAGCTGGAGCCGGCCAATGACTGGCAGAGCCATTTCGACCGCCACGATCTCTGCTTCGTTTCCGTGGTCGAGCGCCACGGCAAGTCCGACGGCAATGTCGCCCATGGCCTGTTGTCGAATTTCTCGCTGAAGCGCGGCGCGGTCGCCTCCTCTGTCGGCCATGACAGCCACAACATCATCGTCGCCGGCACCAATGAGGGCGACATGCAGGCGGCACTCAGGGCGATCGAGGAAAAGCAGGGCGGCGTTTGCGTGGTCGCAGACGGCAAGGTCCGCGCCATGGTGGAACTGCCGATCGCGGGGCTTCTCTCCGACAAGCGCGTTCACGATGTGGCCGACGCGGTTCGGGTTCTCAAACTTGCCTGGGAAGAGGCCGGCTGCGCGATCCCCTATATGGGCTTCAACCTGATCCCGCTTTCCGTGATCCCCGAAATCCGGATCACCGACAAGGGACTGGTTCTGGTGCCGGAGATGGAGATCGCAGAGCTTTTCGAGCCGGCTTAGCAGGCCAAGCCTATCGGGCGGCTTTCAAGATCTTGCGGATATAGGCGTTTGCCGAACGGAAATGAGACGGCCCGGAGGCTTCGGCATAGCGGCCAAGCGTCCACTTTCCGGTCCAGGCATAGACGCCATCGGTATAGAGTTCGTGATCGTCCCGGGCGGCGATAAACGACCGCATCCTGTCGCAGGCGGCATCGAACTGCCTGATGAGCTCGGCCCAGGGCGTGGCATCGCCCTTGGCATAAAGCGGGGCGTTATAGGCCTTGAGCTGGTTCCATTTGTAGCCTTTGGCCGGCACGAACACCTCCCGGCCGGCAACGCCGTCTTCATACCAGTGGTGGAACATGCCCATCCAGTGGGTCCGGTGCGCGATGATGCCCCTGATCGTGACGGCATCATCAGGCGCGGACAAGGTCGACGTCTCCTCGTCGACCGCGTCGAGCGTCTTTCTCAGTTTCGCCCGTTCCCTGTCGAAGGCATCAAGCAATTCGGATTTGTTCGTGGCTGCCGGCATGGTTCATCTCTATCGACCAGAGATGGACCATGCCTTGATTCCGGTCAAACAGAGAACTCTGGCGAAACGCCGCGCTGGAAGCACTTATCCGACCGTAACGCCGCCGCAGACGAACAGGGTCTGGCCGGTGACGAAACCCGCACGCTCATCGCAGAAGAAGCTGACGGCGTTGGCGACGTCTTCCGGCGTGCCCATGCGGCCGACCGGAATGGCATCGGTGATCGCCTTGGTCTTCGGCGCATCCGGCGGGTTGTTCTGCCAGAAGGCGGTGGTCGCGATCGGGCCGGGGGCGACGCAGTTGACGGTGATGCCGGCGCTGCCGAGCTCCAGCGCCCAGGTGCGCGCCATCGATTGCGCCGCGCCCTTGGTGGCGCTGTAGAGCGTGCGGTCGAGTTTGCCCTTGGTGACGCGGCTGGTGTTGAACACGATCCGACCGCCGCCATGGCGCTTCATCTCCGGCACCACGATCTGGGCGCAGATGATGGCGGTGCGAAGATTGAGGTTCATCAGCCGCTCGAAATCCTCGAGCTTCACCTCTTCCAGCGGCGCGGGCGCCACCAGCCCGACATTGTTGACGAGACAGGCGACCTTGTGCCGCGCGACAATCGCGCCAACCGACGCCTTGGCGGCCTCGACATCCAGAAGGTCCACCAGCACCGCATCGGCGCGCAGCGATTCGACCTCGGGCTCGACGACATCGAGTACAAAAACGCGAAAACCGTCCTGTTGCAGCCTGAGCGAAATCGCCTGACCGATATTGCGACCGCCGCCGGTGACGATCGCGCACATTTCATTGTTCATGGTGCCGCCTCACTTCAGCGCAGGCAGGAGGCGCGGATTGACCGGCTCGGCATGGAACCGGTAGGTGCCGTCGTCCGCCCGCACCATCCGCCCCAGACCCGGATAGGGAAAATGATAGCCGTGGTAGCGGATATTCTCGTCCACGACCTTTTTGAAGATTTCCGCCTTGGCGTCCGCCCCCATCTGCGGATCGCTGTCGAAGTCCATGTGGAAGAACCATTCGGGATGGTAGGGATCATAGACCTGATGGTGGGCGAGATCGCCGGTGAAGATCACCTTCTCGCCCTCGCTTTCGAACAGATAGGCGCACTGGCCGGAACTGTGGCCGGCGGCCGAAAGCGTCGTCACGCCGGGCAGGATGGCGTCGCCGATGTCGAAGAGCTGGAGCCGGTCGCGATAGGGCGCGACCGCTTCGAGCGTGCCGGCGGTCCAGGCGTTGCGGAAATCGTTGCGTTGAAGGTTGGCTTCGTCGGTCCACTCTTTCCAGTCGGTTCTGGGCGCGTAAAGCATGGCATTGGGAAAGGCTGGCGCTCCATCGGGCAGGATCAGGCCGAAGGAGTGGTCGGGGTGGAGATGGGTCAGCAGCACAACATCGATATCGGCAGCATCGATGCCGGCGGCCTTCATGTTTTCCATGAGACGGCCCATCTGGTCGCCGAACATCGTCGAGGTCTGCCCCATGCCGGCGTCGATCAGGATCAGGTGGTCGCCGGTGTTGACCACGACAGGGTTCAGGTCCATCGGGATATGATCGGCCGGCAGCAGATATTCGCGTTGCAGCCGCGCCATTTCCGCCGGATCGGCATTGGGGAAAATGCCCTCATAGCCATGATGGATATAGCCGTCCCATATGGCGGTGCATTCGAGCGCGCCTACGTTGAACCTGTGCCATCCGGCATTCTGCGACTTGAGACGCTTGGCGACCATTCTTTTTCCTCCCGTAATTATGGCGCCCCCTTTCCGGCAGTTGATACCGCTAACGGAGAAGAGCAATTTTTCTGTCGTACCGTATTACGGTAATAATGTACAGGGGCTTTGGGAGGATATGGCGTTGGTCAGGGGGCTGCGATTGGTTCGCGCGATGAATGCTAAAGTTGCAGTTTCCATTAACCGAATGTGCGGCAATCGCGGATGGCGCGGCAGCAAGATAGATGGTATTACTGTCATATCATATCAGTGAATAACGACGAAAGCCGGAATGCACGGCTCGCGTCGTCCGGCAAATCTTGGTAAACCGGACCGAACGCCCCAGGCGGTCCGGCGAGGGACCTCCCTCCCAGAAGATACCGGAACGAATATCGGAGAGTAGCATGGCAGGTTCGACAGTCATCGCCCGCACGGCGGCCCCGCTTCGCCAGCAGGTGGTGCGTCTGGTTCGCGAGGATATTCTCGAAGGAAAGCTGGTGCCCGGCCAGCGCCTGATCGAGAGCGCGCTTTGCGAGACCTATGGCGTCTCGCGCACCGTGATCCGCGAGGCGCTGCGCCAGCTCGAATCGGAACATCTGATCAGCGTCGTGCCCAATCTCGGTCCGATCGTGACCGTGCTCACCGAAAAGGAAATCCGCTCGATCTATGTCGTGCGCGCCGCCCTTGAAGGTCTTGCCGGCCGGCTTTTCGCCGAAAACGCCACCGACAGCCAATGCGCCAGGCTGAAGAAGCTCGGCGACCGGCTCGACAAGGAATACCGCAAGGGCAATATCGAAAGCCGCGAGCATATCAAGGCCGAGTTCTACACCCTGCTCACCGAGGGCAGCGACAATGCCGTGCTGACCGAAAGCCTCAGCAGCATGCACGCCCGCATCGCGATGTTTCGCCGCTTCGCCTTCGTCGATGAAAGCCGGATCGAACCCTCGATCGCCGAACTCGAAACCATCATCAAGGCCGCCGCCATCACCCGCGACGGCGATGCCGCGGCGGCGGCCTGCGAACACCACATCCAGCTCGCCGGCGAACTGGCGATCGCCGAATACATGAAGCGCAACAAGGCGATCCTTTCGGAAGAATAGACGGGACGGGGCAGATTGCCCTACCCCCTCGACTTCCGTCATGCCGGCCTTGAGCCGGCATCCAGGACCGCAGGGCGATACCGTTGCGGCATTCATCTCTTTGTCACGCGAGCAACCTCCCCCGCCCGCCTACGTCCACCAGCTCCGATCGCCGGCAACGCCGTGGGCCAGCACCTTGCGGACCGCGTCCTCGGTGAGCGGGGCGGGATTGTTGAGTACCAGCCGGGTGGCCTTCACCGCCGAGCGGGCGATCTGGTCGAAATGGCGCTCCTCAATCCCGAGCGATTTGAGTTCCAGCGGCGTGCCGGTCGTCTCCAGCATCGCCTCGATCCTCTCGATCGCGGCCCGGCCGTTTTCCTCCGGCGAGGCGGCACTGTCGGCGACATCGAGGCAATGTGCGATCTCCGCGAACTCAGCAGTCGCATAAGGCAGGTTCAGCCGCATGACATAGGGCAGCAGCGCGCCGACGCCGAAACCGTGCGGGGTGTGGCCGATCGCCGCCATCGGGCTCTGGATCGCATGGGCGGCCGCCGTGCCGGTCGTGTTGATCGCCATGCCGGCGCAGTAGGCGGCGAACATCACATCCGAACGCGCGGCGAGATCGGCGGGGTTTTCGACCACGCGTCCAAGCGAGCGGTTCATCAGCCGCAGGCCCTTTTCGCAGAACATGTCGGTGATGCGGTTCTTGCCGACATAGATCTGGGTCTCGATCTGCTCCGGCGTCGGGTTCTTCGGCTTTGCGGTAAAGGCCTCGACCAGGTGCGACAGCGCGTCGGCGGCGGTCGCCGCCGTCAGGCCGGGCGGGCAGGTGAGCGTCAGTTCGGGATCGATGATCGCAATCTCCGGCTCGATATGGGCATCGGCGACCGCCATCTTCATGCCTGTCTCCTCGTCGAAGACGATCGCGAGGCTGGTGACCTCCGCCCCGGTTCCGCCGGTGGTCGGCATGGTGATCACCGGAATGCAGGGGCCCGGCACCGCAAATTCGCCGAAATAATCGCGCACGTCGCCGCCATGGGCGAGCACGGCCGATGAGGCCTTGGCGAGATCCATGCAGGACCCGCCGCCGACGCCGATGATGACATCGACAGCGCCCGCCATCTCCGCGACTTCCATGACGTTGCCGCGCGGCAGGTCCGGCTCGGCCTGATCGTAGACCGTGACCGCGAGGCCGCGTTCGCGCAGATCGCTCGCAAGCGCTGCGAATTCCGGTGTCGTCGCCATGCGTGCGTCTGTCACCACCAGCGCGCGGGTCCCGAAGCCGCGTGCATAGCGGCCGAGCTGCCGACGCTGGCCGGGTCCGAACAGCACCGTTTTCGGCTGGCGCACGAGGCCGAGCCCCAGAACATTCTCCATCGCCATCAGCTCAGCGCCTCGTTGACAGTGACCGCCATGTATTTCTGCTCCATGAATTCATAGATCCCCTCCTGCCCGGCCTCGCGTCCGATGCCCGAGGCCTTGGTGCCGCCGAACGGCGCCTTGGGATCGGCCATGATGCCGCGATTGATGCCGACCATGCCGAATTCCAGCCGCTCGCCGAAGGTCAGCGCCCGCGACAGATCCCTTGTAAACACATACGAGGCCAGGCCGAAATCGCTTTCATTGGCAAAGGCGAGCGCGGCTTCGGGACCATCGACCGAAAAGATCGCGGCGATCGGCGCGAACAACTCGTTCGAACACATCACTTCGTTGCGGCCCTCAAACCGCACCACCGTCGGCTCGAAGAAATAGCCCTCGCCCGCCACCGGCTTGCCGCCGGCAAGCAACTGGCCGCCGGCATCGGTAAGCTGCTTCAGGGTCTCGCCCAGCCGGTCGCGCTGCTTGGCCGAAATCATCGGCCCGACATCAACCGCGCCCATGCCATCACCAACCTTCAGCGCCTTAACCTTGGCCACGAATTTCGCGGTGAATTCGGCCTCCACACGGGCATCGACGATGATCCGGTTGGCGGCAACGCAGGCCTGGCCGGCATTGCGGAACTTGCAGATGATCGCCTGGTCGACGGCGAGATCGATATCAGCGTCGTCGAGCACGATGAAGGGCCCGTCGCCGCCAAGCTCCATCGAACAGTTGAGGATGTTGCGCGCGCCCTGCTCCATCAGCAGGCCGCCGACCCCGGTGGAGCCGGTAAACGAGACCTTGCGCAGGCGCTTATCCTTCAAAAGCGGCTCGGAGACGGCGGAGGACTTGGTGGTGTGCAGCAGATTGACGACGCCTGCCGGGAAGCCCGAATCATGCAGCACCTCGACAAACAGCGCGCCTGTGAGCGGCGTTTCCTGGGCGGTCTTGGTGATCGTGGTGCAGCCGGCGGCAAGGGCTGCGCCGGCCTTGCGCACGATCATCAGCAGCGGGAAGTTCCAGGGCGTGATCAACAGGCAGGGTCCGATCGGCTGATGCTTGACCACGACCCGGAAATCACCGCTGGAACTGTCGCAATAGGAGCCGTGGATATGGGCGCTCTGCTCTGCGAACCACAACAGGAAATCGGCTGACAGCAGGAATTCCGCCCGCGATTCCGTCAGCGGCTTGCCGCTTTCGAGCGTCATGATCTTCGTGAACGCTTCCTCGCGCTCCATCATCAGACGGTAGGCCTTGTGCATGAGGTTGGCGCGGGCGCGCGGCGCAAGCTTTGCCCAGCCGGGCTGGGCCGCGGCCGCGGCATCAAGCGCGGCAAGCGCCTCGGCCGAGGTCGCATGCGACACAGTGGCGACCGGACGTCCGTTTGCCGGGTTCATCACCTGAAACTCTGACGGCCCTTCCAGCCATTGGCCGCCGATATAGAGCCTGCGATCAGGCATCAGGGCCTCGTGATCCGTGGAGAGCGGACTTTGCGTGTTCATGTCATACCATCCTTGGTGAAGCGGCGCTGGTGGCTGCCTTTTTAATATGTTCGTATTACGGTATTATAGGAATATGATCATGACAAGGACATTTTGCGTCATTGACGATAATACCGTAATACCATATGAGTGTGTGAAAGCGAGGTCTGCGGCGCATTTTTTGCCGCCGGCAGAATCAGGCGCAAGACCAAGCGCCGGCTCCGCGACCCGCTTAAAGATAAAGACCGGCGCGCGCCTTGCCGCCGCAAGATTTGACGAGAATGGGAGGTTTCATAATGAACGCGGTATCGCACAAACAGCTTGAGCTCGATGTCGCCATCATCGGCGCGGGCGTCGGCGGGCTCTACGCGCTGCACAAGACGCGCAATGTGCTCGGCATGAAGGCGGAAGCCTTCGATGACGCCGGCGGGGTTGGCGGCACGTGGTACTGGAACCGCTATCCCGGCTGCCGGGTCGATACCGAATCGACCGTCTACACCTATTCCTTCGACCTCGACATGTTCCAGAACTGGGAATGGTCGGAGCGCTACGCCAAACAGCCGGAAGTGCTGAACTATCTGAACGCGGTCGCCGACAAGCACGACCTGAAGCGCTCGATCCACTTCAATACCCGCATCGCCCGCGCCGAATGGAAAGAGGACGAGGGCCGCTGGCTGCTGACCACCACGGACGGCGACACGGTGAAGGCGAAATATGTGATTGAGGCCGTGGGGCTTCTCTCCTCCTCCTATGCCCCGCAATTTCCCGATCAGGAAAAGTTCAAGGGCGAGGTCCTGCTCGCCTCTAAATGGCCGGACACCGCGCCCGACCTGGAGGGCAAGCGCGTCGGCGTCGTCGGAACCGGCTCGACCGGCATCCAGATCATCACCGCGCTCGCGGACAAGGTCGGCCATCTGCATGTGTTGCAGCGCACCGCTCAATGGGTGGTTCCGCTCGGCATCGGCCCCTTCCCGGCCGAGACGCGCGAGAAGATCAAGGCCGATCCGCACGGCTTCCGCGACTGGGCGCTGAGCACGGCTGCGGTTTTCGGCTTCGACGAAAGCACCGTTTCCGCGCTTGAGGTGGATGAAGAGGAGCGCCGCCGCGTTTATGAAAAGGCGTGGAAAAAGGGCAACGGCTTCAGCTTCCTGCTCGAAACCTTCTCCGATATTCCGGTCACAGCCGAAGCCAACAAGACGGCGACAAACTTCATCAAGTCCAAGATCGACGCCATCGTCAAGGATCCCGAGACCGCCCGCAAGCTGACCCCGCGCGACTATTACGCCAAGCGTCCGCTGGCCGCCGACAATTATTACGAGACCTATAACCGCGACAATGTCACGCTTCATGACGTCAAGGCCGAGCCGATCGAGCGCTTTACCGAGAACGGACTGATCGTCGGCGGCAAGGAGCTGGAACTCGACGTGGTGATCATGGCGACCGGCTTCGACGCCATGACCGGCAACTACCTGAAGATCGAAACGATCGGCCGCAACGGCGTGCGCCTGAAGGATGTTTGGAAGAACGGTCCGCGCGCCTATGCCGGCATGTCGATCGCCGATTTCCCCAACCTTCTGATGGTGTTCGGTCCCTTCAGCCCGTTCACCAGCCAGCCGCTGGTGCATGAATGGCAGGTCGATTTCCTGTGCGACCTGATCGAACAGGCAGAGAAGGGCAACGGCATTATCGAGACCACCAAAGAGGCGCAGGACGACTGGGTGCGGGTGTGCCAGGAAGGCATGGCCGGCACTCTGTTCGAGGTCACAGACAGCTGGATCAACGGCGCCAACATTCCCGGAAAACCACGAACCTCGATGTGGTACATGGGTGGCATGGGCAACTACATGACCGAGATGAACGCCATCCGCGACGACAATTACCGCGGTTTCGAGGTCCGCTGATCCCGGTCGCCGCGGTATTGTCCTCCTCCTCCGGGACAATGCCGCGGTGAGCCTCCGGAAACCGTGACCCGCCATACCGATTATTTTCCCGCCATCAATATTCCTGTTACAAAATGCGTATAGTAGGCGCAATTCAGGAGATTTCGGGAGCATCGGGTGAACCGTGTGGAAGGCATTCTGAGCGGCATTGCTTCACGCATGGCCGCGGCGCGGTTCGTGTTGCTTGCAACGACGGCGGTGGCGCTGCTTGCGCTTTTTTATGGCGCGCTTCCGGCGCTTGCCGTCATTGCCGCCTGGCTCGTCATCTGCATTGCCGCCATTGCCGGCATCCGCCCCCGGATAGCGGCTGAGGAAGAGGCCGTTCCCGACAGTCTGGAGACCGCGCTTGCCTTCGATTTCGGCGATCTTCCCGGACTGCTCGATGAAATCGACCTCGCCATCTATCTTATGGCGCCCGACGGCACGGTGCTGTTCCAGAACCGCTCGGCGGGCGACACGTTCGGAAAGTTCCCGCTCGGCTCGCACATCTCGGCGCGGATGCGCGCGCCCGGCGTACTCGACATCATCCGCGATACACTGGCAAACGGCAGGGTCAACCAGATCGAATATTCCGAACGGCTGCCCTCCGAACGCGTCTACCTGGTGCGCAGCGCGCCGGTTTCCGATGCCGAAAAGCCGGTGTTCATGCTGGTGCTGCGCGATGTCTCCGAGGCCCGCCGGATCGATCGCATGCGCTCCGATTTCGTTGCAAACGCCAGCCACGAACTCAGAACCCCGCTCGCCTCGCTGCGCGGCTATATCGAAACGCTGCAGGGCCCGGCCAAGCATGACGTCAAGGCGCAGGAACGGTTCCTGCCGATCATGCTCGATCAGGCGACAAGGATGAGCCGCCTCGTTGACGATCTGATGAGCCTGTCGCGGCTGGAGGCCAAGGCTCATCTGCCGCCGGACCAGACGGTCACGCTCAACGCCCTGCTCGGCCATGTCCGCGACAGCCTGCTGCCGCTCGCCGAGGATCTGGAAGTATCGATCCACCTGTTCATGCCCGAGGAGCCGGTGACGGTGAACGGCGACAAGGACGAGTTGGTGGAAGTGTTCGAAAACCTGATCGAAAACGCCTGCAAATACGGTTCCGAGGGCGGCAAGGTCGAGGTCTATCTCAAGCCCCTCTCTCCCTCCGGCGCCGAGGTTTCCGTGGTCGATCACGGCCCCGGCATACCCTCCGAACATGTGCCGCGACTGACCGAACGCTTCTATCGCGTCTCGGTCGCCGACAGCCGTTCGAAGAAGGGCACCGGCCTTGGCCTCGCGATCGTCAAGCATATCCTCACCCGCCATCGCGCCCGGCTCTCGGTCAAATCCGAAGTCGGTCAGGGCACGACCTTCACCGTCCGGTTCTGACGACGTCGGCAAAGTGAAACCCTTATGTTTTTCATAGGCATAGACTGTCATAAAACTGAAATAAAAATGACATAAAACCGGGGCAACCCGACGAGGGTCCTGCAAAGCCGCAAGAGGCGAGCCCAGCCATGAAGCCATTCATCCTGCCGATCGTCGCGCTTTCCGCCGCGCTTGCCTTTTCCGCGCCGGCGCTGGCGCGCAGCCAGATCCAGATCGCCGGCTCCTCCACCGTGCTGCCCTATGCCAAGATCGTGGCGGAGACCTTTGGCGAGATCTATCCCGACTACAAGACGCCGATCGTGGAATCGGGCGGCTCGTCGGCGGGGCTCAAGGAATTCTGCAAGGGCGTCGGCCCGCGCACCATCGACATCGCCAATGCCTCGCGGCCAATGCGCGAGGGCGAGCGCGAAAACTGCGCCAAGAACGGCGTCACCGGCATTTCCGAGATCGTGTTCGGCTATGACGGCATCGTGTTCGCCACCGACGCCGCGATGGAGCCCATGGCCCTGACGCCGCTCGATCTTTACAAGGCGCTCGCCGCCGAACTGGTGATTGACGGCGAGCTGGTGCAAAACCCCTATACCCGCTGGGCGCAAGTCAATCCGGCGCTGCCCGATGTCGAGATCACCGCCTATATTCCCGGCGAAAAGCACGGCACCCGCGAAGTCTTCGAGGAAAAGGTGCTGGCCGTCGGTTGCGAGGAAGCGGGCGCCGTTGAATTTCTCACGGAGCAATTCGGCAAGAAGCAGGGCGAGAACAAATGCATCGCTGTACGCAAGGACGGCCGTGCCCCAGGCATCGACGGCGACTACACCGAAACGCTGGCGCGGGTTGCCGCCAACCGTTCGGCGCTCGGCGTCTTCGGCCTGTCCTTTTACGACAACAATACCGACAAGCTGAATGTGGCGACGATTGACGGCGTCACGCCGACGCTCGAAACCGTCGGCTCAGGCGAATACCCAGTGTCGCGGCCGCTCTATTTCTACGTCAAGAATGCCCATGTCGGCGCGATTGCCGGCCTCAAGGAATATGTCGATTTCTTCCTCTCCGACGACATGGCCGGGCCCTATGGCCCGCTTGCCGAATATGGCCTTGTGCCGGCCTCCGAGGCCGAACGCGCGGCAACCAAGGCCGCTTTCGATGCGAGCGTAACGGCGCAGCAGACGCAGTAGCGCCGATGTGAATTCAATGCCCGCCGGTGGCGGGGCAATGGGGTTCAAGCCCCGGATGGTCCGAATATGCATGTGTTTTTGATCATACTGGCGCTCATCGTGCTGTTTGGCGCAGGCGGCTTCTTCGCAGCCCGCGCGAAAGCCTATGCGCTGGCCGATGCCGGGCGAATCAACTCCCGCCCCAGCCATCACGCAAGCTTCGTGACGATCGCGACCGTCATTCCGGCCGTGCTCCTGATGGCGGTGTGGATGGTGGCGAGCCCGCTTCTGATCGGCGCGGAAATCCGCGAGGATTTCCCCGAAAGCGTGAAGGAACAGCCGGCCTCGGCCCAGAGCCTGACCTTCAACACCGTCACCTCCGTCGCCTACGGTCTGCGCCAGCTTCCCGAGACGGCGCGCGAACGCGTCGCGGAAGATTCCAGCCAGCTTCGCGCGGTGCTGGCGAAAAGCGGCATTCCGCTGGCCGCCAATCCGCAGCCCTTCGTGCTCAAATCGGCGGAGCGGATGAACGCGCTTTCGGCAAAAAGCAGCTACGCCATGGCGGCCGCCGTGCTGGCCGTCGCGCTCGTCTCGCTGGCGCTCTCCTTCCGTGCGGTCAAGCCGCAGTTCCAGGCCCGCAACCGGGTCGAGCAGGTGGTGCTGGGGGCCCTGCTTCTCGCCTCCACCATCGCGATCCTGACGACCGTTGGCATCGTGCTGTCGATGCTGTCGGAATCGCTGCGCTTCTTCGCGCAGGTTTCGCCGATGGATTTCTTCTTCGGCACGGTGTGGGACCCGCGCTTTGCCGCGGCCGGCGAAACCGCCTCGCCCGGCCAGTTCGGCCTGATCCCGTTGCTCGCCGGCACGATCTATATTTCCGTGGTGGCGATGGCGGTGGCCGTGCCGATCGGGCTTTATGCCGCAATCTACATGTCGGAATATGCCAGCGGCCGGCTGCGCGCGATCGCCAAGCCGCTGCTGGAGGTGCTCGCCGGCATTCCCACCATCGTCTACGGCTTTTTCGCGCTGATCACGGTCGGCCCGCTGCTGCGCGATATCTCGGTGGATCTGAACGGACTTTTCACCGGCAATTACCGCAATTTCATCGAGGCGCAGTCGGTGCTGACGGCCGGCGTGGTGATGGGCATCATGCTGATCCCGTTCGTCTCGTCGCTCTCCGATGACATCATCAACGCCGTGCCCGACAGCCTGCGCAAGGGCTCGCTCGGGCTCGGCGCGACGCAGTCGGAAACCATCAAGCGTGTGGTGCTGCCGGCGGCGCTGCCCGGCATAGTCGGCGCGCTGCTTTTGACCGCCTCGCGCGCGATCGGCGAGACCATGATCGTGGTGCTCGCCGCCGGCGTCGCCGCCAATCTGCAGATCAACCCGTTCGAGCCGATGACGACGGTGACGGTCAAGATCGTCAACCAGCTCACCGGCGATCTCGAATTCAACACGCCCCAGACGCTGGTGGCCTTCGCGCTCGGGCTGACGCTGTTCGTGATCACGCTCTGCCTCAATGTCTACGCGCTCTATGTCGTGCGCAAATACCGGGAGCAGTACGCATGAGCGAGACCTTCTCCAATCCGAACGAGGCGGAGGATTTCCGCCGCAGGGTCACCGAGACCCGCCGCAAGGGGCTGAAACGCCGCCACCGCGCGGAAAAGCGCTTCCGCGTGTTCGGCTTCCTCGCGATCTTCGCCGGCCTGTTCTTCCTGGCGGCGCTGCTGTTTTCGGTCGCCGGCAAGGGCTTTTCCGCCTTCCAGCAGACCACGATCACGCTGCCGATCACGTTTACCGAAGCGGTGGTGGACCCGGATGGTCTGCGGGATGAAAATCCGCGCCTGCTTCTGACGGTGAACTATCCGGCTCTGGTGCAGGACGCGCTGGCGAAAACGCTCGGTCTCGATCCGGCCAACGCCGCCGAGATGCGTGAAGCCATGCGGCTCGTCTCGCGCTCGGCCCGCGTCGACCTGCGCGACGTGGTGATGGACGACCCGTCGGTGATCGGAAAGACCGTTGACGTGAAACTGCTCGCCGCCGCCGATATCGATTCCGCCAACAAGGGCCAGATCGACCTTTCGCTGCCCGAAACCAGTCGCCGCGTCTCGGATCAACAGGCCGCCTGGATGGCGGAGCTGAAGGCGGAGGGCCGGCTGCACAAGAGCTTCAACACCGGCTTCTTCACCCATGGCGCGTCCTCGCGTCCGGAATCGGCGGGCATCGGCGTCGCCTTTGTCGGCACGCTCTACATGATGGGTATCGTGCTTGTGCTGTCGTTGCCGCTCGGCGTGGCGTCGGCGATCTATCTCGAGGAATTCGCGCCGAAGAACCGGTTCACCGATGTCATCGAGGTCAATATCAACAACCTCGCCGCCGTGCCGTCGATCGTCTTCGGCCTCTTGGGCGTGGCGCTGTTCATCGGCTTTCTCGGCCTGCCGCGCTCGGCCGCACTCGTTGGCGGGCTGGTGCTGACGCTGATGACGCTGCCGACGATCATCATCGCCACTCGCGCGGCGCTGAAGGCCGTGCCGCCTTCGATCCGATCGGCCGCGCTCGGCGTCGGCGCGTCGAAAATGCAGGCGGTGTTCCACCATGTGCTGCCGCTTGCCATGCCCGGCATCCTGACCGGCACGATCATCGGCCTTGCCCGCGCGCTTGGCGAAACCGCGCCGCTGCTTTTGATCGGCATGGTCGCCTTCGTCGCGGATTATCCCTCAAGCCCGCTCGATCCCTCGACGGCGCTTCCGGTGCAGATCTACATGTGGGCGGGCGAGGCTGAGCGCGCCTTCGTGGAGCGCACCTCGGCGGCGATCATCGTGCTCCTGGTGTTCCTGATCCTGATGAACCTGACCGCGGTCATTCTCCGCCGCCGCTTCGAGCGGCGCTGGTAGGAGACGACAATGACCCTTGATGCGAAAAGAACAATGAGCGGAAACATGAACGAACAAAGCTACAAGATGGTCGGCAAGGATGTTTCCGTCTATTACGGGCAGAAGCGGGCGCTGTTCGACGTCAACCTGAATATCCGCCGCAATGCCGTCACTGCCCTGATCGGCCCGTCGGGCTGCGGCAAGTCGACCTTTCTGCGCACGCTGAACCGCATGAACGACACGATCGACAATTGCCGGGTGACCGGCACGATCACGCTCGACGGCGAGGATATCTATACCTCCGGCATCGATGTGGTGGAGCTGCGCGCCCGCGTCGGCATGGTGTTCCAGAACCCGAACCCGTTTCCGAAATCGATCTATGAGAACGTCGCCTACGGTCCGCGCATTCACGGGCTTGCCCGCCACCGCGCCGATTTCGACAGGATCGTGGAGACCAGCCTGCAGAAGGCGGGCCTGTTCAACGAGGTCAAGGACCGGTTGCACGAGCCCGGCACCAGCCTTTCCGGCGGCCAGCAGCAGCGGCTCTGCATCGCCCGCGCCATCGCCGTCAGCCCCGAAGTGATCCTGATGGACGAACCCTGCTCGGCGCTCGACCCGATCGCCACCGCGCGCGTGGAAGAACTGATCAGCGAGCTGAAGCAGAACTACACCATCGTGATGGTGACCCATTCGATGCAGCAGGCCGCGCGCGTTTCCGAGCGCACGGCGATGTTCCATCTCGGCTACATGGTCGAGGAGGACGACACCGACACGATTTTCACCAATCCCGCAGATAGCCGCACCCAGGACTACATCATGGGCCGGTTCGGTTAAGGAGACGCACAGATGGCACACTCGCATATCATATCGGCCTTCGACGAGGAGCTGAAATATCTCCAGCGCCGGATCTCTGAAATGGGCGGCATGGCGGAAGAGATGGTCTCGCAATCCGTCGTGGCGCTGGTCAACACCGATACCGAACTCGCCGAAAAGGTGATCGCCGAGGATCTTGCGCTGGATGATGCCGAGCGCGAGGTCGGCGAAAAGGCGATCGTCACCATTGCGCGGCGCCAGCCGGTGGCCGCCGACCTGCGCGAAATCATGGGCGCGATCCGCATCGCCGCCGATCTGGAACGCGTCGGCGACATGGCCAAGAACACCGCCAAGCGGGTGATCTCGGTGCAGGGCACCGGTGTGCCGCGCAAGCTTGCCCACGGCATCGAGCACCTGTCGGAACTGGCGCTGCTCCAGCTCAAGGAAGTGCTCGACGCCTACACCTCGCGCCAGGCCGACAAGGCTAACTCGATCCGCGAGCGCGACGAGGAGATCGACGCGATCTACACCTCGCTGTTCCGCGAGCTTTTGACCTACATGATGGAAGATCCGCGCAACATCACCACCTGCACGCATCTTCTGTTCTGCGCCAAGAACATCGAGCGCATCGGCGATCACGCCACCAATATTGCAGAAATGATCTACTACATCGCCACCGGCTCGCAGCCGCAGGGAGAGCGCCCGAAGGACGACATGTCGCCCTCGGTCGGCTCCGGCGAAAGCAAGTCCTGAAACCATTTGACAGAGGCACGAGATGGTTCCGAAGATTGCAGTTGTCGAAGATGAAGAAGCGCTGAGCGTTCTGCTGCGCTACAACCTTGAATCGGAAGGCTATGAAGTCGAGACGATCGCCCGCGGCGACGAAGCCGAACTGAGGCTGCAGGAACGGGTGCCGGACCTCCTGCTGCTCGACTGGATGCTGCCCGGCGTTTCCGGCATCGAGCTCTGCCGCCGGCTCAGGATGCGGCCCGAGACCGAGCGCCTGCCGATCATCATGCTGACGGCGCGCGGCGAGGAAAGCGAGCGGGTGCGTGGGCTTGCGATCGGTGCCGACGACTATGTCGTCAAGCCGTTCTCGACGCCGGAGCTGATGGCCCGCGTCAAGGCGATCCTGCGCCGGGCCCGGCCGGAAGTGCTCTCCAGCGTACTCAAATGCGGCGATATCGAGCTTGACCGCGAGACCCACCGCGTCCACCGCAAGGCCAAGGAAGTCCGGCTCGGGCCGACCGAGTTCCGGCTGCTTGAATTCCTGATGACCTCGCCCGGTCGGGTATTCTCCCGCTCCCAGCTTCTCGATGGCGTCTGGGGCCACGATATCTATGTCGACGAACGCACCGTCGACGTCCATGTCGGCCGCCTCAGAAAGGCGCTCAACTTCTCGCAAATGCCCGACGTGATCCGCACCGTGCGCGGCGCGGGCTATTCGATGGAGGTGTGAGAGGACCCGCATGGCCGGGCCTCTCAGCCGTCCCCTTCTCCCCTTGGGGAGAAGGTGGCCGAAGGCCGGATGAGGGCAAGCGG